>JBICHT010000017.1:0-26292 GCA_043101125.1 Phycisphaerales bacterium JB050 | reverse complement strand
TGCCACCCCCTACCCCGCGTTTTTTTTGGTGGGGTTCACGTCTTACATTTATCACTTTCCCCTACCTAAATATTTTTTTTCCAAAACCTGCACCGGGGGGGTGGTCCCCCCCCCGCGGTTCCTGTTTTGCCGTGCCGATCTTGAACAGACGATCAGTGGCGGCGACGACGCATCGCGCCGATCCCAGCAAGGCTCAGTATCCCGACGGTCCCAGGGACAGGAACCACATCGAGCGTCCAGAAGCCGTCGCCGAAATCGATCGAGCCGTTCACGCCATCGCTGTAGGTGGTCGCGGTGAAGAACAGCGGGACCACGAAGGTGCTCCCAGCGAGTTCGGGTAGTTCGCGCTCGATGGTGAATGTACCAAGCCCGGCCCAGCCCTCTTCATCTCCGGAGATGTAGGCGTAGTACGGCTCGACCTCGGGTGTCGCCGGATTGGTGTCCACGGGGAAGATAATCTCGGTGTAGAAATTTGAAGCGTCGGACACCCCGGGCTCGCCCGGAATTTCGGTGATCTCAACCGTCAGGGAGACGCGTCCACCGGTCACAAGGTGTCCGGCGTATGGTTCGGCACCGGGATAAATGCCGGTATCGAAGAAGAACTTAGTCCCGATGTCGGGAACCGGAAAATCGAAACTACGGGGCCCAGTGACTCCGGCGTTTGCGATAGCTGATGCAAAGCCGATCGTGATTGCGGCGACGATGCCGGATGCGGTGCGTGCACACATTTTTTCTCCCTTTCCAGTGCAAAGCATGTTTTTCAGGGAGAGTGTACTTCGAGAATAAATATTCTCCAAAGAAATAGCCAAAGAATAATTCATACTGTGTTATCGGGCTTCAAGACTGTACATGCGGCGGCCCAGCCAGAGCGAAACACTCACCAGCCCGATCAGCACCGGCACCTCCACCAGCGGCCCGACGACCGTCGCGAAGGCCACCCCAGAGCCGATGCCGAAGACGCTGATCGCCACGGCGATGGCAAGCTCGAAGTTGTTACCGGACGCGGTGAACGCCAGGGTCGCCGCTCTCTCGTAGTCCGCACCGACCTTCTTCGCGAGAAGAAAACTGACAAGGAACATGGTCACAAAGTAAATCGTGAGCGGGACGGCGATCCTCAGGATGTCGAACGGACGCTCCACGATGGTCCCGCCCTGCAGGCTGAACATCACCACGATGGTGAACAGCAACGCGAGGAGCGTCAGCGGCGCAATGCGGGGAAGGAACCGCTGTGTGTACCACTCGTCGCCCTTCAGAGGGCGGAGGATGAAGCGCGTGAGCATGCCCGCGAAGAACGGGATACCGAGGTAGATCAGCACGCTGGCGAAGACCTCGCCGATCGTGATATCGACCACCGCCCCCTCAAGCCCGATCACGCCCGGCAGCCAGGTGATGAACACCCACGCGTAAGCACCGAAGAAGAGCACCTGAAAGATGCTGTTGAACGCCACCAGGCCCGCGGCGTAATCACTGCTGCCCTTGGCAAGATCGTTCCACACCAGCACCATCGCGATGCATCGCGCCAGCCCGACCATGATCAGCCCGATCATGTACTCCGGATAATCACGCAGGAAGAGTACGGCGAGGCTGAACATCAGAATCGGACCGACCAGCCAGTTCTGCACGAGCGAGAACACGAGGATCTTCCAGTCCCGGAAGACCTCCGGCAGTTTCTCGTAACGCACCTTCGCCAGAGGCGGGTACATCATCACGATGAGACCGATCGCGATGGGGATGCTGGTCGTCCCGATCGAGACTGCGTCGAGTGCTTCGCCCATGCTTGGTACGAATTTGCCCAGCGCAACACCGGCAGCCATTGCGCCGAAGATCCAGACCGTCAGGAAACGGTCCAGGAAGCCGAGACGCTTCGGTGCATCATCGGCGCATGGCACGCACGCGACGGGCGTTTCACTTGAGTCGGTCATGGCTCATTTTCCGGCTGGTTTGATGGCCGCGATATCCAGACTGGTCACGAAGTCGCTTATGCGCGTGCCCTCTGGGAGTGATGCGGCGATCTTGGCGTAGAGCGGGTCCTGGA
Source organism: Phycisphaerales bacterium JB050 (assembly GCA_043101125.1). Taxonomy (GTDB): domain Bacteria; phylum Planctomycetota; class Phycisphaerae; order Phycisphaerales; family UBA1924; genus JANSXG01. Next base: position 24,257 of record JBICHT010000017.1, on the reverse strand, counting down.
AGCCGCTCATCGCGTCTATGTATTCAGGCTTCTCCGTGAGAGTGATGCGATCGAAGCCGAGGCTCACCAGCGTGTCCCGGATCTCGTCGATCAGCACCGCACCGGCAACGCACCCGACGAGGGCCTCGACATCGGCCCTGACGGCCTCGGGCAGTTCCCGCCGAAGGGCGAGGTCGGACACCGCAACGCGCCCGCCGGGCTTGAGCACGCGAGCGATCTCCGCCCAGACACGCGGCTTGTCCGGTGACAGGTTCAGCACGCAGTTGGAGATCACCACATCCACGCTGGCATCGGCGACCGGCAGGTTCTCGATCTCGCCGAGCCGGAACTCGACATTGTCGAGGCCGGTGCGATCTCGATACATCGCGGTGTTCTTGCGCGCGAGCGAGAGCATATCGGGGGTCATGTCGATCCCGATGACGCGTCCACTCGCGCCGACCTTCGGGCCCGCGATGAAGCAGTCGAAACCACCCCCCGAGCCGAGGTCGATGACCACTTCGCCGGGCTTGAGGGCCGCGATCGCGGTCGGGTTGCCGCAGGACAGGCCGAGGTTGGCTTCTTCCACCGACCCCACGAGGTCATCGTCGGCGTAACCGATCGCCTTGGCGAGTTCGTCGGGGCTGAAGGTGGCCGGGCCACAGCATCCGCCGGCTGGAGAGCAGCACGAGGAAGCGGCGGCATCACCCGAGGAGACGGACTCCTGCATCGCCGACCAGCCGCCGCCGGTGGCGATCGCGCCGTATCCGGCACGGACCTGGTCGCGCACGGCGTTGGCGTCGAGCGTGGGCTTCGATTCGGATGAAGGAGAGCAGCAGTCGGGGCCGCAACACGGTGCTTTGGTTTTGTCGTTCATATCGTGCCTTTCGTTTGGCATGGTTGTTTGTGATTCAGAGATTCGGGGAGAGTCTCGATGTAGGCGCGGATCTCATCCCGTACGCGCCGGTAGTGGTGCATCGCTTCTTCCTGAGTCGCGGCGTGGGCGGCGAGCTTCGGCGGGTCTTCAAAGCCGACATGCACGACGCGCGTGTTCGCTGGGAAGACCGGGCATGTTTCATTCGCCGCGTCGCACACGGTGACCACGAAATCGAAATCGATGCCGAGGTCTTCCGGTCGCTTGGAGGCATGACCAGAAATGTCCACGCCGGCTTCGGCCATGGCCTTCACGGCCAGTTGGTTCAAGCCGTGCGGATCGGTGCCCGCGGAGTAGGAATCAATTTGATCCGCTTTGAGATGCTTCGCCCAGCCCTCGGCCATCTGGCTGCGACAGGAGTTGCCGGTGCAGAGAAACAGCACGGTGGGGCGCGCGGATTCAGCAGCAGCCATCGGAACCCTCGCTCTCGCAACAGGACCCGGATTCACAGGTTCCATCGGGGCAGCAGGTGTCGATGGCATCGGCGAGCGAACGGAGTGCCGAGGACAACTCGCCAAACCGAACGCGATAGAGAACGCTGCGTCCCTGCTTCTCGGATTCGAGGATGCCCGCCTGCTCCAACTGCTTGAGGTGGCGCGAGACAACCGAGAGATCGACCGAGCAGCACTCGGCAACCTCACCGACCGAGCAGTAGCGCCCGCACTTGGCCAGACACGCCAGTAAACCGACGCGAGTCGGGTCGCCGAGGGCCCGGAACAGGTCCGGGGCCAGCAGAGCATCAATCGGATGACGACGACGGACGGCCTGGCGCGGCGTCGACGGGGGGCGGGTGGATTTCTTGTTTGTTTGCACCATAATGCAAGTATATCTTCCCATTGCATCCGGTCAAGACGCAAGGCAAAAAAGAATCAGATCAGAAGCGGGTCCCGCGCCCCGCCATGCGAGAGACTGCTCCGCACCAGCAACTCGTGGAGCCGCTCGGCGTCGTGGGCCGAGAACTCGTGCGGGGCGTACCCATCGACATCGAGCACGGCGTAAACCCGGCCTTGCTCATCGAAGCACGGCACCACCACTTCCGAGCGATCCCGCGGATCACAGGCGATGTAGCCGTCCGACAACGCCGCGACATCGCCCACCACGATCGGCACCGCCTCGCGATAACTCCGACCGCACATCCCGCTGAGGCCGATGGGCGAACAGGCCGGCTTGGGCTGGCGACGGTCGAGGAGCATCTCGTGGGCGCTCGGTCGCAGGTGCTGTCCGTGCACATCCGTGAAGGGGCAATCCGGAGCGAAGTAGAAGCCGACCCACGAGTAGCCTCGGAGTGCCGCGGCCGCGTCACCGGTCAGCGAGCCGTCCAGTGTGGCCGGGTTGCCGAAGGCGGCCCAGAGCCGGTCGACCAGCATGCCCATGCGCTGCTCACGCGGGAGCGCCAGTTCCGGGGCCTCAATAACGGCATAGTCGCGAGTCGCGCTGGAGTCGGTCTGTGTCATGGCTCAGATGCTAGGCCACCTGGCGCATAAAGAAAAAAGCGTGAGTGAACCGGGTCGGGGGCTCACTCACGCTTCAACCTGTCGCACCGTCGACCGCGACCAGCTGGGACCGAGGTCAAAAATGCGAGGGTCTCACCATTGAGATGCTTCCCGCGACGGAAAGTTCACGGAATCAGACCGGGAACTCGAAAATTTCAAAGAATTTGCGCACGAAAAACGCCCGGTGATTCGGGCGTCGTTGGCAACGGGCTTCGGCTTCGCGATCAGAGGGTCGCGGAGGTGAAGGGCAGCAGGCCCATGTGGCGGGCACGCTTGATGGCCTGGGCGACCTTGCGCTGCTCGGCAGCGGTCGTGCCGAGGCGTTTGCGGCTGTAGATCTTGCGGTTGGGGCTCAGCATGCGGGGGTGGGACTCGACATCCTTCCAATCGACATAACTGGTGCCGTTGGCGGTTTCCTTGAGGACATTGGTGCGGGGGCCGCCGAAACGGTTGAACTGGCTCATGCGTGATCTCCGTCGTGGACGAAACTGGCCCGGGGCAAAACCTCGGGCGACGGGTGGGATTAAACAGGGTCCGCTCCACTCAAGCGGGTCGGGGATGGTATCCGAACGCCTCAGATGCGCCAAGTGAGCAGGCCCAGCGGTCCTCAGAACGCCCGCTCGATGACGGCCGAGGCCAGATCCAGCAGGTAGGCCTTGGCCGGGGAATCCGGCAGAATCTTGACCGCGACTTTCGCGTTCGAAACCAGATCGGAAGCCATGCCTCGGGCGTACTCGATCGAGCCCGCCTGCTCGATGCACCGAACCAGATCGCCGCGTTGAACCTGATTCAGGTGCGCCCCGCTGCGAACCTGGGCGAGGACCGACTGGGCCTCTGGGCCACCGCTCTCGAGGAAGTGGATCAGGGGCAGGGTCAGTTTGCCGAGTTCGAGGTCGCGCCCGAGCGGCTTGCCAACCAGTCGCTGCTCGCCGACCAGGTCCAGCAGGTCGTCCTGAATCTGGAACGCCGTGCCGATGTTCATCCCGTAGCGGTAGAGCGCATCGGCCACGCTCTGCGGGGCTCCCGCCAGCAAAGCACCGAGTTCGCAGGCGACGGCTATCAGCGCGGCGGTCTTGCGCTCGATGATGTCAAAGTAGGTATCCCGGGTGAGTTCTGCATCCCCCCGGTGCGAGAGTTGGAGGATTTCACCTTCGCAGACCGTGGAAGTGATCTCACCGACCCGGACCGCGCAGTGCGTCCCGGCTTCCGCATCGAGCTTCGCACAGAGGTGGAAGGCCTTGGAAAGCAGGTAGTCCCCGAGGATGACTGACTGCTCGTTGCCCTTCAGGGCGTTGACTGACGGCCCGCCGCGCCGTTCTTCGGCATGGTCGAGGACATCATCGTGGACCAGCGTGGCGAGGTGGATCAGTTCGATCACACCCCCCACGGTCGCAACGCGCTGGAAGCGCGGATCAGCGGTCCCGATGGGTTCAGGACTCCCGGAGAGTGCTTGGGAGGCGAGAGCGCTGACCATCGCGATCGCGGGACGGAGCATCTTGCCGTGGTATCGTTCGGCGAGGCGCACGAGCTGCTCCACCTCATCGACGGGCGTACGGAACTGGTCGTGCATGATCTCGACGGCACGAACCAGGCCGGCGGCGACGAGATCCGCAACGGGAGCTGGTGCAGGCGCGATGTCAACAAGGGTCGGCATGGCACCTCTATGGTACGCCAGAGCCGACCCATTTGCATTGGTTTCAAAAAGATCTGAAAGAAAATCTGCCGTTCCCGGGAGAGCGGAAACGCGGCTGATTACTTCTGAGCCACGATATACGACACCCACGCCGGGTCGGCCTCGCCCTCGAGGGCGGGCGAGTACTCGCCGCTGCCCTCGCCGGACTCCTCGTCGGTGCCTTCCCAATAGATATCGACCTGGCTGAAGCCGGCCTCGCTGAGGATCTCGCGGAGTTCCGGCAGGGTCCACATCCGCCAGACATAGGTGAACGCGTTCTTGATCTTCGACTTGTCCGGGAAGTGGAAGTGGATCTTGCAGACCATCTCGCCCGTGATCGGGTTGTACTTGTGCTGGTCCCAGACATAGGTGAAGCCGTCCTTCGAATACGCATCGATGCCGATCTTGGTAGGGCCGTCTTCCGCTTCGATTTCACGCTCGTCCTCGGTCTCGGCGTAGCTTTCGTGCCCGCCGAAGCAGTCGAGGAAGAGCACGCCGTCGTCCTTGAGGGCGGCGCGGCAACGCTCGAAATACGAACGGAGCAGGTCGCGCTGCTGGAAGATGAAGTAACTGAAGTTCATCGCCAGGATGGCATCAACCGGCTCGGTTTCGACCGAGAGCACATTTTCGCGACGGAGATCGACCCGTGACTGAGCATCTTCATCGAGGGCACTGAGCTTGTGATCGCGTCCCCACTGCAGAGTTGCTTCGTCGAGATCGACACCGATGGCGCGGTTCTCGGCGTGGCGAGAAACGAACTCGCAGGATGTGTTCGCGGTGCCGCAGAAGTCTTCACGGATCTGGCGGAGCGGTCTTTTGCGAATCTGTTCGAAGGTTTCGGTGACAAAGTCGATTTCCGCTTCGACGCACTGGACGGAGGCCTCGTAGCAGACATGGCGATCGGCCATCTCGGCGAGGAACTTCCCGGTACGGTTGCGTCGGCTACCTTTTTTCCCGGAGAGTTTGCCGGGTTTGATTTCGGGTTCGGGGAAACTGGGCATGGTCGTCTCAGCGGTCGGAGGGGTCGCGGTGGACTCGATCAAGTCTGTCTCCCGTGCCTGTGGTCATTGGTGAAGAAGGCGTGAGTGTAGCGGCGCGCACGCGTTGCGCCGTGGAGACGACTGGGGGATGGCAAAAAAAGAACAGGCCGGCTCTGAGGAGCCGGCCTGTGGATCGATCAGTTGATCGTCACTCGGTTCAGCAACTCAGAAGAGGAGCTGGAACTGAGCGCGGATACCGATCTCGCCGTCGTCGGAATCGCCCAGGAGGCCGATGCCGGAGTTGGCGGAGACGATGTCGTCGGTGGCTTCGATCTGATCGAGGAACCACTGGACATCAACGGTGAACTTCGCGGCGTGGCCGTGCATGTAGTAGTTGGCACCGAAGGTGATGGTGTGGAAGTCATCGTCGTCGGTGTAGTTGCTGTCGGGGAAGACGCCGTCCCAGCGACCGAAGATTTCCCACTTCGACTCGGGGATACGGAAGGCGGCCTGAACAACGGCGCCGAAGTCGTCGGCGTCAGTGCCACCGTCGATATCGATCGAGCGACCGATGAAGGCACCGAAGACGCTCCAGCCGTCACCCTCGATGGAGGCATCGACGGTGTAACCGAAGTTGGTGTAGTCGTTGGCACCAGCACCACCGATTTCACCGGTTTCCCAGTGAGCAGCGGCACCGAGCATCCAAGCGGTTTCGGAACCGGCTTCGGAAGTGAAGTCCTTGAACTGCTTCCAGTTGCCGGAGCCGAGGTACTCGAAGCGACCGGTGAAGGCCCAGTCGGCTTCGCCACCACCCCAAGCACCGGTGGCGTTGGAGCTGTTGTAGTCGGTGTTGTCGGTGTTGATACCGTCAGTGAAGGCGATCGCGAGGTTCCAGTCGTCGGCGGTGTAGCCGTACTGCACACCCTGCGAGCGATCCTGGTTGAAGACTTCGTTCGCAACCGAGCGATCAGCGGCGAGCTGACGGGTGGAGCTGACGAGTTCTTCGCGGAGGAACGGGGCCTTGAACTGACCAACCTTGACGCTGGAGTTCTCGTTGATGGAGAAGCGGGTCCAGGCGTCTTCGAGGCCGAACGCACCACCGTTACGGTTGAACGCACCACTGACCTTGAAGTCAATGTTGTCGTACACGGTACCGCTGAAGTTCAGCTTGGTACGACGGGTCTGGAAGCCGCGCTCGTCGTCGTTGTCGGTGGTGCCACCGAGGTCGTCGCCGAGGTTCAGTCCGTAGCGGAACTGGATCTGGCCACCAACGTTCAGGCGGAAGCTACCGCCCGAACTGGACATGAAGAAGGAGCCGTCGTGGCCGGCGGTGCCGCCGGAGGACTGCAGGCTCGAACGGGTTTCGGCGTCAGCCAGCATTTCGGCAACGATGGCCCGCGCCTCGTCCGCGGTGATAGCGGAATCAGCGACGGCGGTGCCGGCGAGCGTGGCGCCCGCGATCAGGGACAGGCACTGGGTCAGACTCATGATGAGACTCTCCTAAAAATTCTTCGCGGTGATGGTTTGTGGCCGTCAGGCCGGAACCTCTGGCTTTCACGATTCAGAGCCAACTCAGCCCTGACTTGAAGTCCCGCTCCAGCGACCACCAATTCACCGCTATCAGATGGAACGATCGCCAAGTGAGTGTTTGCTATCTTAGTCGCCCAGGATAGCAAACGCAAACAATACCGATATCTGTTTTCGACCCCGTACGGTGGGTATGTCCACAAATCACTCGTAAAAAACCGCCTGAATTCTCCAATTGTGCTCTTCGGGTATCCACGGAGTTTTCACCCCAGACTCCCCGACCTCCCTAACCTGTTGATTTCGCCTGAATTACGACAAATCCGAAAGGGGCCAAGTCCGAGAACTCCGTCACGACTTCTCGGACTTGAACAGGCGTTCAAACCGCCCAAGGGAGCAAAAAAGCAGAATTTCACCTGATCTGAGAAGAAAAAATTCGTAGAAAATCCTTCAGATCAGCGCGGATGACGGTGGAAAACTCAGGCTGTGGTGACCTCGAGCACCTCCAGGCACCGATCCACGACCTGCTTCACACTCAGGCCGCAGTACTCCATGACCGCATCGGGCGTGCGTCCGGACTTGGGAATCCGGGTGACATGCATCTGAGCAAGCTCGAAGCCATCACCGGAAGCCGAGAGGGCATCGGCCACGGCGGAACCGAAGCCACCGCCGTAGTTGTCTTCGAGGGTGAGGATGCGCCCGCCGGAGGCGTTGGCCACATCCAGGAGTTTCTCTTCGTCGAAGGGCAGCGAGTACAAATCGACGAGGCCCGCCGACACACCGGCCTTGTCGAGTTCCTCAAGGGCCTTATTGGCCTCATGGACCATATAACCAGAGGCGACGAGCAGGATGTCCCGCCCTTCGGCCAGTTGGTGGAAGCCGCCGAGGTTGAAGACTTCATCATCAGAATAGAGGAACTCGGTGTCGGGGCGGAGGGTCCGCATGTAGCAGGCACCTTCGTACTCGGCCATGATCTCGGTCAGGGCGTACGCGGCGTAGGCATCGGAGGGCTGGAGCACATAGCAGGCCGGGTTGCCGCGATGGTCGCGGACCGTGGCGAAACTGCGGAACCAGGCAACATCGGGCAGGGACATCTGGCTCGGGCCGTCGGAGGCGAGCGAGATGCCGGCGTGCGACCCGATGAACTTGATGTTCGCACCGGAGTTGATGGCCATTTCGATCTGGTCGTACGCCCGGGTCAGGAACTTCGCGAAGGTCGAGACGAACGGGATCTTCCCGGCAGCGGAGAGGCCGGCAGCCACCGACACCATGTTCTGCTCAGCGATCTTGCATTCAATAAAGCGGGAGGCGAGATCAGGATCGTTGGCGAAATCGATCGCGAAGGTGGAATTGGAAACATCCGCGTCGAGGCAAACGGCATTCTTATTGGTCTTGCCGAGCTGCTGGATCGCCACGCCGTAAGCCCGGCGGGTCGCGAAACGACCGGTGTGCACGACACTGGTCATGTCGCGGGCGGCCATTGCCTGGGTAAAAGTCGGCATATCCGCGGAGGCGGCGTAGTCCTCGGGTTCGGAGGCGGTCGGCGGCTGGATGGTGAACGCATCGGTGCTGCTGAGGGCGCTGGTCATTTCCGCACGACGCTCGGCGAGTTCCGCCAAAGCGTTCTCAAGCTGCTGCCCGGTCGCCGGCTTGCCGTGCCAGCCACCACCCTGGAGGCTCGGGGTCCCCCAGCCCTTGACCGTCTTGGCAACGATGGCCACCGGCTTGGCGTTCGAATTCCCAGAAATTTCTATGAAACGATCGAGAGCCTTCTTGATCGCGGACGGATCGTGTCCGTCGATGGTGATGACTTCGTAGCCGTAGGCATCGAGTTTGGCGGCGGTCCGCTCGGCGGACTGCTGCTTGCTGACCTTGGCGGCCTGGCCGTAGTCGTTGCAGTTGAAGATCGGGCAGACATTGGTCAGGGCGCGATCGGCGATGTGGTCGAGGGCTTCGGCGATCTGGCCTTCGCGGGATTCGCCATCACCGATGATGCAGTAAATCCGGCGATCGAGGCCGTCGAGGCGAGCGCCCTCGGCGAGGCCAGCTGCGACGGACAGGCCCTGGCCCAGTGAGCCGGTGGCCGCGTCGAACATCGGCATGCCTTCCATCGGGTTCGGGTGGCCATCGAGGCAGGAGTCGATCTCGCGAAGGGTGGCAAGATCCTCCACGGTCATGGCCCGGCGGTTGTTCGGGTCCATGCCGAAGTGGATGCCGAGGGTGGCCGCGGCGGCGTACACGATTGGTACGGCGTGGCCCTCGGAGAGGACGAGGCGGTCAGCGGTGGGGTAATCGGGCAACTCCGGGGAGTGGCGCATGGTGTGGAAGTAGAGGACCGTGATGATGTGACCGAGGCTACTGGCGGTGGTGGGGTGGCCGCTCCCAGCCTTGGCACACATTTCAAGAGCCAGACGGTCAAGTTCGATGGCCTGGGCGTGCACCGCTGCTTCGAATGACATGTGATGGTCCTTACCTTCTATAGGGCGCTGCGTCGGTGAGCGGTCAGACTCAATGGGGGCAGTCGCGTGATACCCGAACTATTATCAAACAAACCGCGCTCCACGCTGAGCGTGGATGTACGGGGCGACTCAGTATCACGCATCGCACGGCTCGCCACAACCGATTTCGTGGGTCGAAAGACCGAGAAATTCAACTCTGCAGCATATGGAATGCAACCGGGTCTCCGGATGTGGGCGATCGGTGGGAATCATGTCCTTTGAATCGCTGGTGGGAACGGATGCCGGATACTCGCGTTGAGCAACCCGATGCGGTGTGCTACCAGAGGTAGTACCCGGCGCCGATGGTGGCTCGCGGTATTGTGCGTGTTGGGTACAATCCGGCGTACAGAAGGCCTCGCGAAAGGCCGGGATGGATCCGCGTCGGGCACCGGCCCAGAGTGCTGAACGGAGAAGGAATCGATGAAGGTGATTTGTGACCGAGCCGCGCTGATGGATGCGGTGAATCTCGTCTCCGGAGTTGTGGCTGGGCGATCGCCGCGCCCGCAGCTCACCTGCATCAAATTCGAGGCACGCAAAGACGGTGATGGGGGCGCGGGCACAATCACCCTGAGCGCGACCGACGCTGAGATTTCCATCCGGATGACGAGCGCGCAAGCAGAGGTGCAAGAAGACGGCGAAGCGCTGATCCCGGCTGACAAACTGCGCCAGATCGTCAGCGCTGAAGACAAAGACCCGACTCTGACACTCGAAACCGATGGCGATGTCACGAACATCCGCGGCGCTGACGCACACTTCAAGGTGTACGGCTATCCGGTCGCGGACTTCCCGCAGGTTCCGGATTTCCCGGAGGAATCTGCAGACGATAGCTTCACGATCGACGCTTCCACACTGTCGATGCTTATCACCCGCACCACCTTCTCGACCGCTCGCGAGAACTCGCGGTACGCGATCAACGGTGTGTTGATGCGTCGCGAGGGCAAGAAGATCGAGATGGTCGCGACCGACGGTCGTCGTCTCGCACTCGCCAAGGCGAACGCCAACGAATTTGCCGGTGATGGCCCATCCACCTGCATCGTGCCGACCAAGGCACTGACGATGGCCAACAAACTGCTCAGCGGCTGTGACCAGGTCCGCGTCGCGGTCACCGACAACCAGATCATCATCAAATTCGACGATTCCGATGTCGCTGGCGCAGGCGGCACGGTACTGGCCTCCAACCTCGTCGATGGCACCTTCCCCCCCTACCAGGATGTCATCCCGAAGGATCAGGACAAGCGGGCCACCTTTACGGTCGAGTCGCTTGGCTCGGCGGTTCGGCGTGCCGCCTTGCTCACCAACGAGGAATCACGCGGCGTGCGGATGGCCTTTGGCAAAGATACGCAGGCGCTGAAGATTTCCAGTCGCGCCCCGGAGATGGGCGAGGCGGAGATCAATGTCGAGATGAAGTCCTTTGATGGGGACGACATCGAAATCGGCTTCAACCCGGCGTTCATCATCGATGCCCTGAAGGTGCTTCCGGGCGAGGAAGTGATGATCGAGATGAAGGCCCCGAACAAGCCCGGCATGATCAAGAGCGGCAGCGACTTTGTGTATGTCGTGATGCCCGTCAACCTGCAGTGATCGTTGGCCAGTGATCGGGCCCACCGCCCGAAAAGTCGGCCTGAAACGGACTTCCTCGTCTTTCCGAGCCGGCCATACCGGCGTACCATCCCGGTTCTATGAGCAGCATCCTCGACGCGATATTTCCTCTCAGCCCCCAGTTCTTTGTGGGCGTGATCACGGCAGTCGTCGTGATTCATGTCGTCCTGGCCTCGGTCGGGCTGTTTGTGTACTTCGAACGAAAAGTCTCGGCGTATATCCAGGACCGCATCGGCCCGAACCGGGTCGGCTTTGACCTGGGTCTGCCGTTCCTGCAGAAGCTCTTCCGGGGCTTTGGGTTCTGGGGACTGGGCCAATCGCTGGCCGACGGCCTGAAGTTCATTCTGAAGGAAGACTACCGCCCGCCGCAGGCTGACAAAGTGCTGTTCAGTCTCGCGCCGATGCTCTCGGTGGTTCCCGCGTTGATCGGCTGGGCGGTGATCCCGTGGGGTGGCGTGATCGAGATCAATCCGATCGTGATCGGCGGGCGAGAGATCGTCAGCGCTGGCGACGCGATCGTGGGTGCCGCGGCGGTGGACATCGGCTTCATCTTCATCCTCGCCGTGGCTTCGATGAGCGTGTACGGCGTGACGCTGGGTGGCTGGGCCTCCAACAACAAGTATTCGTTCCTCGGCGGCATGCGTGCCTCGGCGGGCATGATTTCCTATGAAATCCCGATGGGCCTGTGCCTGCTGGTGATCGTGTTGACGGCCGGAACCGTCGGCCCGCACTCGATCCTCGAATCGCAGACCAACGGCGGCCTGTGGTACATCTTCGTGCACCCGCTCGCGGCGATCCTGTTCTACACCTGCACGCTCGCGGAAGGCAACCGTTCGCCGTTCGATAATGCCGAGAGCGAGCAGGAACTCGTCGGTGGTTGGCACACCGAATATTCTTCGATGCGTTTCGCGCTGTTCTTCCTCGCGGAATTCGCGCACCTCGTCACCGGCTCGGCGTTCTTCGTGCTGCTGTTCATGGGCGGCTACCACATGCCGTTCGTCCCGGCGTTGCAGCCGGAAGCCACCGGCCTGCTGGCGGCGATCCTGAAGTTCAGCGTGTTCTTCGGCAAGGTCGTGCTGATGGTGATCTTCGCAATGCTGGTGCGCTGGACCATCCCCCGTCTTCGCTACGACCAGATGATGAAACTCTGCTGGAACGCCATGATTCCGCTGAGCATCGCGCTGATGGTTTCGGTCGCGACGGTGCGATTCCTGCAGATCGAGTCGATCCCGGTGTACATCCTCGTGAACATCGCGATCACGGCGCTCGGCATGGCGCTGTTCCCCAAACTCCCGGCCGCGAATGTGAACAAGCGGATTCCGCTCGCCGGCTCGCGGTTCAGCCCCATCCCCGGGCACTCGGTGCAAACCGCTCCGACCAGTTCGATCGCTCGTTCAGATGCGCCTGTGCCGCAGAACAGCAGCGGCGTCATCGGCGTTCACTGAATCCGGCCCATGCGCTACCTCGCGATCGATCTCGGGGACCGGCGCACCGGGCTGGCCAGTGGCGATGATGAATCGGGCATCGTCAGCGCTGTGGGCGTGATCGAACTGCCGATGAAACCCGGTGATGCTTTGCTGGATGCGCTGCTGAAGGCTGCCTCCGAGCATGAACCGGACGAACTCGTGGTCGGGCTGCCCTACAACATGGACGGCAGCGAGGGGTCGCGTGCGAAACTGGTCCGCGTGTTCGTTGAGCGGTTGAACGCTCAGGTCAATCTGCCGGTGCGCTATCAGGACGAGCGGCTGACTTCCGTCCAGGCGGATTGGGAGATGGCCCGATCGGGCATGACGCACAAGCAGAAAAAGCAGAAGCGAGATGCGCTCGCCGCGGCGGCGATCCTGCGCGATTACCTGGCTTCACTGGGCTCGGACGGCGATGACGACTCGCTCGGTGAATCCGTCGATGACGATGCGGGCTGAGGCGCGATGGTGGAGAAGTACAGGACCTGATCGACCTGGATGGTCCGGGCGACCTGCCGACCGATGATCGGGTTCTCGATGCCGAAGTCCGCGAGCGTGAGCGAGTAGCGACAGCGAAGCGCCATGAGGTCGCCCGGGGCGACGCGACGCGTGGACTCTGATTCGGGCAGGAGCGCGATCGAGGTGTTCGGGACGCGGAGCGGGCGGGTCACGCCTCGAATGGTCATGTCGCCAACGAGTTCACCTTTGAAGGTGCGTGCTCCCTCGGGTGCGTTTTCCGGTGTCGCATCGATCGGGTGGGCCAGGTAGGCGAGGCGGAAGCGGATATGCGGGTGGTTCGCGGCATCGAGCCACTGCGTGCTGAGCAGGTGGCGATCGCGCATATCGATACCGGTCCGGATGCTCTCGACGGGCAAAGCGAACTCGGCCCCGAGCATGCACCCGCGTTCGGATGGGGCCTCGGCGCTGAGGGTTGCGATCAGATCTTCATCTGGCGCGATCACGGCGAAGCCGATGATGGAATCGGTCTCGCCCTGAAAGGTCTCGATCGGCGTTTCGCTGGTGAAGGTGGCCTGCGTGGCGCGTCCGGGGAGGAGGTGATAGACCGTGCCACGCTGCGATAACGCCTCGGACACTTCAAGCCCCAAACCGCCATCGGCGATTGGAGCGAAGGTTATCCCCCCGGCGTTCCCGTCGGTGGGCTGGGGGTTTTCCGCCGGTTCTGAGGCCTCCTGCACGCTCGCGGCGGCCATGACCAGCCCCGCAGAAACGAGAACAACACCGATGGAATGGAATGCGCGAAATCGAGCGTTCATCACGAGTAGGGTACCGATCGTTGGGCCTTCTGGGTGCGGATGCCGATGAACCCTCATGAAGAACCGACGAACGCACCCTCTCGCGACGACACGGGTATCGTTGGGGTGAGCACTCACCACGGAAGGACCGCCATGCTCGCACTCTCGTTCATCAACACGCTGCTGCTCTCGCTGGCCACCGCTCTGGGGTGTGTTTCATCGGACCAACCGGCCTCGGATCCCCCTGCCCGGCCGCCTGCCGAGCATATCGAGCCCGAAACCACCGAACCAGCACAGCCGGAACTCGATGCAGACCGGCTTCTCAGCGAACTGGAGACCGCGGATCGCGGCATGCGGGATCTGCGGGCAACGATCGTGTACGACCGCATCGATGCGACGCTCGGAGATCGGCAGTTCCGGCGCGGCGAACTCCTCTTCCAGGACCGCACTCCCGAGGGTCAGGCCAACCGGGCGGGCATGCGATCGTTCGTCGTGCGATTCGAAAAATACTCCGACCTCGATGTACAGCGTGATCTCAACGAATCGTGGGCGTTCGACGGACGCTGGCTGATTGAACGCAACGACGACGACAAGACCTATCGCAAGCGCGAGATCACCCGGGCCGGTCAGGAGGTTGACCCGCTGCGCCTCGGCGAGGGGCCGCTGCCGATCCCGATCGGCCAGCGCAAGGCGGACATTCTGGCACGGTACGAGGTGGAGTTGGTCGATCCGCTCGATTCACTTGAAGCCCCCCAGGAAGAAGGTGCCCCGGACCTCTACAAGGGGTATCGCGATTGGGTGCTCACGACGAAGGCGGTGCAGATCAAACTCACACCGCGAACCGATGAGGATGGAGACTTCGATACCGTCCGTCTGTGGTACTGGGTCTCGCCGAGCGCCCCCGATCGTTGGCTTCCGCTGATGGCCCGTGCCGGGCGGAACAATGCCCGCGGCCGGGAAGTCGATACGGCGTTCGTGCTGATGAACCGTGTGAAGATCAATGAAGGTGTCACCAAAGAAGAAATGACCGTGCCCGAGCCTCCCACCGACTACACCGTGCAGATCGATCGCCTGCCCGTTGAAGGGCTTGAATGATAGTTCGCTTCCCCCGTGCGCTGCGGATCATTGCCGCGGTCGGCCTCGCGTGTTCGATCCATAGCGCCGCCATCGCGCAGTTGTCACTCGACCCGGACCGACCGGAACCCGCGGGCGCGCCGGGGCCACTGCCTGCGGTGATGCGTGTCATCGAGTTGCCGTATCTCTCCGCCGAGGAGCGCGCCGAGCGTCGGGTGTTTCACGGGCTGTGGACCGAAGCGGATCTGAAGCAACCATCGCTCGGCGCGAAGGCCGCGCTGATTTCCGGTGCCTACGCCCATCCGATCTTTGAAGATCCGTCGGTCGATCCGATCGTGCGGGCCCAGGCGCTGGTCCGTAACGGCGAACTCCGTCGGGCGATCGAACTGCTCGAAGGGATCGAGAGCCCTCGCGCGCGAGTGCTGCTCGGTGAATCACTGGAGAAACTGGGTGAGTACGACCAAGCCCGCGCTGTAGTGCAGCCGGTGCTGGATGCCTTGCCCAAAGCCGAGCGCCTCTCGGATATCGAGGGCATCCTGAACGGGGTGCGCGCCCTGCGCCTGCGTGCCAAACTCGACGGCACACCCGCCGCGGGCTACACGCGGATGATCGGGCTCCTGAGCAAGATCCACCAGGAGATCGACCGGCTGCATTGGCCCGCGATGCTGCTGGAAGCCGAACTGCTCATCGAGAAGGGCAGTCGCGACGACGGCCTGCAGGTCCTCGAACAGGTGCTGGCGATCAACCCGATGGCGGCCGGGGCCTGGCGTCTGCTCGGCGATGCGCAGGTCGATGGATTGAATGTGGATGGAGCCGCGGCGGTGACCCGGCGACTGGAACTCAATGTCGAGCGGATCGCCCCCGATCGGTCGATGCCGTCGCTCGATGCCGAACTGATCCGCGCCCGACGCTGGATGCGCGAGAACGATCCGGATCGAGCCGCGGCGTTTCTGTCTCGCGCCCACGCGTGGTATCCCAACAGCCGCGATCTCGCGGCGTTGCACGCTGGCGTGGAATCGATGAGTTACGACCGCGATCGCACCGAGAAGGCGATTGAGGCGTTCGCGAAACTTTCGCCCGGCTCGCCGCTCGCGTTGCTGCGGGTCGGTGAGGCCCTGTCGGAACGCCGGCAATACGATGAAGCGGCCGAATATCTGCGCCGAGCCATCGCGATGCAGCCCAACGACCCGCGCGGGCACGCGGAACTCGGCCTGCTCCTGGTCCAGGCGGCACGAGACGACGAGGCGTTCGACGCGCTGAGCCGCGCACAAGAACTCGACCCGTTCAATGTGCGTGTGGCCAACAGCCTGAAACTGCTGACCGACCTGCGCACCTGGGACACGATCGAGAGTGAACATTTCGTTGTCCGCTACCGGCCCGGCCTCGACGGGGTGCTCGCACGAGAGATGATCGAGCCGATCGAAACCGTGCACGCGGATCTTGTCTCGATTTACGACCACCAACCGAATTTCAAAGCAGTGCTCGAACTCGCTCCGGACAACCAGTGGTTCGCGGTGCGGATTGTGGGCATGCCCGGCATCCATACCGTCGCCGCGGCGACCGGCCCGCTGATCGCCATGGAAGTGCCGCGGGTCGGCAAGCGGAACATGGGTGAGTACGACTGGTTGCGGGTGTTCCGCCACGAGTACGCACACACGATCACCCTGAGCAAAACCAAGAACCGCATCCCCCACTGGTTTACCGAGGCCGCGGCGGTGTACAGCGAGAACGCGCCCCGTGATTTCTCGCGTGCGCAACTGCTGACGCAGGCCCTGCTCGACGGCACGCTGTTCGACATGCGCGAGATCAACCTCGCGTTCACTCGGATGGACTCCCGACCGCAGGCCTATGCGCAGGGGCACTGGATGTACGAGTTCATCGCCGCCGAGTGGGGCGAGAGCGCGCCGCTGCAACTGATGGAGGCGTACGCCGCCGGAGAGCGCGAGGACTCGGCGATGACCCGGGTGCTCGGCATCAGCCAGCAGAAGTTCTTTGAGAAGTTCCAGGAATGGGCGTACCGGGATGCCATGTCATGGGGCATGGTTGTCGAACCGAGTCTGCGAGAGCTTCGGATCGCGGAATCGATGCTGGATCTGGAGCTGGCCGAAGGGATCACACAGGCTCTCCAGGACTTTGCGGCGGCCGGTGCGCTCAAGTATGTCGGCGGTGTCGCCAACCCGGACTTTGCGCCTCGCCTCATCCGCATCACCCCGGCGCTGGTTGAATACTGGCTGCTGGAGCACCCCGACCACCCCGACTTGCTCGAACTGTATCTGCAGGAGCAGATTACGATCAACGGCGGCGTGGTTGACGAGCGTCACATCGAATTGCTCGAGCGATACGCCGCGGCTCGTCCCGTTGACCCGATGCCCCACCAGAACCTGGCCCGTCTGTATCTGGCCTCGGACGAACCCGAGCGGGCGATCCCGCACCTCGAGTTCCTGGACGCGAGAGAGAATTACTCCGCGGCGTACGCCTCACGACTGGCCCGCCTGTACACCACTCAGGGCAATCGCGAGAAGGCTTTGGAATACGCGACGCGATCAACGCGAGTGGCCCCGTTCGATGCAACCAACCGCGAACTCGCGGCGGCCGCGGCGATCCAGGCCGGAGAACTGATAGAGGCCGAACGACACATCCTCGCGTTGACGGAGATCGAACCGGATCGCGAGCAACACCGGTTGCGTCTCGATGCGTTGCGACGGCTGATCGAGCAGCGTGGCCAAGCGACCAACTGATCCGTCTGCAGCTCTACATGAAAACGGGCGGCGAACCGAAATGGTCCGTCGCCCGAGCGTGGGTCTGAGAGAGAGGGCTGTCGATCAGTCGATGATCACGCGATCCCGGGAAGCCAGCGGACCGTGAGCGTCGTGGTCCTGCTCGATCTCACCGTCTTCGCCGATCTCGATGGTCTTCGCAGGGAGCGGCAGCGACTCGTTCATGGTGTGCTCGAAGAGTTCGCGGGCGGAGTGCTCGCGACTGAGTTCCTGCTCAGCAAGATCCTCGTAACTGCGTTGCTCGGCACCGGAGAGCAGACTGGTGAGGCGTGCTTCCTGCTCGGCCTGGATCTTCGCCATGCGTCCGGTGACCTGATCGAGGCTGACGGTCTCGAAGCGATCAAGGTTGCGGATCGCCTTCTCGCGCTGTTCGACCATCTCGATGAGCTTCTCGTTGCGGGCGATGACCTCGATCTGGCCGTCGAGTTGGGCGAGCTGGGCCTGGAAGGAGGTGTGCTCCTTCTCCAGTTCGTTGAGCAAATCGGTCAGACGCTGCGACTGCTGGGAGAGCACCTGCAGCGACCGATCGGCTTCCGAAGCGCGAGTGGTGTACGCGCTGATGGTGTTGCGGATCTGGGTGGCCCGGTTGTAGCTCTCTTCGAGCGACATGGTGCGTTCCTCGAAGCGGACGCGGATCACCGCGCCGGGCGACTCGGCACGCACGGCTCTTGCCTGCTCGAGGCGGTCGGTGATGGTGTCGAGATCGGCCGAAGCCATCTCGATGACCTTCAGCGCCACGGCACGGTCGCGTTCAACACGATCGGCCTGCTCGGTGAGTTGGGCGAGTTCGCCGCGAACCTTGGCGATCCGCTCGGGGTACTGGCGTTCGAGGCTGCGGAGCTGGGCCCGCAGGGCGACGGGATCATCGATCGCAGAATCGATGGTGTCGGTGATCGAGTTCTTCACCTGGGAGTACATCGCCTGACCCCGGTGGGTTTGCGAGATCAGGAAAACGCCTCCCGCGGCAAGACCGCCGATCACGACGAGGCGAAACAGGGGTTTGGTGCAGCAGGCCATTTCGGATCCTTTCTCTCTGCGTGCGGCGAGCGTACAGGTGCTCGACGCTTGCGTTCCATTGGTGACGGGTCGCGTTCGACCCTCGTCAGATCCTTGTTCCGCAGCGACGCGCACGGATTTCGCGCCGGGGCAAAATTTTTCCGAAACGCCCCATCTCGCTCCCCCAGCAATGCACGCTCTTGCCCGGCGGACGGGCCTTGACTGTCCCTCCGAAGACCAAAAAAGACAGGCCCCAGCATGGAAATGGCGTATTCTGAATGCTCACACCCCCTTTCCACCTCAGGTCGATTCGAGAGCAGGGCGCCCATGCTGAATAATCTCACCACAGGATTCGTCGCACGCCTGCGGGCCAAAGACTCTGCCGCGTGGTACGAGCTCTGGGAGACCTTTGGCCCGGTTCTGGAGGCCCAACTCGCGAAATGGGGTCGGGGCCGGATCGGCAAGGAAACCGTCCGAGACCTCTCTCAGGAGACTCTGGCGGCCCTTTCGGACTCGATCGACCGCTACGACCCGGCCAAGGGGGCCCGCTTCAGCACCTGGCTGCTGGCGATCGCCAAGCACACCCTCGGCGATGAGATGGATCGGCGAATGGCCCTGAAGAGAGGCAAGGGCAACCGGGGTATGTCGCTCGAAGAAGCCTGGATGAGCGAAGCCTCGGGCACCAGCCCGGACGGCGAATACGAAGCCCGTGTGTTCCGGGCCAAGGTCACCAAGGCGATCCGGCTGGTCGAGCGTGAAGCCGAGTTCTCGGACTTCGCGGTCTTCCAGATGCGATGCCTCGATGGCCAGTCTGGCAAGGAAGTCGCCGAGTCACTGGGTGTCAGTGAACCAACGGTCAGCCGCCGCCTGTCAAAGGTTCGCGAAACGCTCCGCAAGCGTCTGGGTGAGGTGATCTACACCTATTCCTTCACACAGGACGAAATCGGCGAAGCCGAGCGAAACGGGCTGGTGCTGAATCCCAGCAATGCGGAGGACGCGATGTTCGACGAAGCGATCGCCGAAATCTACCGCCAGGAGATGGAGGATCGCCGCGGCGAACAGGACCCCGCGTTCCGTTGAGCGGCTCGATCGAGCCGAGACGGAGGAGTTTTCAATGGCCATAGCACCGATAGCCGGAATCCTGTTGATCATCGTTGGGGGGATCGTGGCCGCCGTGCTCGGCGTGTTCCTGATCCTGTTCGCGATCAAGTTCTTCCGAGGCTTCTTCCGCGCGATCGGCTGGATGATCGCGCACATTTTCAATTTCATCACCGGCATGATCAGCGACTCGTTCCGTATGATCGGTGCGATCTTCGCGGCGATCGCGCTGTCGCTGCTGGTTCTGGTCAATGTCGTCATCGCACGGTGGTCGAACGCCAACCACTTCGGACGGGCATTCAAGGACGAACTCTCGACAGCCTCCCGATCGCTGTACCGGATCTGCATCGGGCATCCGGCCAAGTTCCTGCTGCTCCACGGCCTGACCGAAGGGGTTGAGGTACGGGTGGCCAACGCCGTCGCCGCGGCCCCCGGTTCGGACAAACCCTCGAAGCGGACCGGTGAATTTGACGGCTACATCATCATCGGCTCGCTCAAGGGCGGCGGATCGGGCGGCAAATTGTTCGTCGCGGAACCGGACGCTCGCAAACTGGCGTCCTTTGAGCGACGCGGCGTCAACGATGTGGACCAGGTCGTCATCAAAAGTTTCTCGCTCAAAGACGGCTCGAGCATGCCCCAGATCGTGCGCGAGAGCCGCGCGCTGGAGGCCGCCAAGAAACTCGGACTGGTGCTTGAGCACGAGCTCAGCGATGAGCGGTTCTACTATGTCATGCCCTATGTACCCGGCGAATCGCTGGGCATGGTGACGCAGCGTCTGCACGCCGAAAGCGGCGCAGGCGGGCTCGATCCGCGTCGCATGCGCTACACACTGACGCTGATCGCCGAACTGCTCGAAACACTGAGCATCTATCATCGCGGCGGCTTGTGGCACAAGGACATCAAGCCCGACAACATCATCGTGAACGGCGATCGGGCAACGATCGTTGACCTCGGGCTGGTCACCCCGCTGCGCTCGGCGATGACACTGACCACGCACGGCACCGAATACTTCCGCGACCCCGAAATGGTTCGCATGGCCCTGCGCGGCGCGAAAGTGCACGAAGTCGACGGCGTGAAATTCGACATCTACGGGGCTGGCGCGGTCCTGTTCTCAGCGATCGAGAACTCGTTCCCGGCCCACGGCGGCCTCAGTCAGCTCAGCAAGCGCTGCCCGGAAGCCCTTCGCTGGATCATCCGTCGCTCGATGGCCGAACTCACCCAGCGTTACAGCAGTGCCGAGGAAATGCTGGCGGACCTGCGGGTGGTGCTGGAAGCCGACGATCCTTTTGCACTCAAGCCCAAGGATCTGCCTTCGATGGGCGGTGCCTCGCCGGTTTCTCTGCACACCGAACCAGAACCCGAGCCCTTTGCGCCATCGGTTCCGAGTCCGCCCCCGTACGCTTCGCCGAGCGTGGCCACCGCCGTACCGACACCGACCACTCCGCCCGCGCCCTCTCGTACTAAAGTGCGTTTCAAGGTGCAGGACTGGCTCACCGGTCGCTACAGCGTAGAGAGCGCGCCGTTCGCGCCCACGCCTCCCACTCCGGCCCCGGCCGGTGCGCGAGTGCATCGTGCGGCGAATACCCCTGTGCCGCCTCGCCATCGCTCTCCTCTGAGTGCCGCCGAACAACGAGCCGCGGCGCAGGCTCGAGTCCGCGCCGCACAGAAGCGGGTCACCGACCGGCGGAACATGCGTCACCAGCGCTTCAACTCCAACCCCAATCGCGGCGTGATGATCGGTGTGGTCACAGCATTTCTGGTGCTCGGTGGTATCGGTGCCGCGGGACTCCTGCTGCCCGCGTTGGTCGTCAGCACCACGCATTCGAGTCAGGCCATGACGAGCACGAACATCCCGTCGCATGTGCCTCAGTTCACTCTCGTTCTCGCGGATCCAGATCGCTCGACGACCGTTCGCGTCGCCGAACGCGAAGGTGGACTCTGGATCGGCGGGACCGACGAATCAGGCCATCAGCGATCACTGTGGTTCGACCGGCCCGAGACGGCGATTCGCCCGCTGGTGTCCGGAGATGAATCGGGCCGTTCCTTGGGCCGCGTGCTCATTGTCCGAGAGCTCTCCTCGGGCGAGTCCGAGCGCACAAGCGAACGAGCCGTTTGGGTTGAGGAACTGCTCGCTTCCGCCGGGCTCGATCTGCTCCTGCCTGATGCTGCTGACGACGACGCGATCGAAATGCAAGCACGGGTGCGAACCCTCGTCGGTCTCCAGGGTATCGACGATCCCGAGTCGGTCACGGCGATCCGTGAATGGATCCAGAGCCTCGAAGCCGTCAACGCCGTGGCCTGGATCTCATCCGCCCGCGATGAGAGGGGCGAGATCACCCCAGACCACAGCCCGAAGGTCACCCTGATCACTGAGGACGGCCTGAGCATCAACCAACTCGATGCTCTGGCCGGGACGGTGACCCCACCTGCAGTCCCCGTTCCTCCAGCAACACCGAGCGGAGTTGGAATCCGGTCCCCCCGCATCGAGCTCCCCGACCAGACCGCCTTCCTCTGAGCGACTCGGCAGCCATACTCTGCTTGCACGCCCGCAACGCGGGGCCTAGCCTTTCGAAAACAACGCTGTTCCCCCGATCCAGAGTCGGTCGGCGGGAGCCTTTTTTCTTCGAACCTAGGCCGATCCGAGCCCCCATCACCAACTGAAGCGAGCAGCAATGACTGAGATCAAAGGCACCAATCTCCATTGGCATGAAGGCAATCTGACCCGCGACGAGCGTTGGGATGCCCTCAACTGCCGCGGCTGCACCCTCTGGTTCACCGGGCTGTCCGCCTCGGGCAAATCGGTCATCGCGTCGGCGCTCGAGCAGGTCATCGTCCAATCCGGAACCCCCTGCTACCGCCTCGATGGCGACAACATCCGCATGGGCCTGAACAAAAACCTTGGCTTCTCCGCTGAAGACCGCGCCGAGAACATCCGGCGCATCGGTGAAGTCTGCAAGTTGTTTGCCGACTCCGGCCAGATCACACTCGCGAGCTTCATCAGCCCGTACACCGTCGATCGAGCCGGTGCCCGCAAGGTCCACGAAGACGCGGGAATCCCCTTCTTTGAAGTCTTCACTGACACCCCACTCGAGGTTTGCGAGCAGCGCGACCCAAAGGGCTTGTACAAGAAGGCCCGTGCGGGCGAAATCAAGGGCTTCACCGGCATTGATGATCCCTACGAGGCACCGACCAGCCCGGACCTGCACCTCAAGCCCGCCGAGCACAACATCGAGGAGTGTGTGGAGCAGTGCCTCGCGTTCCTGCGCGAGCGTGGGGTCCTGCACATCGAAGCGACGGCCTGAACCATGGCTGATTACTCGAAGATGCTCGCCACGGCGCGCCACGCCGTGATCGAGGCGGCGACCGTCACTCGCCATGTGCAGTCGGCCAGCGACGCGGTTCGCAGCTCGCTCAAAGATGACTCCAGCCCGGTCACAGTGGCGGATTACGCGGCCCAAGCGATCATTGCGCACCTGCTCGAAGAGGCGCTCGGCCCCGTCCACCTCGTTGCGGAGGAAGACGCCGACGACCTGCGAGCCCGGCTCGATCAAGGCTCACCCGCACTGCCACAGGCCGTCCTCGACGCCGTCCGCCTCGCCTGGCCCGACGCAACCATGGACGCCATGCTCGACGCCATTGATCGTGGCAATGCCGAGCCCAAACGGGATGAACTGCACAGTTTCTGGACCCTCGACCCGGTCGATGGAACCAAGGGGTTTCTCCGGGGGCAGCAGTACGCCATCAGCCTGGCTTGGATCGAGCACGACAGCCCGGTCATCGGAGTGCTGGGCTGCCCGAACCTGTCCGTAGACCAGTCGGATGACCCGGCACGGGTCTGCCCGCGCGGCAGCCTGTACCTCGCGATCCGTGGCGATGGGGTGTGGGAGACGCACTGTGATCGCAAAGCGGATTCATGGTCCTCGGATGGACACACGATGCGCCGACTCACCCACGACACCCTTGAAGGTGTGTCGATCTGCGCCTCGGTCGAGAAGGAGCACTCGAGTTTCAACGACACCGATCGCGTGCTGGAATTGCTCGCCCGCGACGGGATGCCCTCGGTTGAACCGGTCCGACTGGACAGCCAAGCCAAATACGCGGTGGTCGCACGCGGTCAGGCCGATGCCTACCTGCGTCTCCCCGCGCGCCGTGCATACATTGAGAAAATCTGGGACCACGCCGCGGGGGCATTGATCGCCCACGAATCCGGAGCCGAGGTCACCGACATCTTCGGGTACCCGCTGGAATTTTCACACGGTGTCCGCCTGGAAATGAACACGGGGATCATCTGCGCACCCCCATTTGTTCATGGGAAAATTATCGCGGCCATTCGCGAACTGGGCATCGGACGCAGCGAGTAGTAGACACCTCACACCCGGCCTACAATATTCAGTGGTTGGGCGACGAAATGACGCCATCTACGGGAAAATCCCCCTAGTAGGGTGTAATTTCTCACGCATTTCCTATTTTTCCACTTGATCTTCCTCGCCTGTCGATATCTTGAAGCAACCAAGATGTTCTCCACATATCTCTCTCTCTCCTCCAGCGGGGCGTTGTCTAACGGCAACGCCCCGCTTTTCGTTTCCGGCCCCGATCTGATCTTCCGGCCGATATGGTCGTTTGCACTTGTCTATGGCCCGCCCCCCCTCGCCATCTCGAAGACGCTTCCCCCGCAAACCACTCGGGTGGATCTGGAAGGCCTCGGCGCTGTTCGTGCGTACCGCATTCCTCATAGGGCTTGGAGTCGCCGCATGCTCGCCGGCTCTCGTCGACCGGGACTGGCGCTTCGACGTCATCGCGAGCCTGCTCGCGCAGGTCACACTCGTGGCACTCGTGCTCGGCATCTGGCAGGCGATCTTCCGGCGCTGGATCTGGGCGGCGCTGTTTCTGATCGCGGCGACCACCGCCGGTTCGTGGATG
>JBICHT010000016.1:0-3746 GCA_043101125.1 Phycisphaerales bacterium JB050 | reverse complement strand
TCACGTGTGCCGAGTTGAAGAGCCGCCAGTCCTAAATCTAAGAACTGGTCTCCCCGCTCTCCTAGTCCCTTAAAATGGCCGAAACCGTCACTCGTGACCTTTGCATTGTGGCGTACGGCGCGGCGGACCTTCTGACCCATGCGGGCATCGTGCATGGAGACCTGCAGGCGGTGCTCACGACCGCCGAGCAATTGATCGCGACCCTTGAGCCTTGGCGCGCCGTCATTCTGAAGTCCACCCAAACCTCAGAACTGCCGCCGGCGATCGCTGCGATCGTAGAGCGGTTTGAAAACGAGATCGGTCGAGACCTGGCGAAGATGGCCTCAGCCATGCAGATGATCGCCGAGCGCGCGGAAACCACGCTCCGACCACCGAAGCACCCCGACGAGTCGCCTGAGATCGTGATTCGGCCGCGAGCAGAGGCTGTCACGCCACTCGAATCCGATCAGCGGTAATCGACCGCCAGACCGGAAACGACCTCATCGCCAAGATGATCGTCCGTCAACTTGAGCACGATCTCGCCATGGATACGGTCTTGGTACGCCGCGACCGCGCCCTGCTTCACAAGTTCGAGCGTCGCGAGAAACAGACCGATCACCTCGGGCTTCTTTCGCCCTTGAAAGAGCGAGCGGAGCGAGAACGATGAGCGCTCGCCGGTCGCTTCGTCGATCGAGGTTTCTCGCTTCAACCGATCAATCAGATCCGCGGCGTGCAGTTCGATCGGCGTGTCGTCATCAAGGACGGAATGCTCACCGAGACGATCAAACTGGATGGTTTCAATGATTTTCTGGAACGCTGCGACCAGTTGATACAGGTCCAGTTCGTCCATGTCCAGATCTTCGCCTTCTGGTTTGGCAACCGCCTGCTTCAGGGCCTGCTTGTCCGCCGCAGCACGCCCGGAGGGATACCGCTTGTCCCAGTCCTCGCGTCGGGTTTCGAGCGCATCCCCCGCCTCGCGAAAGGAGCGGTACTCCAGCAACTGACGGAGCAATTCAGCCGCCGGGTTCAGTTCGTCGCTTTCTTCTCGCTTCGTACGAGCGGTTTGCTCCTCACTTGTGTCTGGGTTGACGAGGCGGGATTTGATCTCGATGAGCGTGGCCGCGACCACAAGAAACTCCCCCGCCGCCTCGACATCCACCGAGGCGAGATGCTCGATGTGGTGCAGGTACTGATCGGTCACCGAACTCAGTGAGATCTCGGTGATGTCCAGCTCGGCACGCCGGATCAGGTGGAGCAGCAGGTCCAGAGGGCCCTCGAATGCATCGAGATGAACGGTATACGGTTGCATGCTCGACTGGCCCTCCGGTGGCACGGGGCAGAATCGGATCGGGAACGCCCGGATCAGTGTACCCTGTGAGCCATGACGGCTCCTTCAACATCCGAGCAAAAGCCTGCCCCAGCGAGCGGGAGCGATGATCTGACCTTTCTTCGCGAGGTCCTGGCTGCGGAAGCGACGGCGGTGGGCTCGGTCGCGGACCATATCAGCGCCGATGAACTCGCTCGGGCCATGGCCCTGATGCTGAAATGCGCGGAAAGCGGCGGCTCCATTCTCGTGGCTGGAGTAGGGAAATCCGGCCTGATCGGGCGAAAAATCTCGGCCACACTCGCCAGTCTGGGTGTGCCCTCCCATGACATCCACCCGACGGAAGCGATGCACGGCGATCTGGGCCGCATCAGCCCCTCCGATGTCGTCCTGGCCTTGAGTTTCTCCGGTGAGACCGAGGAACTCGTCACCCTCGCTTCCGTGCTTAAACAGGACGGGATCCCGATCATCTCCATCACTGGCGGGAGCAATGGAACCGGAGGCGGGGCGTTGGCCCGTCTGGCCAGCGTGTCCCTGCACCTCGGCCCAATCACTGAGGCGAGCGACCTCGCGTTGGCTCCCACCTGCTCCACGACGGCGACTTTGGCCCTCGGGGACGCACTCGCACTGGCGATCGCCAGACGGAGAGCGTTCACCGCAGACGACTTCGCTCGGCGACACCCCGGGGGCTCGCTGGGAGGGCTCCTCCGCCCGGTGATCGATATTCTCCGGTTCCGAGTCGGAGAAAACCTGCCCGTCGTGGACGAATCCATGAGTGTGGCCGACGCACTTCGCCAGGCGGATGTCGGTGGGCGTCGCCCGGGCGCCCTGCTCGTGACCGAGTCCGGCGGCTCGGTCTCTGGCATTTTCACCGATGGTGATCTGCGACGCCTGATCATGCGCGGGACACACGAACTCGAAAAACCGATGTGTGAAGTGATGACCCGCTCCCCACGGACCCTCCGTTCCGATGCGATCGTGCGGGATGCCGTGCGCATGGTTCGAGAATTCAGGCAGGACGAAATCCCCGTGGTCGCGCCGGACGGTGCCCCCGTGGGACTGCTTGATGTACAAGATTTGATTGCTCTTCGCGTGGTGCGAAACTGATGCAGCATCCACACGGTTCTCGAGTCGGTACGCGTTGGCAGAGGTGTCGATGAGCTCCAGCACAGGCAAACTCGTGGCGGCGTTGATCTTCACGGCCCTCGCTGGCCTTGTGGTCTGGGGCATGACGCGCGGACCCTCACGCTCTTCAACGACGCCACCCGAATTCCAAGGGATCACGCCCCAGCCGAGCCCCTCCGACGGCCTCCTCGGCAGCGTCGAAGGGTCGGTGTTCCAGAGCTTCGACCCAGACTCGGGCGAACTGCGCTATGAACTCCGCTGGGACACGCTCGACCCGGTCGGGCAAGGCCGTTACGAGCTCACGAAGCCGATCGCGAGCTTCTACCAAGGGGAGACTACCGTCCGCGTGGAAGCGTTGGAGGGTGAACTCCTCTGGCCCTCACGCGATCAGGAACCCGAATCCGGGAACCTCCGCGGCGATGTGCTCATCACGGTTCGGGACAACACCGAGGCCCAAGACGAGATCCTTGGCAAACTCCAGACGCAAGAACTCTTCTTTCAGAGTGTGCTCGGAGAATTGAACGCCCCGGAACTGGTCCGCATTGAGGCACCGGGTGTCGAATTCGAAGGCAAGGGCCTCACCGTCCGGGTCAGCGAAGTCCAGAAGCGACTCCAGTATCTCCGCGTCAACGAACACCTCGGCACCACCATCCGCCCCGACGAACTCCGACGAGGCCCCGCAACCGCCTCACGCGAGACCAGTCCCCCCCCAACTCAGACAGACGAGCCTCTCGAAGAAGAGGCACCGCTCATCGATCTCTACAAGATCGCATTCGAGAACCAGGTCGAATTGGAACAGGGCGGGCGACGCATCCGCTCCGATGAGGCCGAGGTGTGGATTCGCCTCCGCGACCGAACCCTCGCGCGCGGGGCAATCGCGCCGCTGAAGATCGGCCCGATCACGGACCGCAATCCATCACGAAACTCATCAGGTTCTGGAGGACAGCCGCGATCGTCAGAGAACGAGCCGGAACTGGCCAGCCAGCCGATCCATTTCCGCAATTCCGGACCGATCGAAATCATCCCGTTGGCGCAAGCCCCGGCCCAACTCGAATCGGACGACCTCGCAACTCGCTTCCGCGCGACCAGCAGTCCGGCAGTCGTTCTGAACGATCAGGAAACCGGTGCTGAGATCCGGTGTGGCTCGCTGGCTTGGGGTTTCGGATCCCGCCGCTTGGCCGTCCGAGGCGTCGGCGGCGCACACGGGGTCGAAATTGAATTCCCCGGAGAACCCAGCGTCCCCACAGGTGCCATGGATGTTGATCTTGACGCGGGCATAGGGGCGTTCCCAGGAGCCGGACGGGTTGATATACATTAA
>JBICHT010000015.1:0-6403 GCA_043101125.1 Phycisphaerales bacterium JB050 | reverse complement strand
CTCCCCTCGCGGGAGAAGGTGGCCGCGTGCGGAATCAGCACGCGGACGGATGAGGGGGCGCCCCGAACCTTCCGACTATCAGGATTCCCATCGAGCCACTGGCGACTTAATCCGATGCCTTAAAATCAAACCATTCGATCGACTCGGTCCGGCCAAGATGAATCACCGCGTCGAACTTGGTTCCGATCTGATATTGACGCGTCTCGGACTGATCCCTCTGCGCTCCGGCACCGGTCATGATCAGCACCGGGCTCTTGAGTAAGCAGGAGAGTTCCGGAGAGGTCTCCATCGCTGCACGCAGGTTCACAAAGACATTCGGGCTGCCGAGTTCGTGCAGTGTTTCGGTGAAGGTGCCGGGCACGATCTCGGAACGGACATAACGCTGCATCGTCCAGCCGACCTCGTTGGCGTCCGGAGGAAAAGCATAAAACGATCCGGTTCCGAAATCGGTCGCGATCGCGAAGTAGGTCTCGCCGAATCGCTTGTGCAGTTGGTGGCCCAGCACATCCACGATGCCGTTGTCCACACCCTTGGCGATGTGCGCGTTGTGAGCCCAGACCAACGCCTTGGAATCGCGGCCTCGGTGGGACAAAATCCATTCCACATTCTCACCCATGTAGAGATCACGCAGATCATGCTTGCGCTGCTCTCGCGTCTGTGCGCTGGCGAGGAGAAACTGCTGGATGACCTCGGCGTGATGGAGGGCAACCGCGTACGCATCAACGCCATGAGACTCGATCCACGGCCCGCGATTGGACTCAAACGCGTCGAGAATTGCCTGGACCTGCTGGTAGTCGCTCAGGTGTTCGGAGCGCGGTATCCGTTGCCACAAGTGCTTCTGGAACGCCGGCAACGGCAGGTCGGCGCCGACATCCTCCAGGAATGCCCGCAGTCGAACCGCATCCGCACCAACAATCTGCATCTCCATCCCATGCAGTTCGATCTGGCTGGCAGGGTGGGCCAGGTTGTACTCGCGCAACCATTCCAGGAACTCCACGAACTGGGTCGTCCGGTACCGCCAGGAGGTGTTGATCTCCGTCAGAATGTGACCCAGATCATCGCGCTGCGAAAGCACATACTCATTGAGAAAGGCCGCCTCGCCCACCGAGGCTTCGATGATCAGCGTGTCGTACCCACATTCTGTCGCGAGATACTCGAGCATCTCGCGGACAAGCCCGGCGTACTCCGCCGTGCCGTGCGTGCTTTCTCCGATCCCGACAATCCGAGCCGACTCGCCCGCGCTTCGCAGGAACTTAAACTCCGTAGAGTCGATGCTCTCGAACGCGCTGGCAAACGGCGACAAGGCCTTGGAGTCCCCCCCCTCCGCCGCACCCACCGCCGCAGTCAAGCCCAGACACCACGCGATCCCGAATCGTACAAGCAGTTTCAACAGACATCTCCATCCAATATCCGCACTGGGGCACCCAGTCGGCGAGGTGATGCCCGTCGGAGCCGCGACGCGTTCGGCGTGCAGACTATCCGATCCCCCTTCGCGCCGAGACGCAACGCGGACGCGCGTCCAGACACTCCTCCTCCCCGGCGCAAGATGAGGCAGGCGCGTCCAGATCCAACACGCGCCGGGAACATGCTCACCCCCAAAACGCGGCATCGACCACCCCAAAATCACCCCCCGTATCTCCGCGTTCGTGCGGCGATTTCGCGGTGACAGCCATTTTTGTTCGGGTTTTGTCTTGATCCACAAATCAATTCTGTGCATATTGCGGGCATGAAGAAGCCAAGAAACCGCTACAAGACCCGTCGTCCCGCCAAGCCCCGCAAATCCGCCAAGAAGAAGCCCTCCCAACCCTCGGCGGGACGGGCATCTTGCCCGTCTCCTACTTCCCCTCCTGCTTCAGAGGACCACCTCATCGAATCCCTCCTCCGCCTCTGGGAGCATGACGACCTCACCCTCGGCGACATCGCCGACCACCTCGGCCTCTCCCTCCGCGCCTTGCTCGCGTTGATCGAGCGTCCGGAGGTCGATGCCCTGCTCACCCGGATCGAGACCCTGCACGAACGCCGCACGCGCCAGACCGCCCTGGCCAAGTCCCGGCGCGCCCTCATCACCCTCGAACAGGTGCAGACCGAAGCCGAGGCCGACGCCCAGGCCACCCCCATCACCCCGCAGGCCACCAAAGCCCAGCGCGACGCGAGATCGAACAGAAACCAACGCCGCCTCGCCGCGACCGCCACGCTGAATCAGTTGCGCGTGTTGAAAGTGCCGGTTTCAAGGGTGGCACCGGTCTCTGACCGGTGCAAAGAGCCGCAACAAGCAAGAGCGGCCTAACCCTCCTTCTCCCCTCGAGGGAGAAGGTGGCCGCGTGCGACTTCAGCACGCGGACGGATGAGGGGGCGGTCCGAATCTTCCGAGCAATCAGGTCCTGATGGTGCCAATCCCTAGCACTGGTTCTCAATGTAGTAACTCCCGTCGGAGCCACGGAAGATCACGGCGCAGCCCATATCGAGGATGCAATACTCCATCGCTCTGGGATCAAAGAGCGAACCACGAGATCCATCTTGATGAACCTTGCTCGTCTCGTTCCGAATATTGCAAAGCGGCCAGTCACCACGAAACATGAACGACTCAAGTGTGGCGATGA
Source organism: Phycisphaerales bacterium JB050 (assembly GCA_043101125.1). Lineage (GTDB taxonomy): Bacteria > Planctomycetota > Phycisphaerae > Phycisphaerales > UBA1924 > JANSXG01. Next base: position 3,803 of record JBICHT010000015.1, on the reverse strand, counting down.
CGGTTGGTGGGTCATCCTCTTCGAGGTGCAGATCGCCCTGCGGAAGGCTTGGGCAAGTCCCGATGGATGTGCCGACCCCACGATGCAGGCCCTCTTCTTCAATCCATTCAACCATATCGTCGTGTTCTTCGTCGATAGCGTCCACAGTCTCTTCGGACCATAGGTACGAGCGTGAACGATGGATGACCCCGCTGTAGCGGAACGGCAACTCCCACTCGTTCCGCGAGGTCGTATTCGGAGGCGTGCCGTCGAGTTCGATGTTCGACCACAGGAGTGTATGGTTCGCCCCGGCGTACCCGCCGCGCCATCGCCCAAAGATCAATGCGATCTCTCCAGGCAACTCGAAGTCAAAGAGGTCCTTGGAGTCGGCAAAGCAGATCTGGGCGATGAAGTGCAGCGGTATGCCCTCCTCATCACGGGGCCACTCGCGTTCAAGCTCCATCCATGGCTGCCCGCCATAGCGGGTGAGCCACTGCGGAGTCATCGCATGAGGCTCATCGAACCAGACGAAGTAATCCATGGGCACGCTGGGCCCCATGTCGACTTCGCTCAGATCCTTCCTGCGATCGTACTCAACATCGGCGAGAGAAATCGGGCAGCAATGCCCGGGCATCACTCGGTTGCTCTCTATTGTGCACTTCCCATCGCCTCTGGGTATGAATTCGAGTTTTTCGTTCTCGCGATTCGCGAGCTGAATCCACCGCTCGATATCCAGCACCGGATGATGACGGTTCGGGTCGATGATAGAGCCGTGGCACGGGGGGCGTCGCTCGTTCATGGTGCGCTCCTGGTGTGACGGTTGAAATATCCAATCTTCCTTCGCAAGCCCAGGCCCCAACGGGACCGGGCTGCAGCACGGCAAGTTCCGACTCGATTTTATCAGGGCAGAGAGAACCAGAACATCCCCCATCCACACTCAGGAGGTACCAACCTCGCACTGGCGGACGAGCCGCCAGTGGTATCGGGCCTCACCCAACCGAAACCAACGCCGCCCCGCCACGAGCGTGACGCTGAATCAGTTGAGAGTATGAAAATGCCGATGCGGAAGCAGGGAGTACCGGATTCAAGCACACAGCCGCAGCGTGCAAGAGCGGCATAGCCACAAGAGATGTGTCTCATTTCGCTTCAATTAAAAGACAACAGATCTTCGGTTTGAAGATCACGTATCTCTTTGGTCGCATCTTCAAATCTATTCACCAACGATGGTTTCAGAGATTCAAATCTTTCCTTAAGCCTTGAACCATTGAATCCGCGATTTTGAAGAAAAAGAATCGTACTCATAGCTTCGAGAAGCGGGGTCGCCATCTGATTGAGTTTTTTAGCATGACTGGACCACGACGGTGACTCTACTGCGAGACTGCCAAGAGTTTCACCAAGCGCCGGCAATGCTTCACAATCGTATTGGGGGTATCCCGTCTGAGTAGACGACTCCTCCTCTTTAATAAGATTCATTTTCTCCAGCGACTCAAGGTCGGATCTTAGCTGCGGACTGTAAGGACCATAATGGAGATAACCAAATTCATGCGGAAAATCGACGCCACAACACTGAAGAATATGGACAATCTTTTGCAGTTTTTTTCGACCAGAGACCCTTTGACATTCATTAATCACTTGCGCCACATGAATGAGTCCGTTCATACCGCGATCCCTTCATCCTCTTCTACTTCAAGGGCATCAAATCCAAATTCGTCTAAAATGCACTTGAATTTGTCCGCCTTATCTCTACGCAGATAAAGTCGCCTAGCAGCCAATGGATTCACGTCAAGTTCTTTAAGCACATCAGACACCGCCTCGATCTCTTGCGCACTCTCATCAAGGTTTCCAGAACCCATCAAAATCGATTCTGCAGAAGCCTCCTCGGCATCTCGCCTGCGCCTGCGAGCACTCCACAACAATCCCTTGTACGGCATTTGTTCGGCCAAGTCAAGGCTCCAGTCGAGATTTTTGCGCAACCCGCTTTCTTCCAAGCGTTTAGGCAGATCAACGATGACTTGCAAGCCCTCTGGAAGCTGGACACCCACATAGTAGCGACGACGGTTAAGGAACGCATCGGCAAGGACAGCCAATTCGGAGAGCTGCTCAGAGCCCGCTTCCTGAGCCCAAGAGTGAATTGCGGCGGTCAACTGCGACTCGTCAAACTGAAGCCACTGCTCCGGCGACAGATCACCCTTGGCGCAGAAGAAATCCCTTACTACGGCAGGCGTTCCAGAGGGGAGGATCTCAGCAAACTTGGAGGCCTCGCTAAACAGATTCAGCAACAGGACCTCGAAGCCACGCGTAACACGGTGAAAATACACCTGCATGGTCATGTGAGCACGAGCCATAATCATCTGCTCGGCCGAATACAGCCCCCGACTCTGGTCAAGGCACAACCTCCACCGAGACCGATCGCTACCTTGAGGGGACGCCGGGTCGCGTCCAATGCACATCGCGTTAAGGATCCAATCCGAGTCATATCTTCCGTACTCGACACCGGTAAACAGCGAGTCGCGGAGCAAATAATCCATTCGATCGGCATCTAACTGACTCGAAACGATGTCAATTGCCAAACGACAGGGATGGGTTTTGGAAACGATATCTGCAACATGATCTGGAGAGATGCCGTGGTATTCCAAAATTTTTCGCACCTCACCTTCAGCGTGTTGAATTATATTAACCGTCCTGGATTCGTGATCGACTTTCTTATGAAAGGCCCTTTCGATCATGTGCGAGAACGGTCCATGCCCAACATCGTGAAGCAGGGCCGCGGCTTTAATCTCCCGGTGATGATCATCCAGACACTCTAGAACACTTGCTGAATTCTGATATCGTGTTCGGAGAGCATTTATGATTCGCTGTGAGAAATTAAAAACACCTAAGCTATGAGCGAATCGAGAGTGCTCCGCACCGTGGTATGTGACAAAACTAACTCCTAACTGTCGAATTCTTCGAAGGCGCTGGAATTCAGGGGTATCGATGAGCTCTAGTATAAATGCGTCACTTGGTTCAATTCGAATGAGGCCATGAACCGGATCTCGGAATACTTTACCCTTGTCACGAACTCTCGGCATAATTGGTCAACCTCGCGCTACTGGCTTCACCTTTGATGCTGTTTGAGCGGTCCTCCGCACTGATCCTATCAAGCCGAAACATCCATTGCTGGTCAGATGATCCGATCTTCCTTCGCGATGCCATGCGCCGGGGCCGTGTTCAACTGCACCAACTGCTCGCCCTGCACCTTCTTCGCCTCGTCCGGGTCCACGAAGTCGCTGTGGCAGGTCGCTTTGCCGCCCTCGGCGACCTTGCCCTCGGCCTGGAGTTTCGCCTTGGCCTTCGCGGCGAGTTTGTGGATCTCTTCGGGCTTCAGGTAGCCCCGCTGTTCGAGGATCTTCTGCTGTTCCTCGGTCAGCGCGTCGGACTTGACGGGTTTGCCGCGTTCGAAGCCGTCGGCCTTGCCGGACTGGAAGTCCTGGATCTCCTTGGAGATGCGAACGCTGCACCAGTCGTGGCCGCACATGGCGCAGAAGTCGGTGTCGACATCGAGGTCCTCGTCGTGGTAGGCGCGGGCGGTGTCCTCGTCGTAGGCCAGTTCGAAGTGGCGCTTCCAGTTCAGGGCGGCCCGGGCGCGGGTGAGGTTGTCGTCCCAGTCGCGCGTGCCGGGGATGCCCAGCGCCACATCCGCCGAGTGGGCGGCGATCTTGTAGGCGATGCAGCCTTCTTTCACATCGCCGCGTTTGGGCAGGCCCAGGTGCTCCTTCGGCGTGACATAGCACAGCATCGCCGCGCCGTGGTAGGCGGCGATGGTCGCGCCGATGCAACTGGTG
>JBICHT010000014.1:0-21791 GCA_043101125.1 Phycisphaerales bacterium JB050 | reverse complement strand
GACGCAGGGGACCTCCTCGAGGCACAGCAGCTCGACCCCGCGCTAGCGCGGCCGCAACGCCGCGCGCGAGCGTGACTGGACCGCTGCGATGAACTCGTTGGCGAAGGCCTCACCCGTGACATACCGGACTCGCGCTCCCGGGCACTCGCGCCGGAAGCGCTCAGCGACTCCCTGAAGCAGGTGGGTCTTGCCGACCCCGCAGGGGCCGTGCACGAAGAGCGCGGAGATCCCGGCGACCTGTTTTTGCGCCGCCAACTCAAGGGCTGCGTTCACCGCCATGCGGTTGGTCCGCCCGACGACGAGGGTATCGAGGGTGTAGCGGGTCCGTGCTGCACGGGAGCGAACGGGCTGTGGCTTCGACTGAGAGAGCCGCTGCGTCGCATGCAATGGGATCGGGTTGGTGTGTTCGGGAGCAACCACTCGTGCAGGACGAACCTCGGCCACCTCCCAGCGGACGACCGCCCCCTCACCACGAACTTCGACAACGGCTCGCTCGACATCGCCGGCGAACCGTCGTTGGAGCAGGTCGGATTCAAACTCGCTACCGACTTGGAGCACCATCGCCTGCGGCGTGGATTCGATACGCACCGAACCATCGAAGAACCGCGTGTAGCGGTCGCGACCAATCTGCCCGATTAAGCGTTCGACCAACTTCGTCTCATCGGAGGCGGTGCGAATGGTCTGAACAGGGGCAGGATCAATAGTCACGGTATTACCTCGCAGTTCGTGCCCACACCGAGAGGAGAGGAGTGTGGTTCGGCACGAGCAAAGGCCGATTCGGTTGTGTCGAATCCGTTCCCGTCCAGACCGAAACCGAGGCGCAGCGATCGCGCAGAATCCTCGCGCGATTCTCGAACAGGCCGTCTTGGCGTGTGAGGAGCACCGGTCGGTTGCTCATCCTTTCGCGGCACCGCACAAATGCGCCGGTCGGACGAGCAGGTCTGTCGGCCATCAGTGGCCGGTCCGCGTAAAGTACATGACGCGCGAGACATGGCAAGCAGAAACTTTCCGAGAATTGTCTCGACCGACCAAAACCGCCGGAATTGCGAGCGGAAAAGTTTCGTCGTCAGATTTGCACACGGTTCGTGGATTTTTGCACAAGCGGTGGATAGTTTCCGGAACACCGAAAAACAAAGTGTTTTTTGCTGACGCGGAAATCTGCCGAACAGAAACCGTCACGAAAGCGCGCGCACCATCGCAACACGCTCTGCGGTCATCTGGAAGCCCAGTCCGCGGTACAAACGACGCGCCGGTTCGTTGTTGAGATCCACCGCGCAGGTCAGACGCGCCCTCGTGCGCCCCTTGACACGCGCGCTGTTGAACGCCAGCTCGCGCATACCGCTCTTCATCAGTATCCGCGCGAGGCCTTTCCCACGCAGTCTGGGTGACAAGCCAAGGTAGACAAGCTCCGCATCCCCCTGATCGGGGCAGATCGTGAAGAGCATCGCCCCCTCCGGCTCGCCTTCCAACTCAATGATCCACCACCAACGCGGATCGTAGGTGCGCACCGAACGATGGCTATCGAGTACATCTTCTGGCGTGCGCAGCGTGCAGAGTTCCGGACAGTCCATTGTCTCTTCGTAACTGCGCGTCAGTCCGGTCAAGAGACGGTACTGCGTCTGCTCGTTCTCGCCTCCGAGTTCGACCATGGACCGCACACCGATACCTTCGGGCAACTGCCACGGCGTGAACCCCTCGAACTCCCCTGGAGTGGGGAGCGGACGACCGAGATAGGCGAGGCGCGCAAGTTCGTGAAATCCACCTCGCGTAAAGGAGCGGGCCGCTGCTCGCTCCCCCGGGCTGAGCAGGGTCTGCGCCAAACAGACTCGCCGAGTTTCATCGCCTGAGAGCGACTGGAGGTCCTGACACACCGCATCGATCACACGCCCAAGTTCATCCTCGGCCGAACGCCCACTCGGGGTCGAAGTGAAAAACATGGCGGTCTTCCCCGATCCGCGAATGCCGAGTGCCACCTCGCGCACCCGTCCTGTATCGGCTTCGCAACTCGACCAGAAGTGTTCGAGGTCGATTCCGTGATTCTTCGCGGCGGTGAGAAACCGTCTCCCGGCATCCTTGTCCCCCCTGGCCGAGGACTCAGCGAGGCGCTGCGCCGCGGCAAGCAGGGAAGCGTGGTCGATCTTGCGGATCGCGACACCCCCCTGGGCATGCGGATCGGAAGGCGGTGTGGATGCCTCGGGCACCTGGCTCATCGGAAACTGAATCCTTGTTTCGTGTCTGATAATGTCGATCCGACCGAATCCGGACGGTCCTGGAACAGGAACAGTAGAGCCGAAACGAGCGTATGGGGAGGAAAACCCGCCGGAGTGTCCGAAACTTGGGGCCCCAGACTTCCCCTCGGGACTCGCGACAGCCGCTCATCGGCTTTACACTGGATTGACCACCTGAACCCAGCCGGGAGACTGCTTTGCAACAAGCCCAGACCTGCATCCTGAATACCCTGCGCGGCAGCCTGCTCGCGATCCTGACCGTTTTCATTGGCGGTTTGGCGTTCAGTGAAGCCGCCGCGGCTCCGCAGCCCGACGCGATCCCCAGCCGGTGGGAATTCGATTTCCGCCCCGGTCCGCTCCGGATCACGACCATCGAGGTCGAGGGGAAGGGCCCTCAGGCATTTTTCTACATGCCCTACTATGTGGAAAACAACAGCGGCGAAGACCGCTTCCTCGCTCCGCGCTTCGAACTCGCCACCGAAGAAGGCGATGTGCTCCGCTCCGGCGGATCGGCGGTTCCTCGCGAAGTCACTCGCGCCATCATCGAGCGCTTCCGCAACCCACTGCTGGAAGACGAGATCACGATGCTCGGCCCGATCCTCCAGGGGCCTGAAAACGCTCGCGAAGGCGTGGTCATCTGGCCCGCCAACGACCTGACGGTCGATGAAGTCACGGTGTACGCCTCGGGCTTCTCGGGCGAGACCAAGCAGTTCGTGCGTCCGGATAACGGCGAAGTCGTCGTGCTCCGCAAGACGCGCATGCTTCGCCACGCCACCCCCGGCAACATCGATCCATCCTCGGACCAACCCTTCCGGCGGACCGTTGATCGCTGGATTATGCGCTGATCGCCACATTCGCTTCGGCTTTACAGGCACCACAAGACTCGCTACTCTGTTCGGCCCCCCCGGGATCCGGGTCGGGATCGCATCACCTTTCTGATCAAAGGAATTCGCCATGGCTCACAAGAAAGGCCAGGGTTCATCCAAGAACGGTCGTGACTCCAACCCGCAGTATCGCGGTGTGAAGCTCTACGGCGGCGAAACCGCCAAGGCCGGTTCCATCATCGCACGCCAGTGCGGCACCCGTTGGACCCCCGGCTACATGGTCGGTCGCGGCAACGATGACACCCTGTTTGCCAAGACCGCCGGCACCGTTGTGTGGAACGGTCGTAAGGTTCATGTCTACCCCGCTGACGAATCCATCCCGGTCCCCTTCTTCGTGAAGCTCCCTGAGGCCAAAGTCTCAGCCTGACCGAGATCTCTCGAAACGCAGTACCATCAAGCCCGGTCACACCGGGCTTTTTTATGCGCAGTTTAGGAGGAGAAATGCGAATGAAGGCGAGCCGTTTGATTCTGGGTCTCTGCAGCCTGAGCATTGCAGGGCTTTGCTCGTGCGCATGGACCGCGGATGGTGATCCAACAACACCGCCTGACACGGTGGCCCCCGAACAAGTCGAAGCCCCCACCACCGCTCGGGTCGTTCTGGACTGGGCGGTGGAGGTGCTGTCCGGACGCTCCACCGAGGACCTGAGTGACCGGTTTGACCCCGATTTGCTTGAGCAATTTCCCGCGGAGCTTCCCGACCCCAAGGCGGTCAACGCCCTGATCGCCGCCCATCAGGGACTGTTCGGCGAAGGTGAGGCCGTGCTCCAGGGTGTACGCCCCACCCCGGACGAGAAAGGCCTGATCGGAACTCTTCACGCTCCCGAGACCGATGCTTCCTATGACCTGATCGTCGCGATCGATCCCGAGACAGACCTCGTCAACGGGTTCCTGATCACCGTGGCCAAAGATTCTGCGGCGATCCCGGCGGATTGGCCGAGCATCGACCGCAGACTGCGGTCTCTTCCGGGTGAACTCTCCGTGCTTGTCGCCCGCGTCGCCGAAGGTGGCGAGTTGGAGCGGGTGTACGCCATCACCCCAGAAAAGCGGCTTGCGATCGGATCGGCGTTCAAACTGTGGATACTCGGGGCCCTCGCGGAACTCGTAGAAGAAGGCCAGGCGTCCTGGGATGAGCCGCTGGCCCTGAACCCGGATCTCAAGACCATGCCCATCGGTGTGCTCGCGACCGAAGCCGGCAACAAGGGGCTGGGGAGAACCGCGAGTTTCCCCTTGAGCCGCTTCGCCAATGAAATGATCTCCGTGAGCGATAACCCCGCCACCGACCACCTGCTGGAGCGTGTCGGACGAGATCGGGTCATCGCGTTTATGTCGCGTGTCCACGGCAAGCCGGAGCTGAATCAGCCGTTCCTCTCCACCGGGCAAATGTTCAAACTCAAACGCGGCGCACCGGAAGAGGTCCTGCGAGCGTATATCGAAGCAGAAACACCAGACCAGCGACAGGCGGTCCTCGATTCAGATGAGTATCGCGACGCGGTGATCAGCATCCCGCTCGCCATGCGCTGGCAGAAGGACGGCCCGATCGCAATCGATCGCGTGGAGTGGTTCGCCAGCGCGACCGATCTGGCGCGGACGATGATCGAACTGCGTCGGATGGAATCCCGAGATGGGATGGAGCCGCTGGCGCACGCCCTCCGAATCAACGACGGCATCCACCTCGACGACACGGATTGGCCGAGCGTGAGTTACAAGGGGGGGTCGGAGCCCGGTGTTTTGAATCTGACTTTCCTGGCCGACGCACAGAACGGCGAGACCTGGTTTGTATCGCTGGGTTGGAACAACCCGGATGCGGTACTGAACGAAGACACGATGATTTTCATCGGCCAAGCAATCTTCAAACGGCTCGCCGGAGGTGATCTGCCCGAATGATGGCGACTAGCCTGTCGGATCGAGCGTTTGCATCAGCGAGGACGCGATGCCATCGGCGAACAGCCAGCCCTGCGCGTTCAGCACCAGTTGCCCGTCATGCACGACCAGATCCCCCCGATCGGCGTGTCGCCTGATCTCCTGCCCGAGCGTCTGTGCGGCTCCGATCGCCTCGGCATCGGCGAGCAGGCGGTCATAATCCAGTCCCTCTCGGAGGCGCAGCCCGGTCATGATGCGCTCGGCGAGGGCACGCACCGGGTCGGGCGGCTCGAGGTCGGTCACGGAGCACCAACCGCCTGTGGCGTTCACGGAGTTGATCCAGTCGGTGAGGCGCGGGATGTTCTTCCATCGCCAGCCGTTGGAATGCCCGGAGGCCGATGGGCCGGCGGCCAGCCATTCGTGCTGACGCCAGTACGCGAGGTTGTGGCGACACTCGGCACCGGGCTTTGCGAAATTCGACACTTCGTAGCGAGAGAACCCTCGCTGTTCGAGCATGGACCAGGTGAGCATCTGCATCTCGGTTTCGAGATCTTCATCGATCGCGTCGAGCCGTCCGAGTTCGAGTTTCTTGGTCATCGCGGTGCCCGGCTCATAGGTGAGGGCGTAGGCCGAGAGGTGCTCGATGCCCTGACCGTCCAGAAGACCGAGTGCGGTCTCTAGGTCGCACACCCAATCTTTCACCGTCTGCCCGGGGATGCCAAAGATCAGGTCCACCGAGCGACGGTGAATGCCGGCGTCGCGCAGGATCGACAGCGAGCGCTCCACATTCGCGGGATCGTGCCAGCGTTCGAGGGCCTTGAGTTGTCGCTCGTCGAAGCTCTGTGCCCCGACCGAGGCGCGGTTCACCCCGCCGCCAGCGAGCACCGCGGCCAGTTCCTCGGTCACGGTCTCTGGATTGCATTCAACGGTGAATTCCGGGGTCGCCGAGCAGTCGAAGTGTCGGTGGATCGTGGCCAGCAAACGCTCCCAGAGGTCCGGACGGAGCAAACTGGGCGTGCCCCCGCCGACGAAGATCGATTCCAGGCTGGTCGCGGCTGGGGCCATCGCCCCAAGTTCAGTCTCCAGGGCCCTGACAAAGGCTTCTTGCCGGTCTCGAGAGTCCACGAAACTGTAAAAATCGCAGTAATGGCACTTGTGGAAGCAGAACGGCACATGGATATAGAGCGAGGCCGCCCGGGATCTCGCACCATCAAGGGCGGCCTTCGCGGTTGCTCGTTGCCCCCCCACCGTGATCGGAGTAGTCTGATTCATGCGTAACGGGTCGCTCCGAACTCGGATTCGCTGGCCCTCCTCCTTCTGCCGTTGAGTTTGTATACCGAAGGATACCCTTGCCGTGACCGTCAACCTTGTTGTGTTTACCGAAGATGGATCGCGCCGGGATGTTCCGCTCAAAGAGGGCACCCACATCGTTGGGCGCACTCCCGATGCTGGCGTCCGAATCCCTCTGCCCTCCGTCTCTCGGCGTCACTGTGAATTGACGGTCGAGGGTTCCGACCTGCGAGTCCGAGACCTCGGCTCCTCGAACGGCACTTTCCAGAACTACAAGCAGATCGAAGAGGCCACGCTCGCTCCCGGGGATGTCCTCGGGATTGGAGGCGTGCTCCTGACTGTTCAGATCGATGGGATGCCCGCGAATGTGGTCAAGCCCGAACCTCCGCTGGATGCCACCGGCGGTTCCTCGATGATGACCGGGATATCCCCGGGAGCCAGCGGCAGTTCGATGATGGCCGACTCCGGCCCCCCACCGATGAAGGGCTCGCTGCTTGATGAGAACGACGGGTCTAGTTTGTTCGACCTTGATCTGTCGGATCTCGATGACGAGGACGAACCGAAACTCTGAGTTGATCCCGGCTCGGGTGTTCCTGGCAACGGTCACTCACACAATGCACACCGCGATCAGGCATCGCCATTGGCGGGCGCATCGGTCTTGTCGTGCTCGGGTTCGGCAGGTGCCTGAGGTTCGCGCTTCGCGGGCACCTTGATGCTGCTGCCGCAGGACTGGCAACGGACCATGCGACCCCGCGCTTCGGCGGGAACCGCGAGTACCGCTCGGCATCGCAGATTCGGGCACATGATACGGATTGCGCTGACGCCCATTGCCTCTCCAGTAGAATCAGATCTTGTAGAGGCATCGTCCAAAACCGGAGCCGTATCCAGTCGGAATGGGTTTCTCCGGTATTCTCGCGGGGTACTTCATCCGCGAATCGCCTCAACCGCGGGCTCTCCCCAGGGCGACCGATTCCGCTACGATGACGCTTCCTTCTCTCCCAGGATTCCTCTATGAACAGCGTCAGCACGCCGATTTCGCAGAACGCGCCGAGTCTCTCAGACCCGATAACCGGGACCACGACCGCAGTGGTCGGGCTCCAATGGGGCGACGAGGGCAAGGGCAAGATCATTGACCTGCTGGCGAACACCCATGACGCGGTGGTCCGATACAACGGAGGGGCCAACGCGGGCCACTCCATTGTCATCGATGGCCAGCGTTTCGCACTGCACCTGATTCCTTCTGGTGTGTTCCGTCAGGAGACCATCTCGGTCATCGGCAACGGTGTCGTGCTCGATCCGTTCAAACTCATCGAAGAGATCGATGGCCTTCGAGAGCGTGGAGTCGAGGTGAAGAACCTCGCGATTTCATCACGGGCACATTTGGTCCTCCCATACCACAAGCTCGAGGATGCCTCGCTGGAGGACCGTCTCGCGGCTCGGGGGCTGTCGATCGGCACCACCAAGCGTGGCATCGGGCCGGCCTACTCCGACAAAGCGAACCGGGCGACCGCGCTGCGCGTCGGGGATCTCCTCCACCCGGACTACCTGCGATCGAAGGTGTCCAACCTCGCGGAATACAAGACCGATACGCTGCGCAGCATCGACCCGAGCGCGGAAGCCATCGAACCGAAACGACTGACCGACGCACTCTCCGCGGCCGCCGAGACACTGGCTCCGTTTATCCAGGACACGACCTATTTGCTGCACGAACTGCTGCGTGACGGCAAATCCCTGCTCTTCGAGGGTGCCAACGCGACCCTGCTGGATGTTGATCACGGGACCTATCCGTTCGTGACATCTTCCAACTGCTCGGTCCTGGGCATTCCTTCGGGAACCGGCGTGCCGGGAGCCCAAATCAGCAATGTTGTTGGCGTGCTCAAGGCTTACTCAACCCGCGTCGGTGGAGGCCCGTTCCCGACCGAGTTGGACAACGAGACGGGCGACCAGATCCGCAAGCAGGGCAACGAGTACGGGACGACCACTGGTCGCCCCCGTCGCTGCGGATGGCTGGATCTCGTCGCGGTTCGCTATGCCGCGATGGTTAACGGCTGCACTTCACTCTCGTTGATGCTTTTGGATGTGCTCTCCGGCATCGAGGAGCTCAAGGTTTGCACTCGGTACCAGATCGGTGATGACCCAGACGCGATTACCGCCCGGTTCCTGCCGGACGCGAATCGTCTCTCAGAGATCACTCCTCTGTACGAGACGCTACCGGGCTTCCATGGCGATGTGACCAAGGCCACGAGCTTCGAGGAGCTTCCAGCTCCCGCGAGAGACTACATCTCGTTTATTGAGGACTTTGTCGGCCTGCCGGTTTCCCTGGTCAGTGTCGGTCCGGACCGGAGCCAGACGATCCGGCGTGATCGATGATTCGGGTGGATACCGCCTGAAACCGTTCAATCGTCGGCGAGTCTCAGGCTTCCACCCCGTCCGGTCATGAGGCTGCTTGCAGCCTCGAGCCGAGCACGGACATGTGCGTTCTGGCTCGGGAACCGATTTTCATCGAAGACCGTCAACGCGTATTCGAAACACTGCACCGCACGACTGAGTTGCTGCGGAATATTGTCGGTGGCTTTGAGTTCCGCGATGCCAGTAAACGCCTGCCCGAGGTTCGCCTGCGTCTTGGCCCACTCGACCGGGTGGCGTTCTCGAGTACGGACCTTGAGCGCATCAAGGAAGCAACTCGCCGCGTGACAAGCGGCGTCGGGATTGCCAGCCGCGGCCAACTGGAGGTAGACCGAGCCAAGATTGCAGCGTGTGGACGCCCACTCCACGGGCGATCGCTGTGCGGTGCGATATTCCAGTGCTCTCTCATAACACTCGACCGCGCGATGCAGGTTGGCGATGCGTTCTTCCGGTTCATTGGTGGGGAGCATGGCCCACGCGCTGCCGAGGTGGCTCTGGGCGGTCGCCCAATCGCTCCGTCGCGACTCTCTGGACCAGATTTCCAACGCCGCGGCATAGCACGCGATGGCTCGGTCAGCATTCTGGCGAGGGTCGCCTGCTGGGAACTGCATCCAGACATGCCCGAGATGCATCTGCAGGCGAGCCCACCCGATCGGGTGGGATTCGCGTCGTCGTACGAGGAGTGCCGCGGAATAGCAGCTGACAGCGTGTTCCAGGTTTTCGGTGCGGTCCCCGAGGGTTCGTTTCTCGTAGGCGAGGCCAAGACTGGACTGTGCCGCGGCCCAGTGTCCTGGAGCGTTCTGACGGGTCCAGACACGAAGCGAATCGCAGAGGTGCTCGATCGCCTTTTCGATGTTGGTTTCCCGAGATTCTCGAGACGGGCTTGGCAGTTCGAGTAATGCGGATGCGAGCAGTTGCTTGAGTTCAGCCCACCACTCGGGATAGTGCTCCTGCGTGAGCACGCGCAGCGAGCCTTCGAGAATTTCGACCGACTCGCTGAGGTTGTCGAGTCGATCGCCGATGGGTGCGTTGAGGAGCGCGTACCCAAGCAGACCAGCGGTGCGCGCAGTTTCGACATGCGAGCGCGGGAGGCGGTTGATCATGTGACGAAGAAGGCGCGTGGCGTCACCGAAACGAGCCCTGGCAGATCCGCGTTTGGATTTCAACAAGGCCATTGCGAGGGCGCGTTGCCCGGCGGGATCGTCGTCGGAGGGGGCCGCGAGGCGATACTGCTCGTAGGCCTCGTCGTACCGTCCCTCGAGTTCGTAGCGGTGCCCTCGGAGCATGGCGAGCAGCGCCTCATCGACATTGCCTTCGAGGTGTGGAAAAAAGCTGTCGGCCAACCCGAAGTCTCGACAGGCGACGGCGGCAACCACTCGGTCGTACGGATCACTGGCCTGACGCAGGCGTGCCAAGACCTCGTCCTGCTGCGGCGTGAATTCGCGGTCTCCAGGAACCTCGGCGGGTCGTTTGTCCTCGAATACGGTTCGCCAGATGTACGCGACATCGGCGTTCGAATGTTGCCGCCCGAGGACGACGGCTTCGGATTCCGGCTGGACTGACTCGGGCGAATGTTCTTCGTTGGGAGCCGCGAAGCCTGCTTCATCGAAGTCTGGAAGCGGTGCATCCAGCCAGTCAAAGTATGCATCGAGTTCCTGTTCGATCGTCGCCCCTTCATCGTGGAGCCACTTGGTCACGCTCACGAGTAGAGAGGCGTGGCGCCGGAGCGTCGGTTCGATCGCGCTCGAGGTCACGGTCATGGCCTGGTGCCACGAACCGGCTTTTTCAGATGAGAACAGAAGGTGTCGTCGTCTGCCCTCTGCGATCGCATCGAGCGCCCGACGCAGAGTGCCATACCGGCGTATTAACCGGGTGAGGTAGGCGGCGGCTTGATCCAGGTCCTCGGGGGCCGCCCCGGAATGGGACTGAATGGTTTCGGCAACGAGCCGAATCAACCTGGGGACAACCCCCAAGCCTTCCGTCGTGGTGGAGGTCTTGCCTTCGAGAGTGGTGACTGCTCCGGCACTCACAGATCCGGCAGTTGCCACGAGCTTCACGAGCATTCGCGCACTGGCCATGTATCCAAATTACGGGCAAGAGCCGATATCTCGAAGCAAAAAATGGTTTATTTCTTCATCTTGCTCCCAAGGACCCGTGCCACGGTTCAGAAACCGGCTTCGCTCAGCCACTCACTCGGCACGCAATCAAGCGCACTCGCGACGCTGAGGAGGCTCTCGAGGCTCGGGAGATGAGCCCCTCGCTCGATGCTGGACAACTGAGACACGCTCACCCCGGACGCTTCGGACATCTCCTTCAGCGTCCAGCCCCGCTCGGTCCGAGCCAGACGAATCTGTCTGCCGAGGGCCTGCCGGAGCCGATCCTGGGGCAACCCACCAAGGCCAAGTTCATTGGCGGCGTTCGCAAGAACGGCTCGGAGTTCGTCGATGCCAAAGGGTTTGGCAAGGTAGTCGAAGACATCGCGTTTGAAGGTGCTCCGCATGGTTTCAAGCGACGGGAAGCCGGTGATGATGATCACACAGAGTTTGGTCCACCGTTTCCGGATTTCCTCGAGCACCACTTGTCCCGAAGCCTTGCCCATGTTCATGTCGAGCAACACGATGTCGGGCAGATCATGTTCACAGGCCTCGTAGAGTGCCTTCGGATTCCCCACCGCCCGAACCGAGTGGCCGTCGCTGGCGAGCAGATCGGAGATGTACTCGCGAAAGTCCGCGTCGTCGTCGAGCGCCACGATCGACAAAGGCTGGACGGTCGAGTCCTGCTCGGTGGTTGATGCGGATTCATTCATACTCTTCCTCCCAGCGGGTATCGGCGAACGAATCAAGGATACCAGCCGGTCCACGCCAGATCAGGGGTGATTTCCTTT
Source organism: Phycisphaerales bacterium JB050 (assembly GCA_043101125.1). Lineage (GTDB taxonomy): Bacteria > Planctomycetota > Phycisphaerae > Phycisphaerales > UBA1924 > JANSXG01. The sequence goes on along the minus strand of JBICHT010000014.1, from coordinate 10,239 downwards.
TTCCGGGTCGGCGGGCTTCTCAGCCGCGAACAGCCCGGCCTCGGCCATGGGCAGCATGATCTCAAAGATTGCTCCGGTATCTGGGCCGGGTCGGTTGCCCGCGATGAGTACCCCGGCGTGTTCTTTGATGATCCCTTCGGCCACCGCCAGCCCCAGACCAGTGCCGTGGCTGTCGAGCCGGGTGGACGAGAAGGGTTCGAACAAGCGGGGAAGAATCGCGGGATCAATGCCCGGGCCGTCGTCGGTGATGCGGATGCAGATCCAGCGTGCTCCGTCACGCTGGACAATCTCGTGCGAGACCCGGATGCTCCCATCCGGTCCGTTGCCGGTATCGAGGGCATCAACCGCGTTCCGGAGCAGATTCACGAAGACCTGGGTGAGCCGATCCGGGTCCCCGAGCACCTGCCCATCGATGTCGTCGGTCAGCGAGTTGGTAAATCCAACGGCACGGGCGTCCCGGTCCAGCGAGACGAGGGTCCACGACTCCTCCACGATTTCTCTCAGACGCAACGGCGTGCGGGATGGCTCTCGGGCACGGGCGAAATCCAGAAGCGATTCGCCGAGTCTTTCCAGCCGACCGATGACACGCTTGATCAACTCGAGCCGCGGACGCTGAGCTTCGGGGAGGCCCTGCTCCTCGAACTGTTGCATGCTGCCCTTGAGCACCGCCAGTGGTGTGTTCAGTTCATGCGCGATGCCCGCGCTCAGCATACCCAGACTCGCCAGACGATCCTGATCGGCAAGGTTTCGCTTGGCGGTTTCGAGCATGTGGTTCTTGCGCTTCAACTCTGAGGCGACGGATTCGACTTCGGCGAGTGCCGCGTTCAGTTCCCTTTCCTGTGCTCGCAGCTTCAGGATGGACCGATTGCGGCTGCGCATGATCTCGCCGAGTTCGTCATTGGGGACTTCCGACTCTGGGATCAGTTCGGCATCCTGCCTGCCTTCCTGCACCGCGAGATCGGCCTGTCGCAATCGCTCGATCGGCAGGTACACCTGCGAGGGGAGCACGAACACCTCGAGCATCAGGGCGATTAAACCGTACACACCGAGCATCGCGGTACCGAGCAGGATGTACATCCGCGTGATGGCCTCATGACCCGCACTTTTGAGCAGCCTAGCGACGACGAACTGGTTGTCCGGCTGGCGGAGCACGACCGCGATCGGGCGGTCTTCGGTGTCTCGCCCGCTGAAAATCGTTCCGGGGCTTTCCCGGGCTTCCTGGACGATGCCGGGCGGGATCTCTGAAGGAGCATTGGAGTACACGCCAAACCGGATACCTCCGGCCTGGTCCCGGGCTCGTTCGGCATCAGCCAGCAGAAGACCGAGCGCAAGCCGGCACTCCTGCTGCTCTGATCGGGTCACCAGTTCGATCATGGAGATGCGAACCGACAGAATGATGATCACCGTGAGGGCGATGGAGAACACCGTGTGCAGGACGATCATCTTGCGCCGAATCCGCGAGGCGGCCTGGGTCGGTCTCGGGCGTTTCACGACGAGGAACTCTGGATCGGTGCAGGCGACGCCGGGTTTGGCATGACGACCTTGGCGTCCTGCCAGTTCAGAAGGTCGTTGAGCACGAACAGCATCACGCCAACAAAGATCGCGAAAGCGAGGAACACCAAGAAGGTGCGACGACGCTCTCGCGTGGAAGCCACCCGGCGGGCATTGTCGAGCCGGCTGAGGAGTTCCTCTTGTGACACCTCAGCCGCGGCGGTCCGGAGGTGACCAGCCGTCGCGGCTCGTCCTGCATCCAGCACGGTGTCCAGCGTCTCGAGTTGGGTCCTGATGCGCTCCGGATTCCATTGAAGAATCCATGAGAGTTCGACAATCCCATGTCCCTCACCCGCTTCCAACCAGAGCAAGGCTCGTTGATCGGTTTCGAGCCCAGAGAGAACTTGGGCGAACGGAGCCCCTGCCAAATCAGGATCGGTCCGGACGCGCTCTTGCCAGATCTTGCACCGCTCCAAAGCGGATCGACGCAGTCTTGAATCGGAGATCTTCCCGAGGTCGCCGTGGTCACGAACCATCGAGGCGAGCACCCGAGCCGCGCCCGCAACATCGTTCGTGCAAACGAGTACGAACGCCCAGAGATCGGCCTCGGTTGGGGTCAGAGATGCGGGCATCTGGGGCATTCTACGCGTTGCCGCGCCCCCCCGGGCGGCTCCTCGGCGTGGTACATTCTCGGCCCGAAACCGACGATTTACGGAGACTTCAACGAGATGGCCGACACCAGTGCAACGCGGATCGAAAAAGACACCATGGGCGAGATGACCGTTCCAGCGGAGGCCCTGTACGGGGCCTCTACCCAGCGTGCGGTCGAGAACTTCCCGATCTCCGGTCGTACCGTCCCCCCCGCCATTTTCTACGCGTTCGGGCACCTCAAGGCGAGCTGCGCCGCGGTGAACCGGGACCTCGGCCGATTGAACGATGCCCGGGCCGACGCGATCATCCGGGCCGCGGGCGAAATCGGACAGGGTCAGCACCACGAGCACTTCCCGGTGGACATCTTCCAAACCGGTTCGGGCACCTCGACCAACATGAACGCCAACGAGGTCATCGCGAACCTGATCTGCGTGGCCAACGGTGCTCCGATCGGGTCTTCGAAGAACGCTGATTACATCGGTGATCCGGAGACCGGCAGCGGCGTCCACCCGAACGACCATGTGAACATGGGGCAGTCGTCCAACGACACCTTCCCGACCGCGATGCACATCGCCGCGGCGTACGACATCCAGCACCACCTGCTGCCCTCGATCGCGAAACTGGCAAACGCGCTTGAGACCAAAGCCCAGGCCTGGGACGCCATCGTCAAGATCGGTCGCACCCACCTGCAGGACGCGACGCCGATCCGCCTCGGTCAGGAGTTCAGCGGCTACGCCCAGCAGATGCGTCAGGCCGAGCGGCGCGCCCGCCAGGCTCTGGAAGCCCTGTGCGAACTTCCCATCGGCGGCACCGCGGTCGGCACGGGCATCAACACGCACCCGGAATTCGGGCGTCGTGTCGCGGCGAAATTGGCCGAGCGTCTGAACATCCCGTTCGTGGAAGCCCAGAACCACTTCGAAGCCCAGCACGCCAAGGACGCGGTGGTCGAGGCCTCTGGACACTTGAAGACCATTGCGGTCTCACTGAGCAAGATCGCCAACGACATCCGCTGGCTCGGCTCGGGCCCCCGCTGCGGCATCGGCGAACTCAAACTCCAGGCAACCCAGCCCGGATCCTCGATCATGCCCGGCAAGGTGAACCCGGTCATGTGTGAGATGGCGGTGCAGGTCGCCTGCCAGGTCATGGGCAACGACGCGGCGATCAACTTCGGTGCGTTCGGCGGTGTGGGGTCTATCCTCGACCTGAATGTCGCCATGCCGATGATGGCCGACAACCTGATCGAATCGATCCACCTGCTCGCCCGGGCCTGCGATGTCTTCACCGACAAGTGCATCGAGGGTCTCGAGCCCGATGCGAAGCGCTGCGAGGAACTGATCGAAGGCTCGCTTGCGATGTGCACCTCGCTGGTGCCGGTCATCGGTTATGACAAGTCCGCGGCGATCGCCAAGAAGGCGTACGCCGAGGGTAAGACCGTGCGACAGGTGGCGATCGAAGACGGCGTGCTCAGCGCAGAGCAACTCAACGAACTGCTGGACCCGGAAAGCATGACGCGGGCACACTGAGTGCCCGCGTCACCAAGCTGTGTATAAGCATCCAAGTGCGCCGAATCAGCGCCGACGCCGGAGACCAACAGTTCCGAACAAGCCCAAGATGACCGCTGATGCCGGTGCTGGTACAGCAGCCGTGATCGGCACACCCGGCTCGGATTCGTAAGCCCATTCAACTGGCTGGTAGATGCTGAAGAAATCGTTCGCCTGCTCGGTCCAAACAAAGTGGACCCAGCCGTAGTGCGTCTCACCGGCGAGCTCGACTGAGACGCCGAGCGTCATCTCGCTCCCGAAATTCGGGACAGCACCACCCGAAAGACTGAATGTATCCGTAGTGAGTTCCACGAAGAACTCGAGCGAGGAATCGATCTGATCGCCATTGAACACCGGTGCGGTCACCCGGATAGTTGAACCAGGGCCTGCTCCGAGTGAGCCTTCCGTGACATCGCTCGAAGAAACCGGAGAGAGGCGCAAGTAGTCGATGGAACTCGGTGTGAATGGACCGTTCTCGGATGCCGAGATGGTCGGATCGAAGTCGTTTCCCGGTATGAAATCCGTGAGAGTCAGCCGGTCGGGCTCCCACTCGAACTCGCCGTTGTTCACAAAGTGAATAACCTCGGCGCTCGCGGCGGTGCCGCAGGTCAGCATGGCCGTGACGAAAAAGGGCACATGTGGGTTTCATTCCATACTCCTTCTTTGAGCGAATCACCAGCCTGCAGACTACTTCAGAATTGGCGAGCATCCAAGGCCACCTCAAAAGAAGCCTCGCACCGAATCCGCAAAATGTCTCGCAGAAAAGACTTTGTTCTCGTCGGCAACATCTCTACCATCCGGGATGGCTTCATGTCGTCAGACACACGATTAGGCTGGATTTCCTCGTGCTCATCCCTCAGATCGAACCGGCTTGAGCGAAAAGTCTCGCTGAAGTCATCTTCGACGGCGAAGGCCAACAAGTGCCAGCATGCTGAATGATGTCAACGCGGCAGGAGCCGGTATCACCGCGATTGCTACGCCGGGTTTGGTTTCGTAGGCCCATGCGACCGGTTGGTACTGCGAACCAACGAATGTGCCGGGCATCCACTCCAGCCGGATCCACCCGTAATGGATCATGCCTTCCAGTTGGATTGACACCCCTACATTCACGGATTGACCAAGGAGTGGGACTCGACCATTGCCGAAACTGAAGGTGGAGATCCCCAGCGAAAGTCCGAATGCTGACGAACCGTCGACGACCTCGCCGACTTCAAGCGGTTCACTTGCGATGAGCCCACCTGGCCCGGTTGGGAACATCAGGTTGGTGACAGTATCCGATGAAGTCGTTGGATCGGTCGAGTCCCAGCCGAACGAGATATCGCTGGGATCGCCCGACTGGCTTGCGTCTTGGGTGATATCCAACTGATTTCCGAAGAAATAGTCAGCTCCAGTCGAAAACGAGGGCGTCCAGTCAAAGCTGCCGTCGTTCACGAACTGAACTACCCCCGCAGAGGCCACGCTTTCAGTAACGGCGCAGAGTGAGAGAACAGCAATCATTTGTATACGCATGCCTATACCCCTTTTTCATGACGAGCGAAGCCGCCGTTAACGATCGAAACTGTCTCTCACCAGAATACGAGCAAACACCGCATCGTTAAGCAATACCCAGATCGTGAAGGAATTTTTAACTCCGAAGGGCTGCACCTGAGTGAGCACTTCGGGCTACGACAGAATCGGGTACAGGCGCGCACCTGACAAACGCCCACTTATCGATAGGACTCGTACCCTCGTTATACAGAGTGGGTGCGAATCCTTCTTGAAGACTCAAGATCACCGCATATCCCGCCGCACATCGATCCGATCCCGGATCTCATCGCGGAGCGTCTGCACGAACGCATCAAGGGCCATCACCGGCTGGTCCTCGATACCGTATCGCCGCATGGTCACCGTGTTCTGCTCGGCTTCCTGCTCGCCCACGATCAGGTTGATCGGGATCTTGCGGGTGGTTCCGGTGCGGATCTTCTTGCCCATGGTCGCGTTGGAGTCGTCGACCTCGGTGCGGACGAGGTCCTTGCGCAGGATCGCCTCGATCTTCTTTGCGTAGTCGATGACCTTCTCGCTCACCGGGATGATGTTCACCTGCACCGGCGCGAGCCAGGTCGGGAACGCGCCCGCGTAGTGCTCGATGAGGAACGCGATGAACCGCTCGTGGGTGCCGAGTGGAGCGCGGTGGATGCAGTACGGCGTCTTCTCTTCGCCGTCACTGTCGGTGTAGACGAGGCCGAAGCGCTTGGGCACTGCGAAGTCGAGCTGGTTGGTGGTCGCCGTGAACTCGCGCCCGGTGACGGTGCGGAACTCGTAGTCCACCTTCGGGCCGTAGAACGCCGCTTCGCCTCGCTCCATGGTGTACGACAGCCCGAGGTCCTCGAGCGCCTCCTGCACCACCTTCTCGGTGAACGCCCAGCCCTCGGGGTCGTCCACGAACTTGTCGGCCTTCTTGGGGTCGTCCGGGTCCCACTGGCTGAGGCGCAGGTAGTAGTCCTTGAAGCCGAACAGGTCGTAGTAGGTCTTGTGCAGATCCATGACCGCCTTGAACTCGTCCTTCAACTGGTCGGGCGTGACATAGATGTGCGCATCGTTCATGCACATGCCCCGTACGCGCGTCAGCCCCTGCAGCGCCCCAGCCCGCTCGAAGCGGTAGCACCGGCCGTACTCGCTCAGTCGCAGGGGCAGATCCCGATACGACCGCTTCTCGGCTCGGTAGACCATGTGGTGGTGCGGGCAGTTCATGGGCTTGAGGTAGTACCGCTCGGTCGGGTTGTCATCGCCCTGACCGCCACCATCGGGCCCCTCCTCATACAGTTCCATCGGCGGGAACATCGAGTGCTTATAGAGCGGCAGGTGGCCCGAGGTGTAGTACAACCCCTCGCGCGTGATCTCCGGCGTGGACACCTGGTGGTAGCCCGCGGCGAACTCCATCTCGTACGCCAGTTTTTCTAGCTCGTGACGGATCGCCGCACCGTTCGGCAACCACAGCGGCAGGCCCTTGCCCACTTCGTCGGCGATGGCATAGATCCCGAGCTTCTGCCCGAGGATGCGGTGATCGTTCTTCTTGGCTTCCTCGACCGCCTGGGCGTGGGCTTTCAGTTCTTCTTTGGTTTGAAACGCGTAGGCGTAGATGCGCGTCAACTGCACATTCTTCTCGTCGCCGCGCCAGTAGGCACCGGCGAGCGAATGCAGTTTGAAGCAGTCCGGACGCAGTTGCTTGGTGTTCTCGACATGCGGGCCCTCGCACATGTCCACGAACGGGCCGTTCGTGTAGAAGCCGATGGTGTCGAACCCCTTCTTGTCGTGCAGTTCCTTGCAGTACTCAACCTTGTGCGGCTCGCCCATGGCTTCAAGGCGCTCGATCGCCTGCTCGAACGGCAGATCTTCCTGCACGAACGGCTGGTCTTCGCGACAGATCTTCTGCATCCGTTTCTGGATCTGCTTGAGATCCTCGTCGGTCAGCACCACGCCCTCCGGGAACAGGAAGTCGTAGTAGAAGCCGTCGTCGATGGGCGGGCCGAAGCCCAGCCTCACACCGGGGTACAGCTCCTGCACCGCCTGCGCCATGACATGCGCTAGCGAGTGGCGGAGTTTGTAGAGATCCGAATTCTTATCAACAGTGCGTTCGATGACCGGCATCGCGGTTCCTCTCCTCACTGGCTCACATGACGCTGCCAGCGACGAAGGGCGGCCCGGGTTCAGTCCGTGGCCGCGTGTAGGATGGAAGGCGGGTGCAGCGACACACCCGCAGAGCGTGATCCTACCCGGAGACTCTGAGCCGTGCTTTGGACCACTGAAAACCCCTAACTTGCGGCTACACTCCGGCGTGCGTGTCAGTTACCACGATGACTATGTGATCCCCCTGCCGCCGCGGCATTCCTTCCCCATGCCGAAGTTCTCGGCTCTGCGAGACATCGTGGTTCACGAGGAATTGGTCGCACCCCAGAACATCATCGCCCCCGAGGAGGCCGACTGGGACCTCCTCGGTCTTGTCCACACCCGGAACTACCTCGATTCACTCCGCTGCGGCGCGATGACCATGTCCGCGGTGCGACGAATGGGTTTCCCGTGGTCCGAGGCACTGATCCGACGCTCACGGCTCGCCGTCCAGGGCACAGTCAACGCCTCCCGGATGGCTCTGGATGACGGCATCGCCGGGAATCTGGCCGGGGGGACGCACCACGCCATGCCCGATCACGCCCAGGGCTTCTGCGTGCTCAACGATGTCGCGGTGGCCATACGCTCGCTGCAGGAATCGGGGCTGATCCGGCGAGCGCTCGTGATCGACCTCGATGTTCACCAGGGCAACGGCACGGCGAAGATCTTCGAGCATGACCCGAGCGTGTACACCTTCTCCGTCCACGGTGAGAAGAACTTCCCGCTCCGCAAAGAACGCTCGACCCGCGATGTCCCGCTCCCGGACCACATGGACGATGCGGACTACCTTCGCGCCATTGACATGCACCTGCCCTCGGCACTGAATGAATCTGAGCCTGACATCGTGTTCTATGTGCAGGGTGTGGACATCGTGGCTGGCGACAAGTTCGGGCGGGTCAATGTCAGCCGCCAATGCCTGATCGAGCGTGACACAAAGGTACTCAGTGCGCTGAAGGATCGCGGCCTGCCGCTCGTGCTCTTGCTCGGGGGTGGGTACGCCGCGACTCCCCACCTGACGGCGGACCTGCACGCTGAAATGCACCGGGCCGCCCGGAGGATGGGCTACGCTGCGAACCCGTCTGTCCCGGCCTGACCGCCTCCGTACCCGCCCGATCGGGTAGAACACTCCCGACACCAACCGCGGAGGGTGTGTGGAAGCAGCAGAACTCACAGATCAGCAACTCGTCGATCGAGCCAACGCCGGTGATCGCAGCGCCTTCGAAGCGCTGTATCTCCGCTACAAGGGCTGGGCGTTCCGAATCGCCTTGCGTGAAACCGGTCGTGATGAGGGCCTCGCGGCGGACGCCGTGCAGGACTCATTCATCGAATTGCTCGGCAAATTCCCGGGTTTCGAACTGCGGGCCAAACTCACGACCTATCTCTATCCGGTCGTCAAGCACAACGCCCAGGCCGCCGACCGCAAGCGTCGCAGGAAGACTCCCTCCGGCCCCGAGGTCGAGCGATCGGACCATGATCCGCCCCCCGATCCGGAAGGCCTCGATGGCCTGCGAACGGTCATCGACACCTTGCCGGAGCACCACCGTGAGGTCGTGTTCATGCGATTCCTCGACGACCTCTCGCTCAACGAAATCGCTCTGGCACTCGGGATCCCGCTCGGCACCGTGAAATCTCGCCTGCACCACGCCATCGGGGCACTCCGGGACGATCCGGTGTGCCGGAAGTACTTCGAAGTTGATCCCTGACCATCGATTCTGGCCTCGAATCCACGATTTTCACAAATTCTCTTTCGCCCGTGAACCCCACAACTCCGGGCCATCCTTCACCGGAGAGCAACCATGACTTTCCCCTCCGACCATCCCGAACCTTCACCCCGTGAAGATCTGCCAAAGGCCCTCCAAGGCGACCTGAAGCGGGCCTACCGAGAAGACGGCATCCAGCCGCCCAGCCGGGTGGATGACGCTGTGTTCGCCGCGGCGGCCAAGCACTTCGGCGAGGCCGCGAACGCAGCCACCAGCCAGACCGAGGCCAAGCCGGGCGTTCTCGCTCGGCTCGGCCACCGCCCGTTCCGCAACGCCGGACTGGCGGGAGCACTGATCGCGGCTTCCGTGCTGGTCGTGGTGTTCATCGGTTCGCCGAATCCACGCTCCACCACTCCGGAGCGTTCGATCGCGATGGACCAGGCCATGGAACCGGAAGCGGACAACTTCGCGGGCAGATCCGCCGAACTCGCCTCGGGTGCGTTCGCAGAGGAGGCGGGCGACGGTCTTGCTGCCGACGAAAACCGTTTCTCGGGCCGGATGCTCCTCCAAAGTGGCAGGGGCGGAGGCGGAGGCGGCGCGATCGTGGCCCAGAAGTCCAACGAAACCAAAGACGAGGAGCACCTGTTCGACATGGACCTCTCGGACGGGGCAACTGAAACAGAGATCGCATCCGCCCCGCCCCCTGCCCAACCCTCCGCGCCGGCCGCTCTCGCTCGCCGGTCGCAAGTGCTCGCCAAAGGCGATGTGAACGCCGACGGTCTGGTCAACATCGCCGACGCCCTGCTGCTGGCCCGCATGGTCGAAGAGGCTGGCGGTTCGCTGGATGACCTCCGTTACGACCTCCTCGGCAACGGCATCGTCAGCCGCGCCGACGCGGACGCGATCGCCCGCCTCGTGGTGCGACTCGCTCCGGCTCCAGACAACACCAACACGGAAGGAGCATCCTGACATGCTTCGTGCATCCTTCATCCTCTCGACGGTCCTGATCCTCGCCACTACCGCCCTGGGCGTGCATGTCGCCACGACCTGCTTCCCCGCCGCGGCTCCCACGGTGCGCTTCGATGCCGTTGACATCGTGCTCAACATCCCGGCGGGCGCGGAACTCGGCTCCTATCAGGTCGAACTCGCACCGCTCGCCGACCAGCCCACCACCGTTCGTGTGGTCGGCATCGAGGGCGGGGAGCACCAGT
>JBICHT010000013.1:0-2757 GCA_043101125.1 Phycisphaerales bacterium JB050 | reverse complement strand
CGATTTCATCTGCTGCGCGACCACCGACGATGAGCGCCACCTCACCGAACTCGGCAACAAGGCCAAAGCCACCGGCCTGCCTCGTCTGGACGATCTCCAACCGAGCGCGCCGGACTTCACCGGACCGGACCCCGCCGGGCCGGTGCTCATCGCGACCGCGAACACCCCCTGGTTCAACGATCGCGAGCGAACGGTTCTGATCGATGCCCTCCGCGAGTTGAAGCAGGTCGCGACCGACCGCGGCATTCCCGTTCGCTGGAGGCTGACGGGCGGTCTGGACCGCCTCCTCGGCGTCGAGAACCATCCGGGCACGATCACCGAAGCCCTGTCGGGCGGTCGCGCTTTGATCTCCACGCCATCCACGCTCCTGCTCGAAGCATCGCTCATGGGCCTGCCCGTCGCGGTGCTCGATCCATTCGCCCAGCCGGTGCTCGAGGGCATGAGCGGCGTGCTGCGCAGCGCGAACGCCCCCGAACTGCTCGACGCACTCGGTGCACGCCCGGAGTGGACGGCTCGGGCCTACCCGCCCAGCCAGACGGGGTCCACCGCGGCGTCGCTGGTTGCGGACCGCATCGCCGAGATCGCGCGCACGCCCGGTCGAACCGAAGCGAGCGCGCCGTTTCTCCCGACCGTCCGGCTGCCACGCGAGGTCCCCAGGTCCGCTCGCCCCCGCGTCGTCTCGGCCATCGTCTGCGACGGCTCGCCGACCAGCGGCGTGACGACCTTCAGCCTGCGCATGAGCGCCGAGAGCGCACACCGAGATTCCGGCTGGGAGTGGCACACCCTGCTGATCCAGACTCAGCCGAAAAACGCCGCGAACGACGGACTGCGTGAACTCGAACCCGAAAAACTCGGGCATGTCCATGTCTGCACGCTCGATCCCACCGCGGACCACCACGAAACACTGAAGGCCTGTCGCGCCGCAATCGAGCGACTGCATCCTGATGTGCTGGCTCCCAACTTCTCGGATATGGCCTGGGCCATCGCGGCACAACTGCGTTTCACCGGCGTGCGCACACTCGGCATCATGCACTCCGATGACGAGGCCTATCGCACGACGCTCCGCGATCGACCGATCTGGGATGCGGGCATCGGCGTGAGCGCGGCATGCACCGAGCAGATGCGGAAGATCGGCGCCGAGGTGTTCGATGACCCGCCGCCCATCGAGCAGGTGACCTACGGCGTCCCCGTGGCCGAAGCGGTCCCGCCGCGTCCCGCGGATGGCCCGATCCGCCTGCTCTATGTCGGGCGACTGGTCGAGCACCAGAAGCGTGTGTCGCGTCTGATCGAACTGGCGACTCACCTGCGAGCCCTCGGCTGCGAGTTCACGCTCGACCTGATCGGCGATGGTCCGAGCGAGCCAGCCCTGCACGGCGCGATTCAATCGGAAGGTCTCAGCGAGACGGTCCGTCTGCGCGGGCGGCTGACGCCTGAGGAGGTGCAGGCCGAACTCGATCGTGCCGACGGCCTCGTGCTCGTCAGTGACTTCGAGGGCACGAGCATCGCTATGCTCGAAGCGATGGGGCGTGGCGTGCTGCCGTGCGTCTCGGAGGTGGCTTCCGGGGTGAGCGAATGGGTGCGCGACGGCGAGAACGGCGTCAGCGCGCCGGTGGGCGATGTGCGTGGGCTGGCCGCGAAGATCGCCGGCATGGGCGAAGACCGTCAGCGCCTGCGCCGCATGCAGCACGCCGCGTGGGAAACGGTGCGCGAACGAGGCTCGATCGGAGTCATGTTCGATCGGTACCAGCGCGTGCTCGATGCCTGCCTGAACCGACCGCTCCGCACGAAGCCCAGCGACCTCGGCTTGTATCTGACCGAAGGCGGGCGGTGGCTGAAGACCTGGAGCGATGACCCGACTGACGCGAAGCGTTACGCACGCCGTGTGCTGGAAGAAGCGGGCTTTCGGAACATCGCCAGCGATGAGCCGGAGGACTCCTCCGATGCCGTGATCCTCGACACTTCAAAGTCTCTCGAACCGACGCAGCGCATTGAGGCGTGGCGAGCCAGAGGGCTTGGCGTGGCCTGTGTGCCGCTGATCATCGATCGACCGGGCTGGGTTCGTCTGGACGCGGCGGTTCGTTTCGCCGTGCGGAACGGCGCGGAACGGGTCGCCCTGTACGGGGCCGGACAGCACACCCAGCGGGCGCTGCCGATGCTGGTGCGCCATCTGCCGATCGTTGGCGTGATCGATGACCGCCCACAGGTCGATTTCCTCGCGGGTATCCCGGTGGTCCGTCCTGATGAAGCGATTGATCGCTTGCGCTGCGAGGCCGTGGTGCTCTCGAGCGACACGATCGAGGGCACGCTCTGGCAGGCGAGCCGTGCGCTGCGTGAGCGGGGGATTGCGGTGTATTCGCTGTACGCCGACTACTCCGAGGAACCGGTCGCGTCGGTCACCGCCTGAAGCACGCGGGTGAGGTTGCTTCGAGTACTCCAGTAGTCGATCGCCGCGGTTCGCAGGTCGCGTGTCGCCCGATCGGCCTGTTCCGACCGGCTCAGCGTTCGATCGAGCATGTGTTCCAATTCGTCGCGATTGGCGAACGAGTGGTTGTCGAGCAGGTTGGTGGCCACGGCTTCGTAGCCGAGGTCGTTTGCCATCGGGAAGCGTTTGAAGTGTTCGAGGTAGCGCTGGTCGAGACTGATCGCGTCCGCGCTGCGCCGGGGTTCCGGTTATTCGAATCGGTCTAAACGGGCTAGGTGCTCGCTAAATCCGGGGTGAGCCTGTGCTTCTTAGACGGGGTCGCCGGCTTCGTCTTG
>JBICHT010000012.1:0-24712 GCA_043101125.1 Phycisphaerales bacterium JB050 | reverse complement strand
GTCGATGTTGAAGACGAAGCCGCTGGTGAGGATGGTCCATCGTTCGCGACGGAAGGCGAGTTCGAAGCGTGGGGCGAGCTGGACATCGGGCTGGTCGATGATGTCGATGTTGAACTCGGTGCCGCCGCGCAGGGTCTGGTTGCCGTTGAGCGAGGGGAACCAGAGGGAGGCGGTGGCGCGGGCTTTCCAGCTCGCGGCACGATCGATGTTGAGAGACAGGTTCGTGGCGGTTGTTTCGGTCATGCGTTCGGCGGAGTCGTGATCGAGGGTCGTCTCGACGGACTGGGCGATCGCACCGGGGGCGAAGCAGAGCACACCGGCGGTCAGGAGCGATGCGGTGGAATGTGGCACGGGGGTCGGTCTCCGGAGCATTGGAAAGCACGCCTGTTGAGGTCGTTTGTCGTCTCGGGTCGCGTACTCTACTGGAGTCGTGCATTGCCCTGCGAACGAACAGCCCGATCTGCCGAGCGGCGACCAGAGCGCCGGGAGGGTCCGCCTCGGCCCCGGGGTGTTCGTGCGCGAGTGCGATCTGGTCTACACCGCGACCCGTTCGTCCGGCCCCGGCGGTCAGAATGTGAACAAGCGGAGCACGCGTGTGGAATTGCGGGTGTCGGTGGATGCGATCCCGCTGGACCCGGGTTCGAGGCGTCGATTGGTGCGTCTGGCGGGGTCGTGGCTGGTCGGGGATGGGGAGTTGCTGATCGCGTCTCAGGACGAGCGTTCGCAGAAGCGCAACAAGGAGGATTGCCTGGCGAAACTGAGGGATCTGGTGATCCGGGCGATGACCAAGCCCAAACCCCGGATCCGGACCAAGCCGACGAGGGGCTCGGTGGAGCGTCGCTTGCAGGCCAAGCGCGTGCAGGCGGACAAGAAGCGTCGGCGGAACCAGCCGCCCGGCTCGGAGTGATCGAAGCCTCAGGGCGTGGTTATCGGTCCTGGTTTTCCCTGATTCTGGTCGAGGTGAGTGGAAATCCGGTTCTGAATTGCCAAGATCGTGCTTGCCTGGAGGGTGGTCACAAGTATGCTTCGGGAGCGCGAGTAAAACATTTTACTCGTGTTTCGTTTTGCCACGACTTCACCGGTCGCGGCTGGTGGGCTCTGACGAGCCGGGAAAAGGCTTTTGATGCTTCTACGCGGTTGATCACGCGTAGGGGTGGTAAACGAGAGGGCTGGTAAACCGTTTTACTAGCCAACACAACCTGTGCGAGGCCCGATCCGGAAGGGCCTCTTCACTCTGGAGATGAGAGACATGAAGAACCTTCTTTGCATAGCGGCTGCTCTGGCGTGCGGCGGATCGGCTCTGGCCGGTGCTCCGATCAACGGCGCTGATTTCGCCGCGAAGTACGGATCACCGCTGTGGTCGCAGACCATCGGCACCCAGTTCGGCAACAACACCGATGCCTCGATCGACTTTGCCAACGGCTCTGAGATCGATGCGCTCTACGCGAGCGTCTCCGGTGGCTTCCTGCACATCGGCGTGGCCGGCAACCTCGAAACCAACTTCAACAAGCTCAACATCGTGCTGGACTACGCTTCGGGCGGTCAGAACACGCTGTCGGGGCTGGCGAACCTGGGCAACCTGGACGGGCTGACCATGGATTCGGGCTTCGAGGCCGACGCGGTGCTGAGCTTCACCAGTGGCAACGACCCCATCGAGTGGTATGTCGATGGTTCGCTGGCCGACGGCACCGGTGGTTTCCTCGGTGGCGGTGCGGCTGCCGGACCTCTGATGGTTCAGCTCGGTGGTGCGGATATCTCCTTCGCGCAGGACAACTCGAATGTCGGTGGTGTGGCGAACCTCGGTGAGCCGAACACCTCGGACCCGGCGACCGTCACGACGGGCATCGAGATCGTGATCGATCTCGCCGCGATGGGCTGGGACGGTTCGTCGGACATTCTTCTGGCGGGCTGGGTGAACGGCAGCGGCAACGACTTCCTGTCGAACCAGGTCATCGGCGGTTTGGCGGATGGCACCGGCAACCTCGGCGCTCCGTCCGGTATTGACTTCAACCAGTTCGACGGCGAGCAGTTTGTTCGTCTGACGATCCCGACTCCGGGCACCGTCGGTCTGGTGGGCCTTGCGGGTATCGCGGCGGTTCGTCGTCGTCGGGCCTGATCGGTTTCTGACTTCATCGCCGGTCGCGCTGGAAGCAGTGCGACCGGTTTTTCGAATCCGTCGTGTTCTGGTTTTCGGAGCGTGTTCAACTCCGGGTCGGAATGCGGCGATCCACTCCTAAGGGCGGCGATGCCGCCGTTATCCATCACATCGGAGAGAAGTGCGCTATGCCCAACTTGAAGACAACAGCGACTGTGACGCTCGCGGGCCTCATCGGCGCGGCTGGGACCGTGATCGCGGCCCCGCTCGTGGACGGAACTCGCAGCTCGGGTGACAACTACGGGTCCGTCCCGGTTGCGACCCAGGGTGTCAGCGTGATCGACATTGTCAACGGCGAGCCGGTTGATATCGCGGTGACCTCGGACCAGTCGAACGACGGCGGCGTGGGTGCGTTCGGGGCGGGGACTTTCGATTTCCCGGCTCCCGACAGCGACCCGGCGAGCGTGACCACGGGCTTCGAGGTGGCGATCGATCTGGATGAGTTGGGTTGGGACGGTTCAAGCCCGATCCGCATCGCGGGCTGGGTGGCGAACGGCGGTCACAACACGATGTCGAACCAGGTCATCGGCGGGCTTCCCGCGGCGACCGGCAACTTCGACGATGTGACGGTTGTGGATTTCAACACGGTGCCGGGGAACCAGTATGTGACGGTTCCCTCCTCGGGCAGCGCGGCTCCGGCGGTGGACGGCACTCTGGACGCGTCGTACGGCTCGGCCCTGTTCGTGAACTCGCTGGCCTCGACCTTCACCAGCAACACCGACGCGACCGATGTGGCTTCGAACGGTTCGGAGATCGACGCGCTGTACGCGTACCACGACGGCGACCGGTTGTACCTGTTCGTGTCGGGCAACCTGCGCACGAGCTTCGAAAAACTGAACCTGTTCTTTGATGTGCAGAACGGCGTTGGTCAGAACCAGTTGGTGGAGAACTCCTCTGGCGTTGACTTCAACGCGCTGGGCAACATGGCCGGGATGACCTTCGACTCGTCGTTCTCGGCCAATTACTACATGAACTACACCGGTGATCCGACGCAGCATTACCTCAACATGCAGCTCATGCCTCCGGGTGGCGACGGCCTGTTCGCGTACTTCGGTGACGGCGGGACGAAGGCGCCCGGCAACATCCAGGTGCTCTCGAACGCGAACCCGGGCAGCGGCAGCGCCCCGCCCAACGGCGGCAATGTCGAGGCGACCAGCGACCAGTCGAACATCGGTGGCGTGGCGACGGCGGTCGTCGATCCGGACCCGTATGTTTCCGATCCCGCGGCGGTGCTGACGGGCGTGGAGTTCAAGATCGGTCTGCCCGGTCTGGGCTACGCGGTTGGCTCGGGCGATCCGATCCGCGTGGGCGGTTTCGTGAACGGCTCGAACTTCGACTTCCTGTCGAACCAGGTCATCGGCGGCGTGGCGACCACGCAGGGGAACCTGGGCGGTCCGGTCGGCTCGATCGACTTCAACAATGTGCCCGGCGATCAGTTCGTGAGCTTCAACATCCCGTCGACGCTGTCGGCGGCGACCATCAACATGGACGGCACGGTGGACGCCGGCGCGTACACCCTGGTCTACGCGAACGACGCGGGCACGACCGGCACGCCGACCCAGTTCGGTGACTCCGACCTCGCGGACGCCGACCTGGCCAACGGCTCGGAGATCGACGGCCTGTGGCTGGCGGTCGGGCTGGACACGGCCAACGACAACAAGCCGACCCTGTTCGGCGTGGTGACCGGGAACCTCGAGACGAACTTCAACAAACTGAACCTGTTCTTCGACATCGATGCCTCGACCGGCCAGAACCAGCTCCGCAACGATAACCCGGCCATCGAGTTCAACAACATCAACAACAACATGGCCGGCCTGACCTTCGATGCCGGTTTCTCGCCGGACTTCATGCTGAACTACACCGGCGGCAACGATCCGGTCGAGCACTTCGTCTCGGGCATGTTCCTGCTCACCGACGGGCAGGGCACGGGCGGCAGCGGCTTCGGCGGCGGCAAGGAATTCGTCAACCCGGTCACAACCGACCTGACCTCCCGCTCGGGCTTCGGCAACAACACCGACTCGAGTTCCGCGAACGCGAACGGTTCCGAGTTGGACAACCTGTACATGCGTCGTGACATCGACGACTTCACGGGTGCCGACACGATCTACCTGATGATCGGCGGCAACCTGGAGCCGAACTTCAACAAGCTCGAAGTGTTCATCGACACCGACACCGGCAACGGTCAGAACACGCTGATCTTCAGCGACCTTGCCCCGGACGATCCGGCGTACGACGGCAACCCCCCGGTGGACAACTCGGCGCTGAACCGCATGGGCGGTCCGGTCGTGATCACCGACGACAAGGGCGCGATCATCGAGATCCAGCCCGGGCTGACCTTCGATACCGGTTTCAACGCGGAGTACTACTACACCTTCACCGCGGGCAACTATGACGGCGGGACCAACACCGTCGAGCTGTACGGCAGCTACGCCCGCTTGCGTGGCGTGCAGGGTTCCTCCGACGAGGGGGCCGGGCGCTACCTCGGCATGGCGATGAACGGCGGTCTGGGCTTCTTCGCGGGCGGCGACAACCCCGGCGAGACCGCGCTGATCGACATCAACAACGCCAACCTCGGCGGCGTCGCCGGTGCTGAAGACCAGTTCGGCGGCACCGACTCGAACCCCGCGACGGTGACGACGGGTATCGAGATCGGTATCCCGGTTTCCGACCTGCCCACCTGGGACGGTTCTTCGCCGCTGAAGATCCAGGTCTTCATCAACGGTCAGAACCACGACTTCGTGTCGAACCAGCACCTGCAGTTCGCCTGCACGGGCGACCTCGGCGAGCCGCGCTTCGTGGACTTCAACGACTTCGATGGCGAGCAGTTCGCTGAGGTGAGTTACAACGCCGGTACCGGCCGCTTCAGCCGCGTGAACGATGCTCCTCCGGTCTGCGAGTCGGTCGAGCCGTGCCCGGGTGATGCGAACGGCGATCAGGCGGTGGACCTCGCCGACCTGAACCTGGTGCTCGCGAACTTCGGCACCGCGACCAGCAACGGTGATGTCACGGGCGACGGCAATGTTGACCTGGCGGACCTGAACCTGGTGCTGGCGAACTTCGGCACCTCCTGCAACTGATCTCAGCGATCCGAACTCGGATCACACGACCAACCCCGTTTCAGCATCGGCTGAGGCGGGGTTTTTCATTGGTTCGCTGTTCAGTGCTGCAGGCGCAGGGAGAGGTGGATTTCGTCGAAGGATTCGCCGTCGATCCGCATGGCATCGGGTTCGAGTCCCCAGCGTTTGAAGCCGAGTGATTCGTAGAGGGCGAGCGCGTTCGGCGACTGGGCGGATACGGAAAGGCTGATCTTTTTGATGCCTTGCCAGGTTCGAGCGTGCTCGATCGCGCGGATCATGACCGCCCGGCCGAGGCCGTGGCCGCGCAGTTCGGGCACGCAGTACACGCCCCAGATGTTCGCGGTATGGCTCATTTTGCGGTGCTTCAGGCGCATGATCCCGGCCGCGGCGGCGAGTTCGCCGGGCTTGTCGGGGTGATCCGCGACGGTGATGGCCTGATGCGGGTTGGCCAGGTACTCCACGATCGCGTCTGGTTTCTCGCCGTGGGCATCGCCTGGTGAGGAGGCGAAGGCGCGGGGCACATCGATGAGCATCGCGGTGCGGAGGCGGCTGTAGGCCTCGGCCTCAGCGGGGGTCAGGAGTCGCGCGGTTGGTGGGGTCATCGGCGGAGGATACCGGAAGGGTGGCCCTGGGCCTCTGGTTTGGCGGAATCAGGCTGATGGGGGGTGGAATCGTGGCGAGGCGGACTGCCTCGGGTGGGTTGGGTCGCTAGCATTCGTGGTATGCGGAACCAGATTATCCAGCGTGGTCAGGCGAGCCGTGTGTGTCACTTGGGTTTGGTGGCGGTTCTGGCCTGTGGTGCCGTCGCGTCGTCTGGTTGTGAAGAGCGCTCGGAGTCGGTGGGTCATGCCGAGGTGTCGCTTGATCGCGAGATGCTTGACGCGGTGAACGAGGGACGAGCGACGCTGCCGCTGTTTGTGAAGGCGTTTCGGGATCCGCGAGAGGACTGGCTCGCGTTTCAGATCCGGCACAGTTTCAAGACGGGGGACGGGTTTTCTGGGGCGGTGTGGCTTGAGTTGGAGTCGATCGAGGCGGACGGTTCGTTTATTGGCGTGGTGGCCGAGGACGAGGATGCGCGTGGGATTCCGTTTGAGCCGGGCGAGCGGTTGACGGTTGATGCTTCGCAGGTGACAGACTGGAGTTTTTTGGATTCTCGTGGGCGGTGGTACGGCGGGTACACGCTCCGGGTGGTGATGGACCGGAGTCTGGGGACGGGGGTTGATGCGACGGACAACATCCACGGTGGGACGGAGTTCGTGGATCTCGACAAACCGGAGCCGTCTGATGGGGATGGTGACGGGTTAGGCGGCGCTCCCGATTGAGTCGGGGCCCTTCCAGGTCAGGATGAGCAGGCTGACGGCGACGACGATGAGGGTGGAGCCTTCGTGTCCGATGACGCCGACGCCCATGGGGATCCAGCCGACGAGGGTGAATGTCGCGAGCATGAGGATGACGCTCATGGCGAAGACGAGGTTGAAGTACATGACGCGCCGGACGCGTCGTGTGATGCGGACGGCCCAGGGGATGACGGCGAGGTCGTCGTTGAGAATGACGACATCGGCGGCTTCGAGGGCGGCGTCGGTGCCGATGCCGCCCATGGCGAGGCCGACATCGGCCATGGCGAGGGCGGGTGCGTCGTTGACGCCGTCTCCGACGACGGCGAGGCGCGTGTCGGGCTCGGCGCGGAGGCGACGGATTTGTTCGACCTTGTCTTCGGGGAGCAGGCCGGCGTGGACCTCATCGACGCCGATTTCGGCGCCGAGTTTGGTGGCGATGTTTTCGTGGTCTCCGGTGAGCATGACGACGCGGTTGATGCCGAGGTCGTGGAGTTCGGCGACGAGTTGTTTGGCGCCGTCGCGCAGGGTGTCGGCGAGGGTGAAGACGAGGGCGGTTCCGGCGTGGGCGAAGACGGCGGTGATGGCGCCCTCGGCGCGGACTTCTTCGAGGATGTGTTCGGCGCTCGTGCGGTCGTCGGTGCCGAGCAGGGGCGCGATGTATTCGATGTTGCCGATGTAGGCGGGTTCATCGTCGTGCATGGCGCGGATGCCTTTGCCGGGGACCATCTCGAAGGACTCGATGGGTGCGGGGCGTGCGCCGGTTGCGCGTGCGGCGCGTGCGATGGCGAGTGCGATGGGGTGGGTGGATTGTTCTTCCATCGCGAGGACGACGGGCATGAGCGCTTCGACGCGTTCGGTGTCGCCGGCGATGACGCGGGTTTCGGTGACTTCGATGCGTCCGGTGGTGAGGGTTCCGGTTTTGTCGAGGGCGATGGTGTTGATGGTGGAGAGTCGTTCGAGGGCTTCGCCGCCTTTGACGAGGAGTCCGGCGCGTGCGGCGCGGTTGAGGCCGCAGAGCGTGGCGGTTGGTGTGGCGATGACGAGGGCGCAGGGGCTGGCGACGATGAGGAGGGTGATGGCGCGGTAGGCGGCGTCGGTCCAGGAGAGCGGGTTTTCGCCGCCGCCGATGGGTGTGGTGGCGAGGAGGAGGAGGGCGAGCGCGGCGACGGCGAAGACGGCGAGGGTGTAGGGGGTTGAGAATTTGTCGATGACGCGCTGGAGTGGTTGGCGCTGTTCTTGTGCTTCGAGGACGAGTTCGAGGATTTTTTGGAGGCTTGACTCGGCGACGGGGCGGGTGATGCGGACTTCGATCGCGCCGTTCTGGTTCATGGTTCCGGCGTAGACCTCGTCGCCTTGTTCGACGGCGCGTGGGAGGCTTTCGCCGGTGAGGTGGGATTGGTCGAGTGTGGTTTGTCCTTTTTCGACGGTGCCGTCGGCGGGGACGGTTTCGCCGGGTCGGACGAGGACGAGGTCGCCTTTGCGGAGGTCTTCGGGTTTGACGGGTTCCCAGCCTGCGCCTTCGGCGCCGTTAGTGCTGGTGCGGCGCATGGCATCGCTCGGCATGAGTTTGCTGAGGCGTGCGACGGCGTCTTTGGCTTTGGCCATGGCGCGGTGTTCGAGTGCGCCGGCGAGTGTGAACATGAAGAGGAGGAGCGCGCCCTCGCCGGGGTGTCCGATGGCCGCGGCGAGTCCTGCGCCGACGACCATGAGGACATCGATGTCGGGTTTGCGTTCGGCGATGGATTCTGCGGCGGCCTTGAGGCCGTGGACGGAGCCGAGGGCTAGGGAGACCCAGACGAGTGCGTGTCCGATGACATGAAATGCGCCGACCCATGCGGCGGCGTTTTCCTCGTTGACGAGGACCTGGAGGGAGTAGCCGATGAGGAGCGCGACGCCCGCGCTGAAGGCGATGGGCATCTGCCACTCATCGGAGAAGAGGTGGGAGAAGAAGGATCGGCGCGCGGTGGCGGGTTGGGTCATGGGCGAACGGTACCGCGGTGGATGGTGCGGGGTGGGTGAGACTGGGTTTCAAGTTCGGGTCTCGGCTCTCACAACGCCATTGCAAGCAGACCACCAACGATCAGGACGGGCAGTACAAAGGAGATCACTATGCCAAGTCCGATGGTTGTGTTGCGGGCTTCGGGCCGATTGCAGAGTCGATGATTCGTCTTTGGAGCAGCAACAGAGGTTGCGATTGCTGTGAACCAAAGCAGCAATGCACAGGGGAACCACAGGAGGTGATATTGCTGTGGGTAACTGCCTGGGTGGTATGAATTCATCACACCGATCACGATCGAGTTGTACAGAAACAGGATCGAGCTAAGAGTCAGCAACACGACTGCGAGCAGGGTGGTTCCAACGGGTCTCCACAAACTTGGTTTGCGATCCTGCGGCCAGGCACATTCGGGACAGCTGGTCTGTTTTGAGGATTCCAAGCCGTTGAGGTCGTAGCCACAGTTCAGGCAAATTGTCTCGGCGGTCTCGAGGTTTTCGAGTGCATGAGTGGATCGCGGCGGCTCAGCCATGGGCCACCATACGGCTAGCCCGCACGCGGGTTGCAGTGAACCCGGTCGATCTTGCGCAGAATTTTGAAGTCGCTGCAATGCGCCGCCGGGTGGCGTCGTTGGGCGGTCGTACTGGCTTTCGCGAGAGCGGAGCCGGGCCGTGGCGGGCGAACACATCGTGATTGGACCGCGTTTTTTCGTGCGCGCTTCTGCCGACTTGGCGATAGAGCCCGGTCGGGGTGCGCAATCGTCCTTGAAGGAGTATTGCGATGTTGTTCAGAAATCGAAGAGGTTCCGGTCGTTTGGTCGCCCGCACGCTCGGGCTGTCGCTGATGTGCGGTGTGGCTGGTTTGTTGGGTCTTGCTGCCGCTCCCGCGGCGCAGGCGGTGGGTGAGCCGGGCCCGATCCAGATGACGGTCCAGCATTGTGTGCAGCAGATTTCCGCAGTCGCCGAGCATGCTCGCGAGCGGATCGAGAACCGATCGCAGTTCGTGGTGCAGCGGATCAACCAGCTGGATGCCAACGATGCATCAGTCGCGGTGATGGTCACTGCGGCGCAAGAGGGGCGAGAGGCGGTTGCGGAGACTTCCGGTGCGGCCACACAGCGGATCAACCATCTGACCATGCGTTGCGTGCATGCCCTGAACCATTTGGGGGCACCGGATCAGGCGGTTTCTCTTCTTCAGCAGGCCCGGCAGCGTGCGTTGCAATCGATCGAATTGAAGCAGCGGCAAGGGATCCGGGCGATCAATGAGGCGTTGCGTGCTGCGCTGGAGGATGAGGATCTGCCTGGCGGTGAGTGATCGCTGAGGGGGGAGGAGCCCATCACGACGCCCGCCATAGCGTCGAAGGAGAACCGCCCCGCGGGTGAGAGCCGGCGGGGCGGTGTTGTTTTTGGAGAAGGCCGCGACTTGGCCGAGATTAGGATTGAAATCGATACGATTTCGTCTAATATGTTTGTAGGAGGTTAGGGTGGCCAACAATTCCCGAATCGAATGGACGCAGGCAACCTGGAACCCGGTGGCGGGCTGTTCGCCGGTGTCGCCGGGGTGTCTGAACTGCTACGCGGCACGGATGGCGTTGCGTCTGGAGCGGATGACTGCGCACAGCAGCGCGAAGTATCGCGGCACGGCGAAGAAGGCCCGCGACGGGCGGCCGGTGTTTTCTGGGCGGGTCAATCTTGATGAGAGCGCGTTGGATGTGCCGCGCCGGTGGAAACTCGGGCGGATCATCTTCGTGAACTCGATGAGCGACCTGTTTCACAAGGAAGTGCCGCTGGAGTTCATTCGGCGAGTCTTTGATGTGATGGGCGACTGTCCGCAGCACACCTTTCAGGTGTTGACGAAGCGTCCGGAGCGGCTGGTCGAACTGAAGGATGAGTTGGATTGGCATCCGAATGTGTGGATCGGCACGAGTGTAGAGAGCGCGAAGTACATCGAGCGTGTGCGATTGCTTCAGAAGGTGAAGAAGGCCTCGGTGCGGTTCCTGTCGTGCGAGCCACTGCTTGGACCGCTGGCGCGTCTGCCGCTGAAGGACATCGACTGGGTGATCGTGGGCGGCGAGTCCGGTCCTGGTGCGCGGTCGATGGAGGGCTCGTGGGTGCTGGAGATCAAGCGTCAATGCGAGGCGAAGGAAGTGCCGTTCTTCTTCAAGCAATGGGGCGGGGTGAACAAGAAAGCGACGGGGCGGGAGTTGGATGGTCAGACTTGGGATGAGATGCCGGATACAGGAGCGGCCTAATGCGGATAGAACCGATCGACGATGGCTTGGTCATCCCTGAAGTCGGTCAATGGTCAAAGAGAAAGTACCACTTTCTCGAACGATATTTAGACCT
Organism: Phycisphaerales bacterium JB050; assembly: GCA_043101125.1. Lineage (GTDB taxonomy): Bacteria > Planctomycetota > Phycisphaerae > Phycisphaerales > UBA1924 > JANSXG01. Next base: position 13,805 of record JBICHT010000012.1, on the reverse strand, counting down.
GTTTACGACGGGCATGAAGAGGAAGTGGCCTCAGCGACACTACATTGATCTCTTTGCCGGTGCTGGATTTAGCAAGCTTAAAGACAGTGGGGAAATCGTTTGTGGCAGCCCGCTACTCGCCGCGAATGTTACGGATCCCTTCACGCATATCCATGCTTTTGAGGTGGATCGGGAGCGTGCTTCGGCATTGTCTGCAAGACTCGGCGTACTTCCAGAAGAACGGCAAACGGTCACTTGTTGCGAGGCTTCTGACGCCGTACCAATTCTCGCCAAGCGAATTCCGAGGCGCGGTGCGCTGTGTCTCACCTTCATCGATCCGTATGGTCTTCACATCGACTTTGCTACGATCGCTGCTTTGACTTCTGGGATTAATACGGACCTGATTGTTTTGATGGCAGACAACATGGATGCGCTTCGCAACTGGGCGAAGTACTACATCAATAATCCAGATTCGAATCTGGATCGTTTTATGGGTGAGCCGGGCTGGAGAAGTTTGCTTGAGGCGTCGCCGAGTGATTCAAAGGCCGAGCGGCTGCGTGACGCTTATCTTGCGAAACTCGGCACTGAATTAGGATTCGTCCACACAGATAGTGTTCGCGTACAAAACAGCCAGGGCAGGGATATCTATACGCTGCTCTATGCGAGCCGAAGCCCGAAAGGATTGGAATTCTGGAGCAAGGCTAAAGCGGTAGACGAAAGCGGTCAGCGATCACTGTTTTCCTAAAGCTCCACCATCTCCATATCCGCTTCCTGGCGCACTTCGATCGTTGGGGTGTGGATCTCGTCGATGAAGGGTTTGAGGGCGGGGTGTTCGGTGGCCATGCGTTGGCGGGTCATGGCGGCGTTGTAGCGTTCGCCGATGGGGGCGGCGACTTCCATGGCCGTGGGGACCTGGCCGGGCATGGCGTCGGGGTATTCGCGGACCGTGCCGGTGGTGTCGCCGGGTTCGGCTTCTCCGGCGAGGATGGCCATGACATCGAGGGCGATCTGGGCTTCGCTGCGGCTGAGGCCGAGTGGCGGGATGGCCTGTTCGAAGGCCTGGATGCGATCGTCGGCGTTGACGAAGCAGCCGGCTTTTTCGACCCAGGTGGCGCCGGGGAGGAATACTTCGGCCTGTGTGGTGAGGCGGTTGGGCATGGTGTCGATGAGGACGACGGCCTTGCCTTGGCAGGCATTGGCGAAGTCTTCGGTGACCCATTCGCTGGGGTAGTTGCCGGTGACGATGAGGCCGGAGAACTCGGTGGAGCCGAGGCGACCGGCGAGTTCGTCGAAGTTGGGGACGGCGCCGGGTCCGGCGATGGCTTCGAGGGCGCGTCGGACGCCGCGTGCGTTGGGGGCTTTCTCGGCGCGGATGGTGTAGCCGCCGGGGAAGGTTTTGTCTTCGCCGGAGTACGGGACGGGTCCGACGGCGAGGACGGCGTCGGGGTCGATGGCGCGGGCCATTTTGCCGAGCAGGTAGGCGTCTTCGGTGGACAGCATGGGGCTGACGAGGATGGCGATGTGTTTGCGCTGTCCGTCGCCGCCGAAGCGGTCGTCGCCGGTGAGGTGGCGGAGCATTTCGCGGTAGGCGCGTCCCCAGTGGACCTCGGTCTGGCGGTTGTGGGCGCGGTCGAGGGGTGTGGTGATGCGGTCTTCGGAGTGGACGAACTTGTAGCCGTAGCGGATCTCGTCGGAGATCCACCACTTGTTGACCTCGGCGCAGTTTCGTGGCTTGATGCGGTAGACCTGTCCTCGGTTGTGTTCGATGAGGATGTTGTCGCCTTGTGCGGTGATGCCGTCGATGGAGGGGGTGCTCTTCAGGAACCAGACGCGCTGGGTGAAGAGGAAGTCTTTGTCGAGGAGTGCGCCGACGGGGCAGAGGTCGATGACATTGGCCGAGAGTTCGTTGTCGAGTGCTTCGCCGGGGAAGATGTCGATCTGTTCGGCGTTGCCGCGTCCTTCGACGATGAGTTCTGCGGTTCCGGTGACTTCGCGGCAGAAGCGGACGCAGCGGGTGCACATGATGCAGCGGTCGGAGTAGAGGTAGACATGGGGCCCGAGGTCTTTTTTGGGTTGCTTGACCTTGGTTTCCTCGAAGCGTGAGACGCCGCGTCCGTAGTCGTAGGAGTAGTCCTGGAGCCAGCACTCGCCGGCCTGGTCGCAGACCGGGCAGTCGAGGGGGTGGTTGATGAGCAGGTACTCCATGACGGCCTTCTGGTTCTGGATGGCCTTGGGGGAGTCGGTGTAGACGATCTGGCCGTCGCCGGCGGGCGTCTGGCAGGTGGGGAGGAGTTTGGGGATAGGCTCGAGTTTGTTGTCGTTGCGGGGGTTGGGCGCCCAGACCTCGGCGAGGCAGATGCGACAGGAGGCCACGATGGAGAGGCCATCGTGGTAGCAGTACTGGGGTATGGCGATACCGTTGGCGTTGGCGATCTGGAGGATCGTCTGACCCTGCTCGAACTCGCAGACTTTGCCGTCGATGGTGATCGTGGGCATGGGCGCGGCCAAACTCTATACAAAGGTGGGAAGGTGAACCAGAAGGCCCGATGGGCTGGGGTCCATAGTAGCCGCGAATGGTCCTGTTGTGCGTTTTCTGGGTTGTCAGCAGTCGATGGGGGGAATTTGGCTTGCCTGTGGTGGATGGGGGCGTACTCTGGGGGGCAGGAGGAGTTTTTCTATGCAGAACCAGAAGTTTTTCGGGGTGCTCGTCGCGGCGGGCATCGGGTTGTTGTCGTCTGTTGCGGGTGCGCAGGTGCAGCAGTTGGTGGTGGATTTCGAGGGGTATCCGGAGGGGACCGAGATCTCGGATCAGTACGCGAAGTTGGGGTTGACCTTCTCGATCGATGGGAAGCCGGACCTGCTGCCGATCTTCGGGACGCGTGGGAATCCGCGGGTGGGGTTCAGCGGCGGGAACAGCGACGGGCCCCTGGCTTCCGGTGATGGGTTCATGGCGGACCCGGTGATCGGGAATGATGAACTGGAGCCGAACAACATCGCGATCGACATCGACCCACCGGCGGTTTCGCTTCGGATCTTTGTGCACGACATCGAGGATCCTGAGGAGAACACGACGATCCGGGCGTTCTACAAGGGCGTTGAGGTAGACAGCATGACGATCGAAGACGGCGACCCGGGGACAGGGAACGGCTCGATCCTGCCGCTTTCGGTTGAGGCGGCGGCGATTGATCGCGTGGTGCTGGAAGTCGTGGGTCCGGATACGGTCGGGATCGGGTTTGACTTCCTGACGATCAACCGGAATTGCGTGACTTCGGCGTGCGGCGGGGCATTCGAGATATCGCAGGAGTCGGCGCCGGGGGCTGGCGACTTCGATGACAACATCATGGGCTACACGCTGCCCTACGAGACCAACGGTACGGCGGCGGAGTTCTATGCCTACAACGTGCCTCAGGGGGATTCATGGAACGGACCGAACCTGGTGCCCGAGGCGGACCGCTCTCACCTGCTGCTCTCGCGTGGGCCGGAGGGCGTGGGTGTGTTTATCGTGCACGACCGCGCGGTGCCGGACGACCCGGACGGCGGCGAGGCGGAGGTGGTCTTTGAGTTGGTCGATGATCCGGACGGCGCGATGCGCGCGGTGGAGGATGATCCTGAGAACAATGAGGGTGGCATCGCGTATGTCGGCGAGCCCGGCGATTCGCTGTTCATGTCGAGCCACGGGTGGAACACCTGCTGCAGCGACGGTGTGGCGTACACCGAGATCGACATCGGTTCGACGGGGTACCTTTCGTTCTCGGATGTGAATAACACCAACGACACGATCGTGGGGTTGAGCGAGTGGTATGTGTATTCGGCGGGCGGCGATGAGTTCCCGCTGGTGCTCGAAGAGGATCGGCGTGTGCGGATCGTGTTCATCCCGACAGGCTGCCCGGGGGATGTGAACGACGACGGGCTGATTAATCTGGCAGACCTGAACATCGTGCTGGCGAACTTTGGGACGGCGGGCGAGATCGGGGATGCGACGGGTGACGGGCTGGTGAATCTGGCCGATTTGAACATGGTCTTGGCGAACTTTGGCGGGGCCTGCGAGTAGGCGGGGGCGCGATGAGGCTGGGGTAAGGCTCGGATTGATGGCTGAACTGGATTACCCAGACTGCCAGACGGGGTCTATTTCGCGCCTGATTGGGTTCTTTCCTTGACTGCCTGTCCAGGCGGCGCAGAGTTGTAGGCCCCCCCACTGATTACAGGGGGCACTAATGGAGGAGAGACCGTCATGCTGAATCTGAGCCGCAGCCTGAGCGCTGGTGCTGTTGTTGTTTTTGCGAATGTCGTGGGCGCGGGCGTCGTTCCTGGCGGGACCTACACCCCTCTGGCCTTCGGGCCGCTTGTGGACCCGGGCAACGGGGCGTACTACACGCAGGTGTACGACATCTCGGCGGACGGGAACTCGTACATCGGGATCCTGAGCGACGGGCGAGCGGCGTATGTGCACGAGGGCGACCTGTTCATCCAGACCGGTGGCAGCGCGGCGTTTGCGATGACGCCGGACGGGTCGATGGCGGTCGGTGGCGGTCCCGGTGGGCCTCCGATGCAGTGGCTCGCGGCGAACGCCTCGAACGGCGACATCGCCGGAACGGTGTACGACAGCCCGCACGCCGGTGCGGCCGGGAGTTTCGCGTACGGCGTGAACCGTGATGGCACGGTGCTGAACATCATTCAGGGCGGGGTGTCCTCGGCGGTGCTGACTCCGACGGGGATTCGGCACGCGAGCAGCGCGTTTCAGGCGCAGTACCCCGCGGGTGCGTTTGCGGGCGCCAACCGTGGGATCGCGGTGGACGCTCCGATTCAGGTCGTGCTGGGGTACTCGGCGGGCGTGAACCCGACGAACGCGTACCGGTGGAATTACGAGACCAACGAGGTGACGCCTCTGAACCTGCCGGCCGGTGGGACGAACGCGACGGTTGGTGGCGGTGCGACGAGCTCGAACCTGTCGGCGGACGGCTCGATCGTCGGCGGCGCGGTGCGCGTGCCGAGCATGTCGGCGTTGGATATGCCGGCGTACTGGGATGCGAGCGGCGAAGCGCACATCGTGCCGGGTGTGGATGGGCGCATCTGGGGCACCATGAACGCGGTGAACTACACCGGGACATTCGGCGGGGGGAACCTGTTCGGTGCCGGTCTTCCGAACCACGCGTTCCTCTACGACTTCGCCAACGACATCACCTACGACCTCAACGACCTGTTCGCTGAGGTGATCCCTGATGGTTGGGTGTTGACGCACACGACGGACATCTCCGACGACGCCTCGAAGATCTTTGCGCGGGCTCTGGCTCCCGATGGGACGGCCCGGTTCGTCGAATTGACGGGCATGCCGATCCCGGCTCCGGGAGCCGTTGCGCTGCTGGGGATCGCGGGGATCGGGGCGGCTCGTCGTCGTCGCTGAGCGTCTGGGTCTGAACTTTTTTGACGGGGCCCTGCGGGTACGGGGCTCTGTTTGTTTTTGGAGTTTGGTGCGGGCGGTGTGCGGGGGTCACGGCGCGGGGCGAGGGCGGATATCCTCCGGCTATGGCCTCTTCATCTGATTCCAATTCTGACTCTCGATCCGGGGCACGGGTGGACCCGCGCTCGATCGGTTCCCCCAAGGGGACGCGTGATTTTTACCCTGAGGACCTGCTGCGCCGGCGGTACATCACCGAGGTGTGGCGGGCGGTCTCGATCCGGCACGGGTTCGAGGAGATCGACGGACCGACCTTCGAGCATTCGGAGTTGTACGCGGTCAAGAGCGGCGAGGGGATTCTGGGGGAGTTGTTTCAGGCGTTCAGCGGCAAGGCCGAGGACGAGCGGGAGCAGGTGCGCGAGACGGGGAACGCCCCGTTCGCGCTGAGGCCGGAGTTCACGCCGACTTTGGCGCGGATGTACGCGGCGAGGGCGAAGCAGTTGCCCAAGCCGGTGCGATGGTTCTGCGTGCCGAATTTCTTCCGAGCGGAGAAGCCGCAGCGCGGGCGGCTGCGGGAGTTCATGCAGTGGAATGTGGATGTGATTGGGGGGGAAGAGCACGAGGCGGTCGCGCACGATCTGGAGGTAATCGGCTGCGCGATCAGCGCCATGCGTTCGCTCGGACTCAAGCCGACGGTGCTTCAAGCGAAGTTCAATGATCGGCGCACGGTTGATGTGCTGCTGGATGGAGCGGGGATTGACCAATCGGATCGGGATCGCTTTTTGCAGTTGATTGATGCCTGGGCGAAGATTGACTGGGCGCAGCGCGAGGAGCGTGCCGCGGCGATCGGCTGCTCAGCGGCTCAGGTGGAAGCGGTTGTGCGCGCGAGCGAATCGGATGATCGCGTGCAGGCCATGATCGAAGGGGTCCGCACGCTCGCCGAGCAAAACGGTCTCGCCGACTGGATGGGCTATGACCCCTCCATTGTCCGTGGCCTCGCCTACTACACCGGTACGGTCTTCGAACTCATCGCTGAGGGTGAGCGCGCGGTGGCTGGTGGTGGGCGGTATGACAATCTGATCGAACTGTTCGGCGGCCCCCCCACTCCGGCGTGCGGCTTTGGGATGGGCGATGTGGTGCTCGGGAATCTGCTTGATGACCACCATCTGATGCCTGCCGACGGGGCGGAGATGATGGACGCGATCCAGCGGACGGTGTCGGGCGTGAGCCTGCGTCCGGAGGTGTTCGTGGTGTCCGGGGGCGAGGAGCACGACCATCTGGTGCAGCCGCTGCTTGCGAACCTGCGGGCCGGGATCGAAGCGGAAGGCTTTGATGGCAAGCCGTGGGACGCGGCGCGGTTTGATGCCAGTGCCGGCGGCGTGCGCCCGATGCACGCGCGAACGACGGCGAAGGCGACACGGAACCTCAAGAAACTGCTGGCGGACGCCGAGCGCCAGCATGCGCGCTTCGCGGTGGTGATCCACGGCGACGAGAAGGTGCAGTTGAAGGATCTGGATGCGCGCGAGGATCTTGGGGATTTTGCGATCGATCCCGCGGCGCGTGAGGACGCGGAGTTGCCGCAGCGCCGGCCCTATGTGGGGCGGGCGATCTTGGAGCGGCTGGCGAATCGCTAATCTTTTTGCACGACTACTGAACGGATCAGGACATGGCCTACATCAGCACGATCAAAGAAACCGACGCGACCGATGATCTCGGCGCGCTCTACACCAAGTACGCCCGTCCGGCGGGCGAGGGTGCGACGGCGGTGGATGACATTCTCAAGGTTCACTCGGTGAACCCGCCTGCGATTGAGGCGCATGTGGGGTTGGCGGTGAGCGCGTTGCACGCGGAGTCGCCGCTGTCTCGCATCGAGCGCGAGATCATCGGGGTGGTGGTGAGTCTGGTGAACGGGTGCGAGTATTGCCTGAACCATCATGCGAACGCGCTGGAGCGGTTGTTGCCGGAGGAGCGGAAGGGAATCGTCGAGCCGCTGGCGACGGACGGTGATACCGACGGGTTGACGAAGCGTGAGGAAGCGATCGCGAAGTATGCGCAGAAGATCACGGTTGATCCGGGCGGGATGACCGGCGGTGATGTGGCGGCGCTGAAGGGGGCGGGGCTGACGGAGCGGGAGGTGCACGATGTGGTGCACGCCGCGGCGTACTGCGCGTATGCCAGCCGCATCGCGCTGGGTCTGGGCGCGAGCATCGAGGCGGATGTGCAGGCGGGGATCGAGCTGGGTTAAGGGTTTGCGGGGCTGGCCGGGGGGCTCGGGAGAGGGGTGTTCGGCTGGTTGGGGTTGGCGGGTTTGTCGCGTCCGCCGGTGATGAGGCGTGCGCCGCGGGTGAAGGCGAACCAGTTCCAGGTCCACTGGAGCATCACGAGGATGCGGTTGGAGAACTCGACGAGGAACATGACATGGATGAGGCCCCAGAGGAGCCAGGCGATCAGGCCGCCGAGTTTGAAGCGCCCGATCTCGGCGACGGCCTTGGCGCGTCCGATGGTGGCCATGGAGCCTTTGTCTTTGTAGCGGAACGGCGGTCGGTCGGTCGCGGCACCGGGCTGGAGGCCTGATGCGATCTCGCGGGCGATGATTTTTCCGGCGTGGGTGCCGCCCTGGAGCGCGCCCTGGGCGACGCCGGGGACCCATGTGTTGCTTTGGTTTGAGTCTTTGTCGAGGAGGCGGGCGGCGGCCATGTCGCCGACGACGAAGATCTCGGGGTGGCCGGGCACGCTGAGGTCGGGCTGGACGAGGACGCGCCCGGTGGGGTCGAGTTCGCAGCCGAGGGAGGTGGCGAGCGGGTTGGCCTTGACCCCGGCGGCCCAGAAGACATTGCCGGCTTCGATGGTGCGCTCGCCCATGGTGACGAGGCCGGGCTTGAGGTCGGTGACATAGGTGTTGGTGATGATTTCGATGCCGAGTTTTTCGAGGTCGCGCTGGGCTCGGGCGCTGAGGGATGGGTCGAAGGAACTGAGGAGGCGGTCGCCGCCTTCGATGAGGATGACGCGGGCGGTTCGGGTGTCGATGGTGCGGAAGTCGCGGGGGATGGTCTGGACGGCGATTTCTTTGATGGCGCCGGCGAGTTCGACGCCGGTGGGGCCCGCGCCGACGATGACGAAGGTGAGCGCGGCGGTGCGTTTGGCGGGGTCGGGCTCGTGTTCGGCCTGTTCGAAGGCCATGAGGATGCGCCGGCGGATTTCGGTGGCGTCTTCGATGGTTTTGAGGCCGGGGGCGACGGATTCCCATTCGTCGTGGCCGAAGTAGGAGTGGGTCGCGCCGGCGGCGAGGACGAGGTAGTCGTACTCGAGTTGGGAGTCGTCGAGGCTGATGATTTTGCGCTCGGGGTCGATGGCGGTGACCTCGTCGAGGAGGACGGTGACATTGGGTTGGTTGCGGAAGATGCGTCGGATGGGGGAGGCGATGTCGGCGGGGGAGAGGGCGGCGGTGGCGACCTGGTAGAGCAGGGGCTGGAAGAGGTGGTGGTTGCGCTTGTCGATGATGGTGATTTGGGCGTTGGTGCGGCGGAGGGCTTTCGCCGCGTCCATGCCGCCGAAGCCGCATCCGACGATGACGACGCGGGGTGAGGAGGGGGCGGGTGGTGTGTCGGTGGGCATGATGAAGGGTATGTGGGCGGGGTGGGGATTGGCTGAAATGTCCGGGAAAATTTGGATTCGGACATCACGCCGGGGAGGATCGGCGGCATCATGGAGTGGAAGACCGGGGCTGAGTTTGCCAATGAGCCGGTAGATACCCCGAACCCGGTAGGAGCCGGGGCCGTATCGCTTGCCTGAGGAGGAAATCGCTATGACGACGCCGATGTCTGTTGCTGCCCGTTTGCTGGGTCGTCTCTTGAACCCTGCGCCCGCGTTGATTCTTGCCGGGAGCGTGAGTGTGGCGCCGGCGATCGTGGTGGAGGCGCGGGCGAGCGAGGAGTGGGAGTTTTCCGGTTTTCACACGGACTCGATGCACGGGATCGTCAACTACACGCAGCCGTCGATCACGGCGCGAGATCTCGATCTCTTTGCGCAGGCGTTGCGACTTGATGAGACCCAGCAACAGATCTTGGACGACGCCCATGCGGACTTCGTTCGGGCATACAACAGCGAGTGGACGCTGTACGCGGAACGGTGCAGTGATGCGCGGGTGAGCCTTGACGGCGGCCGTGATTGGAATCGGTTGCAGACTCGCTTCTCGGAACTGAAAGCGGAATTTGGTGCGACGCAGGATCGCCTTGAGGATGCGTTTTTGTCCGATCTGCGTTTGCTGCTGACTGCTGATCAGATGGAATACTGGCCGCATGTCCAGCGTGACCTGCGGCGATTGAAGACGCTCAGTGCCTACGCGTCGTCTCCGGATGAGCGGATTGATCTTGTGGTCAGCGTACAGGCGCTCGATCTCGATGAGACTGCGCGAGAAGCGTTGCGTCCGTTGCTCGATGAGTATCGGTTGCAGGTGGACGCGGCGCTCGTGGCGCGGAACGCGAAGGCCCGATCGCTTGGAGAGAAATTTCTGGATCTGCAAGCGAGGCAGGAAGAGGCGAGGAATCCTCAGAACATCATGAACATGGGTGATCTATGGAGAGAGATCAGGGAGGAGCAGCAGGCGCTGGTGCCGAAGGCTCTGGAGCTCCGTGATCTTTGCTCTCGCTTGAGTGATATCAATCAGCACTTCCGGGCCCGCATCGAGCAGCAACTCTCGGCAGACCATGTTGATGCGTTCCGGCGTCTTACCACCACGGATGCCGATGCCTCGATGAACTCGCTATTTCGTGCCGGCAGGATGTTGCACATGTTGGAAGAATCCGCGTTCCAGTCCGAAACGAGTGTCAGGTACCTGGCGTATGCGGGCGATGTGGAAGTGCAGCCGCTCACGGATGCACAGAAGCAGCAGATCGACCAAATCCGGCATGATTTTGAATCGCGTCGTGATGCCGTTCTTGCCCGGCATTTCCCTGACCGTGCGGCACGGCCAGAACCGTTCTCCATTACTCTCCCGATGCCGCACGGTCGGGTTTCTTTGACGCGTCGTGTTGAACTGCGGCAGGAGAGCAATGTCGTGAAAATCATGAACGGCGTGCCGATCAGCGAAGAACTTCAGCAAGAGATGTACGAACTGGATCAGGAGACCGTGGATCGTCTGCGTCAGGTCCTGACGATGGAGCAGCGCCAGTTACTTGTGGGGTACTGAAACAAAGGAGTCGGTATGAACACGATGCGATCACATCAGATTCGGCGTGGGGTGCTTTGGGTTGTGGTTTTGCTCTTCGTTCTTCCGTTTGCGACGGCGTCGGCCGCGGCATCGGAGGAGTGGGAGTTTTCCGGTTGGCAGGATGGGTTGTGGGACACCACGATGCTCATGGGCGGCGCGCCTCCGGTGACGGCTCGGGATCTGAAGATGTACGGCGAGGTGCTTGGTCTTGATGAGATGCAGATGGAGATCATGCAGGATGCGTATACGGAATTTGAAACCGCCTACCACCGGGAGTGGACGCTGTTCTCTGAGAAGAGGAGCGACGAGCAGCACGCGCACCGGCCCGATGGGGACTGGTCGGAGATGCAGAAGCGGATGATGGAGGTGAAGGCCGAGTTCGACAAGACGGTCGATCGGCTGGAGGAGCGGTTCATCGCGGACCTGCGTCTGGTGCTGAGCGCGGAGCAGCTCGACCGGTGGTCGCTGCTGGAGCGCGAGCAGCGTCGGGCGAAGACGCTGGCGAAATACGCTTCGTACTCAGATGAGAAGGTTGATCTGGTGGCGTGTGTGCAGGCGCTGGAGCTGAGTGCTGGCGAGCGTGCAGCGCTCGAGCCGGTGCTGGAGGAGTACCGGACGCAGATGGACGCGGCGTTGGCGGCGCGGAATCGGAAGGCCGAGGCCGTGGGCGTGGAGTACGCCAAGACGCAAGAGATGCAGATGGACCTGCAGAAGGAAACCGATCCGATGGTCATCCAGGAGCGGTGGCAGGAGTTCAGCCGTCGCCAGGAGGAGATCGTGCCGATGGGGCTTGAGTTGCGGAAGTTGTGCGGGCGCGTGCGCGATGTGAATGTGCAGTTTCGCAAGCGGCTGTCGCAGGAGGTCCCTTCGCACCAGCTCGCTCAGTTCGAAAAGATCGCCACAGCCAAAAAATCGAACGGGTTCGTGTTCGGCGGGTCTTCGCGTGCCCACATGATGTTCAAGATGCTGGAGAACCTCGACACGATGATCGCTGGCGCGCAGATGCAGATGGAGGCGTTCGGCGGGGATGATTTGGAGGCGATGGGGTCGTACATGCGTCGGATCCAGCGTGTGCAGCCGTTGTCGGATGCGCAGCTCGCGGAGGTAGAGCGGATCAGGGCCGAGTTTGAGGATCGGCAGGCGTCGATCCGAAGCCGGTATTCCAAGGGCAGCGCGGATCAGAACGAGCCTGGGTTTATCCAGCTTCCCACGCCGCAGGGCACGCTGATGCTGCGTCGGATCACGGAGGGTGGCGAGGGTGACATCATGTTCACCGGATTCGGGATGGGTGCCGGGAGCGATGACCCGGAGATGCAGCGCGAGATGTCGGAACTGGACCAGCGGACGATCGATCGGCTGCGGGCGATCCTGACGATCGAGCAGCGTGGTCTGATGGCGATGTTCTAAGGATCGCCGGAGAGGACATGGTGCTGGATGTTCTTCAGCACCACACCGTGGGCCCAGACCCTCGGGGGGGATGTTTTCAGAGAGCGACGCCGAACAGGATCGGCGCGCTGCACCAACCCGGCTCCGATTCCCGAGGAGGAATGCCGCATGCCGTCTGTCTTGTCTCGTGTTGCCAACATGGTTTGTCGTGTGATCGTGTGTTCGCCTGGGGTGTTGGTCGGTGGGGTCGGGTTGGTGGCCCCGGCGGCGCTCGTTGTGTCGTCTGAGGTATCGGCGCAGGAGTGGCAGTACGCCGGCTGGTACGAGCGTGATGAAGATGAGTATTACGAGTATTCATACTCACCGGACAACGATGCGCCGATCACGGTGCGGGATCTGAAGATGTACGCCTCGGTGCTTGGTCTCGATGAGATGCAGATGGAGATCATGCACGAAGCGTTCGCGGATTTTGATCGGGCGTTTCGGCGGGAGTGGGTGGTTTTTGCGGAGGCCCGCGACGACCAGCGGTTTTCGTCTCGGTACGGTGACGACGACCGCTCCGAGAGTGCGTACGAGCGGGCAAAGCGTACTTACAAGGACGCGCTGGAACGCATCGAGGAGCAGTTTTACGGCGATCTGCGCCTGGTGTTGAATGCCACGCAGCTTGAGCGATGGAAGTTGCTCGAGCGCGAGCAGCGCCGGTCGAAAACGCTGGCGGAGTACGCGGTGTTCGACGAAGAGCGCGTGGACCTGGTGGCGAGTGTGCAGGCGCTCGATCTGGGCGCGGAGCAGTTGGCGGCTCTGGAGCCGCTGCTGGAGGACTATCGCGAGCAGATTGATATCGCGCTGGTGGCGCGCAACCGGAAGGCGGAAACGCTCGGGAAGCGATGCGTCGAGGTGGAAGCAAAGGTGTTCGACTGGTCGAGTGTTGACCGTGAGAACCCGGAAGAGGTGAAGGCGATGTACGAGGCGTACTACGCTTCGCGCAAGCCGCTGGTCTCGCTCGGGCTGGATCTGTATCGCGCGTGCGGCCGGGTGCGCGATGTGAACAAGGACTTTCGTCGGCGCATCGAGGAGGCGCTGCCCTCGGAGATGCTGGAGGACTTTCATAAAGTCGCGGTTCCGGAAGGCAACGAGGATCTCTACGATTCCTTGTATGCCGATTACTCTCGGGCGCGGATGATGTTCAGTGTGCTGGAGAACCTGCAGATGTACATCGCGTCGATGCAGATGCAGATGGACATGTGGGGATCGGCCGAGAGCGAGGAGGTGGCGATTTACTTGCGCCGGCTGCGCGAAGTGCAGCCGCTGACCGAGACGCAGCGCCACCAGATCGCACAGATCCGGGCCGAGTGGGAGGCTGAGCGGGAGGCGATCAATTCGCGTTACCAGCCTGTCGCGAAGCCCGAGCCGGAAGAGGATCGGGAGCGGTACTACATCCAGCTTACGACGCCTCAGGGCTCCATGAGTTTGCGCCGGGAGGTCGATGATGATGAGGAAGAGGACTGGGACGATTCCGAGGATGTGGCCGAGGCCGATCGGATGCGTGAGTTGAACAAGAACGACCAGCGGTCGATCGAGCAACTGCGCCAGATCCTGACGATCGAGCAGCGGAGTTTGTTTGTGCTGATGTGAGGTGGGGTTTCTCGCGAGTATCCCATCAGCGGGCTAGCATTCCCGCTCATGTCCGCCACTTCAAACTCCCCCGCTGCTGATTTGCCTTCCGTGCCCCCCCTGGCGGCTCGGGTTCGTCTTGCGCTGGCGGATATCAAGCTCGCGCACTCGGTGTTTGCGCTGCCGTTTGCCATTCTCGCGGCGGTGATGGTCATCGACAGG
>JBICHT010000011.1:0-31482 GCA_043101125.1 Phycisphaerales bacterium JB050 | reverse complement strand
GCTACCGGGGTCGTGTCTTTCATCGTCCGGGCAAAGGGGCCGCGGGGTTCGGTCGCGTACACCCTTGGGCAGTTCCCGGCGATGACCTTCGATCAGGCACAGGAGCAAGCCCCTGTGTGGCTCCGGGCGATGCGACGCGGTGAAGACCCCCGAGCAGCCCGTCTGGATGCTGATACCGCCACCCTGCGGCAGGCGTTCGATTGGGCGATGACCAAGCGGTCTTCACTCCGTCCTCGGACCCGAGCCGATCACCAGAAGCGGTTCACTCGGCAACTGGAGAGACACGCATCCACGCTCATGGTGAGCATCAACGCGCAATGGGTGAAGGCGAGGATGGATGATGCCCAGACGAACGCCACGCGAGGCGATGGAGTCACCGAAGCCAACCGGCTTCGATCATTGCTGAGCATGATCCTTACCGAGTGGTGCCGTCAGAAACCCGGAGCGGTAAACCCGATTCTCAATGATGGCGTGGAATTGGCCACGAATAAGGATGGGGTTTCATACACACCACGCGAGAACAAGCTAGAGATAGAGCAAGCCCGCGAGTATGCACGAGCGATCGAACGCTATGCCGCCGGGGAGGGGTTGCCGGGCCGCGTCATTGACAGCGCCAATACCAAGCGGCTACGCCGAGCAACGGCGGACTTCTTACTGTTGAATATGCGCGTTGGCCTGCGCCGCGGCAACGGGCTTGGACTTCGGTGGGAGTGGATCGACTTCGCAAAGGGAGAAATCACCATCCCGGCGGAGCGGGTGAAGAATAAGCGGAAACTGACAGTACCCGTCCCTCCGGAAGCGCTCGCGATGCTGGAGCGCCGGCGCGCCGAAGCGATCGGCCCGTATGCGTGGGTGTTCCCCGGCCGTCGCGATCCGTCGAAGCCAATGAGCGAGCCCACCAAAGCGCATCAACAGGTACTTACGCTCGCGGGACTGCCCAAGGATATCTGCACGATCCACGATATGAGGCGCACGCTCGGAAGCGCGATCCTCGAAACTGGTGGCTCAATTGTTCACGCCCAAAAGCAACTTGGGCATTCAAACCCCGTCACCACTGGTATCTACCTGCACAGTACATCTACCAAGACTCAGGATGCCCTGCGCCGCGTGAGCGCCGCGTTTGATGCCGAAGTTGAGGAAGAAAACGCGGCATAATTACGAACGATTTTCAGATTATTTATCCCGTAATTTAGGGGTAAAACCGGCAACATAACGCTTCATACATGAATGGCATTCTGCCGCTGGGTAGCGTTACTTGCCGGGTTCGTGTGTGCTGTTTGATCGGGCGTTTCGATCGACTGACCACACCAAGACTGCGGCTAGTAGGAGCCGCAGAATGGCGAAACGAACTCGAAAAGCAGCGACCGTTGATCCCACACTCACCCCCGGCGGACTCCGCGACTTGGAAGCCGCCCAAGCCCTCATCGCTGCCCGCGGCGATGAGGCGATCCTGAGCACTCGCGAAGCCGCCGCGGTACTGGGTCGCACACCGAGCACGCTTGCGGACTGGCGACGCAAGGGACGCGGCCCGCGGTACATGAAACCGAGCGCCCACTACCGCTACGGTGACCTGCGCGCGTGGTTGAACGAAAACACGGTCGGCACGACCGATCAACCGCTCGGCGATTGTCGGAAGGTGGGCGCTCGCTAAATGCCCGCTCCCGCCGCACCCGACTATCCGAAGGCATGGCAGTTCCTCCAGCGGTTCCACCAGAACCGCCAGTTCGTTATTACTGGTATCTCGCTCGATAAGAAGTCATTGCCGACTGAGACTTTCGGTCCCGATGATGATGCGAAGTTCCTGAAGTGGGTAGCCGCCTGCGCGGGCACACCATGCAACCTCTACTTCGGTGTGAATGAGCCGGTATCCCGCCTGACAAAGAAGGCTGAGGAAACCGATATCCGAGCCGTCCATTGGCTTCATACCGATATCGACCCCGAAGACGGCAAAGACCTTGAAGCCGAACGCGCTCGCATTCTGGAACTACTCCGCAACCCGCCGAATGGCGTTCCCCTCCCCACCCTGATCCTGTTCTCAGGTGGTGGGCTGCAAGCGTTCTGGGCGCTCACCGAACCAATCGTGGTTAACGGAGAACGCTCCGCGATCGACGATGCGAAGCGGTACAACACTTGGATACGCGATTCGTTCGGCTGCGCGGACAATGTGCAGAATCTGGACCGGATCATGCGGCTACCGGACAGCTTGAATCTGCCGGACGCGAAGAAACGCGCGAAGGGGCGAACCGAAGCGCTCGCATCCGTAGTCGAATGGCATGAAAGCCGCGTGTACTCGCTGGATCAGTTCAAGCAGGCAGACCCCATGCCCAAGGGTGTCGCTGTTGACGCTGTGACGGCGACGGCTCG
Organism: Phycisphaerales bacterium JB050; assembly: GCA_043101125.1. GTDB lineage: Bacteria > Planctomycetota > Phycisphaerae > Phycisphaerales > UBA1924 > JANSXG01. Next base: position 29,118 of record JBICHT010000011.1, on the reverse strand, counting down.
CGACTTCGCGGATTCATCGGTCGATGCTCTGGGCAATGGGGTGAGCGATCGCCTGAAAGTGTTGATCGTCAACGGTATGAACCCGGACGATCCGAATCACTTCCCGTCCCGGTCCGAGGCGGTGCTGTATGCCGCGTGCGAACTCGTTCGCTCTGGCGCTGACGACGAAACGATTCTGGGCGTGCTGTTGAATCCCGCATGGAAGATCAGCGAAAGTGTTCGCGAGCAGAAGAACCCGGACCGATATGCGCGCCGTCAGGTGGAGCGGGCGCGCGAAGCGGTGGCCACGGCGGCAGCCGAGCGTGAAGCCGAGTTCGACACAGACGATAACGGCGTGCCTTACAAAACGCCTCACAATGTTCGCGTCTCACTCATCAAACAGAGTGTGAAGGTCGAATGGGATGAGTTCGCCGATCGGAACTATATCCATGGTCTGCCGGGGTTCGGACCTCACCTTGACGATGCCGCGATCATCCGACTCCGTATCAACGCTTTGGAGAAATTCAATCTGGCCGTAGCCAAGGAAACTTTCCACGACATCGTTTGCGACTTCGCCCGAGCAAATCGGCGGCACCCCGTGCGGGAGTATCTGGAATCGGTCGATGGGACTTGGGATGGAACGCCGCGCGTTGATTCGTGGCTCATCGACTTCGCAGGCGCTGAAGATTCGGTGTACACGCGGGCGGTAAGCCGTCTGGTTCTGGTGGCCGCGGTTCGCCGCATACGCCAGCCCGGATGCAAATTCGACGAAATGCCGGTGCTGGAAGGCGCGCAGGGTGGGGGCAAGTCTTCGCTTCTGGCCACACTCTGCCCGTCGGAGGAATGGTTCACCGATGATTTGCCGCTAGACGGCGATGCGAAGCGGTTCATCGAAGCGGTGAAGGGAAAGTGGATCGTTGAGGCAGGCGAACTGAAGGGAATGCGCAAGTCCGAAGCGGGCGCGTTGAAGTCGATGCTGTCCCGACGGCGCGACCGGGCACGCATGGCGTATGGCCGCGAGCCGCTGGACCTTCCCAGACAATGCGTGATATTCGGATCGACGAATGAGGATCGGTACCTGAAAGACACCACGGGGAACCGGCGATACTGGCCGATTCGCTGTGGAGTGTTGAAAGTGGCCGCGCTGGCAGGCGTGAGGGATCAGGTATGGGCTGAAGCGGTCCATCGAGAGGCCGAAGGGGAGTCGATCCGTCTGGACCCGGCGTTGTACCCCAAAGCGGCGGAGGCGCAAGGGGAGCGGCAGGAAGTGGACCCGTTCGTGGAACTGCTGGAGCCGGTCCTAGGCGACGCTGTGGGCAAGATCCCCACGCAGGCGGTCTGGAGGTTCCTTGGCAAGCATGAGGCCGGGCAACGGTCACAGGAGGATATGAGGCGGCTCGGTGGCGTGATGCGCTCGCTGGGCTGGGAACGGAAGCAGGTGCGGTTTGGAGAGAAGGGAGTGAAGGTGTACGCATACCTCAGAGGCACTGAGGTGGAGCGAATGAAAGCACTCACCATCGGAATCCAAGACGGGGCCGCTTGCGCGATGGAAGAATCTAATGAGGAGGATGGGCATGGGGCGTTTTAAGGTGGTTCCCCGCCCAAGTGGGGAGACAGGAGAGGGGAGACAGAAAATCGCGGATTCTGGGTCAGAAACGGCGATTTTGGCGGGGTGTCTCCCCTTGCTCCCTTGTCTCTCGTCTCGCCCTCTAGTACCCCAGCCCCTCCCCTCCTACCTACCTCTCTATTACACCTCTACAGAAAAGAGGGAAGACAGGGGAGACAGGGAGCAAAACCGCCAATTCGGAATCAGAAACGGCGATTATGTGTCTTCCCTTGGGCGGGAGACAGGGGGAAGACAGAGGGGAGCCACGGCGGGATGGATGCTCCCGCTTGGGCAGGATCACCCCACGAACCGGGGTCCAGTAACCCACCACCCTCGCGCGTCCGATAACAAATTTATCCCCCACCCCGCTACAGGCATCGTCTCAAACCCACTGATCCCCGATCAGCCGCCCCGCTCTGAGTCTGACCCGATCGCCCATAATCTCCACGCTGAGCGATCAGCACGCCAGCATTTCCCCACTTCTGAGTATGGGTACCGATTGGCGGTGCGCCTCAGGTGCGCAAACCGCCCATTTCTCAAGACCTGCCCCGGTTCTCGGACCTATCGACCGACCCGGCCAGACCCTATGCCGTTATCGGACGGTCTGATAACCAAGGGAGGGGGTGACAAGAAAAAAGCGCATTTTCAGAAAAAAACCACCCCCGCAGACAAACTCGCCGAGCCAGTTTCAAATCGACCGCATATATGAAACCCACCAACGCAATATAAGAAACCCGCACACCAAACGAAAGGATCGACACCACAAATCATGCCCCGCGAAATCGACCTCATCGAAACCCATCCGGAGACCGGCCTACCTCTATCCATTCCAGTACACGGCGCACCCCTCACACATGCGATGTACGAAGACCTCATCCGCGCTGCCCGTAAAGGTGGATGGCCAGCCGTATGGAAGACCTACGCGAACAATGAAACCATCCCGGATAAGTGTCCCGACGGCTCACCGCGTCAACGACCCGCAAAGCGAACGACCCTCCTCCGCTTCCTGAACGAACGACGGCCAGACCTCCGCGCCGCGATTGATGAAGCCGCTGAGCAGCGACGCGATGAATTGGTTAACTCCCTCGAATGCGAGGTTGAGGCCGTCGCCCTTGGGCCGGGTGATATCACGCGGGACTATTCCCCGAAGACGGGGGAACTCACACGCGAGCGTGTTGACTCACGGAACAAAATTTTCGCAGCGTTGAAGTTGCTCGCGGCACACGCTCCCGAGCAGTACAGCGAGCGGCGGAAGTTGTCTGTTGAAGGCAGTGTAGAGCACAAGCATACGAACACCGCACAGGGCTTCACGCTTTCGGCGGATGATGTAATGCGTCTTCCAGCGGACAAGCAGCAGGCGCTGTTCCGCTTGCTCACCGAAGTGGAGGAACTCAAGTCGGCTGACAGGGATCTCCCCTTGGGTGAACCCCATCGGGTGATTGTCGAACAGCCGAAAGAACTCCAACAAGGTGAGCAGCACGACGGGGAGGATGTATGAACCCCACCACACCAGAGGCCCACAACAATCGGATGCACCTTTTGAAAATGAAACAGGCCGTCGGCGCGTCCCTGACTGAATCGGAGCAGGAGCAGGTCCGCCGGGGTCTGTGGCTCTGGAGCGAGAGCGCTCCCGGAGTGTTCGTCACCGCCCCGGTTACCCCGCCGTCGGTGGCCGAGTGGATGGCGATGGCCCAGCGGGAGAATGACAAAAATCGACGGGATTTCAGCAATTCATAAGTTAAATGTGGAAACATACCTGCGGGTTGTATACAATTGAGTATGAGCACCCTAACTCCCAAAAATCTCAATACCTTGCTCGATATGATGCCCCAAAAGGCCCAGATCGCGGCGATTCGTGCGTACCGGCAGTCCGCCGACGGCCGCCCGACCATGCAAAATGTTAGGGACGCGGCACGATGTATGAAGACAAGAATCGCGTCGGTCGCTGCCCTCTGCGGCTGGGCGATTGATAGCCATACGGGCGAGTGGGTTCGGCTCGATTTCGTGCTCGACCCCGATGACATGACGGCTATGCCTCCGCTGGTCGATTTCACGAGCGCCACCTATCCAGCGGCGATCCTTTGGGGAATCTGCGAGGGGCCGATCAAGGTGCCGTTCATACGGCCCTACACCGACGAACAAAAACAGCGGCTGGACGAAATCAGTCGGCTGGTTAATGAACGATCAGATTCGCAGGAGGGGTGCCTTGCGAATCCGAATCCCGGTTCGCGCGAGTAATCGCGCGGGCCGGTTTTCCTGTGTGTCGTCGCGTCGTGTTCAAGCGGCGCGGCGGCTTCCCAACTACGGCACGGTCGTGCAATGCGATCGCGCTCCTCTACCCACTCGCAACGGGAAACCGAAGCGAGTGGGTTTCGTACTCAAAGTCGCCGTCGCCGCTCCACCGCTGTGGTGGGCGGGACGGTTTTATCGAGAGGTGACTGAGATGAGTTGAAAGACCGGAGACACCCCATGCCCGAAAAGTTACGCGCCGATTTGGTCAGTACCGACCCCGAAATGACCATCGTTCCACTCGCCGACGGATTCCGAATCGGCACCACCGACACCGGCGAGGAAATCCATCATGCTGCATATACAGCAGCACTCGCGGCCAGCCAGTCGGTATACGAAACCGCCGGGAAACTCGCCGAGGCCGACGAGGCGATCCGCTCATTGGGCAAGCAGCCCGACGCGGCGACGGGTGCCCGACTTCGCAAGAATGCTCGGGCGGCGATGGATCGCGCCCAGAAGACCTACGCCGACACGCTCGCGAAGTTGGCGGAGCATTCCGATTCACTATCCGCCGAGGCGGAAGGGTTGATCGGCACCGAAACGGCGCGTCTCGATATCAACAGCAATGCGAGGGGCGCTGAAGTTCGCTCACTGCTCCGCACTATGCCGAAGCACGATCGGGAAGCCCTTATTGAATCCGCGATCGCTGACGGCGATCAGGAAGTGGTAGCGGGTGTGTTGGCCGCGAGCCCGCTCCTCTCAGGCATTGACCGAAAGCGCCATGCGATGCTCCGCGAGCAGGCACGGGTACGGTTTGCTCCGGAGCAGGATCGACTCATCAAAGGCATCGACCGTCTGGCCAACGCCATGCGGACGGCCAACGGGGCGTTGGAGAAACGGTTCGGGTCGATCACCGGCGCAGGTGATTCCCGGCAGGCACGCGCTGAGCGATCGCTCGCCGCGTTGGAAGGCGGTGTCTCGTAATGCCGAAACCAACCACCGATCCAGAACAGAACGCCGAGCAGACCGGCGATACTTCTACCGATGTAGCCAAACTTCAATCGGCACTGAAAGCCGAACGCGAGGCACACAAAGCCACAAAGTCTTCATACCTTGCCCCGTTCCGCGAAGCCCTCTCGCTGGGCGATGACGCGGACCTCGATTCGATCACCGCTACCTTGCAGTCGCGTCTGGGCGATGCCGACGCGATCGTCACCGAACGAACCGCGGCGATCACCGCCGAACGGGATGCCGCGATCGCCGAACGCGACACGATGAAGTCCGAGCGAGCACGCGAGCAGGTAGAGCACGCTATCTACGCCGCACTATCCCGAAGTGGTATGAACCCTGAACACCACGCGGACGCTGCGAACTTGATCCGTAGCGCGGTGGAGGTGAACGACAAGGGCGAGGTGGTCACCAAAGCCGCCGATGGTGTGGTTGCTGGGCAGACACCCGCTCAGTTCATCGCAAGCCAACTACGATCCCAACGCGCTCACTATTGGCCTCATTCTCGCGGCGCTGGCGCTCGCAGCGGCTCCGAGTTGGGCACGATCGACACCGACGCGGCGTGTTTCGATCCGCGATCGCCGCAGTATTCAATCACCAAACAATTCGCCGCTGAGGCACGACGGGGCAAGCAGTGGGCGGATCAGCAGATAGCGAGATTCCGGGGGATGAAGTAATGGAGGCCAGAAAATTGGAAGCGATGCACAACGCGCGATCAGCAGCAGTCTTCTATGAAATGGAGCGGCGACTCCACTCGGTGGTCACCGAGTCAATCGAAAATCGGATCACCGCCGCTGGTGGGCAACTCGTCCCGGCGTTGCGAGACAAGTTGGAGGAAGCCGCCGCGGGGTTCACACAAGGCCACCCAGCGGAATCGGTGCTCCGCTACCACGCGGCGATGGCCGCGGAGCGATGGGATTCGGATCTTGAAGCCGATGAGGCGCTCGCCGATGCGGCGGGCTTGGCAATGGAAGCCGTTGGAACGCTCCTACCGAATACGCTGAACGCGAAGATGATGGATGCCGTTTATATCTGGAGCGATGATCGGGAACTCATCGGCAATCTCCGGGCGATCGACCCGCGCCAACAGTCTAATGAGGATGAAGATGGTGCGCAGGTATGAGCAGGCATAGCTACTGCTGCTCATCCCCATCAGCAGCATCAGCATCATCAGCATCAGCGTTCAGCAGTTTGCGCAACTGAGCGATCAGAGACGATTCAATAGGATTCACTTCGTCCCGGAGCCGCTTTGAGAGCTTGAGAAAATGCTCACTCTCGAATGGATTGGCTCCCTTAATTTGTGCATCCGCTAGGATAATTTCCGCTTCAGCCAGAACATGCCACAAGCTGGTACTAGCAATCTCCATGCGGGACTCCAACTGCTTCGGAAACAAGAAGCTGTAGTCTGCTATCAAATTGTGCAGCGTGGCATACGAACTGCGGGCATCTTTCCACGCCTGCTTTTGATCGACTTCACCATCTTGATATGGACTGACGAGCATTTGCAGGTTGGATTTGGCATCCTTGATGCAGCGGACCAGTTCCAGCGCGGCTTTCCCTCTTTCCTGATGCAGGAAGTCCAATCGCTTCCCCAACACTGAAAGGGTCTGCTTGTATGACTCCAACTCCCTCCTGAGTTGGTGTTCAATCAGAAGGCGTATGAGGTATCCAGCAACCCCACCGATCAGCATCAGCGCGGAGCCATAACCGAATGCTTGAGCGAATCCATCCATGGGTGAACACCTCAATAGCGTGAATCGAAGATCACGCGGCGAGTAGTTCGTCCAAGGTGTATTCGCTGAGCAGTTCTTCGGTAATCAGATGCGAAAGATCAAGCGCAGATGGATCGCCATCGACGCGGTAGACGCGACGGGTGTACTGCTGCGGGACCGGGACAGACTTATCTCGGATTTGAATGGATTCGATCCACACAATCCAATTGATGCCTTCCGGAGCCGCTTTGGATGAGATGGTCACCCAACCATTGTCGATCATAAAGGTACGGGTTGACGCTTTGGGGGAGATTGTCTTCATACCCTATCATACCACTACCATCGCTAGTGTCCAGTGATAATTGTCCCTTGAGCAACCTTGCGGGTTACGCAAGCGTCGGGGGTATTTGCGTGCTCCGCAATGCTTGCGGACTGCACAACTAGATTCGACCTTTGGTGTATGAAGAATTACACCTTTACCGTTGCCCGATCGACCTGCGAGATTCAGCATGGCCTGAGCGAGGGCCGGACTTGGACCGGACGCGATCGGACCTTTTTCGACCTGCATTTGGAAATGACCATGCGCGGTCCGCGCCTCACGATCAGCAGCATGACCGGTGGCGGGTTCCGTCAGACGGTAAGCGGCTGGCGAGCGTTCCGGGTCTACGCGAGCATGGCGGATCGGATCGTTGAACGGAAGGGTGCCGCGTGAATCGACGGCCGCCGCCGCTATCGTCGGCGCTCGCCTACTGGGCGTTCGCTGGTGTGCCCAAGGGCGAAACCGGAACTCCGGCGGCCGTCCTAGTCGCTGGCCCGGATGCTGTTCGGGCGTTTCGCATCGGGTTCTACTGGACCAGCCCCGTAGCGACTCGCTGAGCCGTCCGCCTCTCTGGGCACCCTGAGACCCCGCCCGACCGGCTCGCGGCGATTCTAAGCGATCCAGCGGCCCGTTTTCCGGCGGCAACTCAACCCGAACCGCAGAGGGGCCGATATTCACCCCATGCCTACTATTCAGGATCAAATCCGCGCCGCGTTCGCTGAAGCTCGCGATGCCGCCGGGGTTTCGGAGTACGCGATCGCCAAGCGCCTGGGCATTGCCCAATCAACCCTGAGCCGATGGGTAACCCGCGAGAACGATATGAACAGCGAACTACTCGCGCGTCTGTGCGAGTTGCTGGGCATCGTGGTTACCGTGAAGGTGAACAGGTCTGAAGCGAAGCGGAATCTAGCCGCCTGAAGAACGGACTACCGGTTCCTAGTAGTTCCTTCTTCCTTGATCCACTCTCTGAAAACTTGAAGGGTGACTCCCTTCCACGACTGCTGACCACTCTCTTTCCAAAGCAGGGCGCTTGGAGTTACTCGCAATTCGCCGATCTTCTTGCCGTCCCCGTTGAGGATCTCATGATCGTGGGAAACTGGCCGCTTGAATGAGTTGGCCTTGCGGGTCTTCTTCGTGGTCTTCTTCTTCGCCATCATCGTCTCCTAGGGTGAATGAGGGAACCGGGCGAGTATACAGTAAGGATCTACTGCACCACCGACCAGAAAATAGCCACCACCCCCACTACCCCGGTTTTGCGCACCGGAGGCGCGCCTGAGCAGTCTCCCACCACCCTCGAACCCCCACTGGACCCAATAAAAACGCCCCTGACAAGCTGTCAGGGGCGATTTTGAGTACCCCCCTCAGGACTCGAACCTGAAACCCGCTGATTAAGAGTCAGCTGCTCTACCGATTGAGCTAGGGAGGCGTTTGGGTTGTGTGAGGCAATCCTGCCCCGTGGCGGCAAGTATATCTGGACCCGAAGCCGTCGGCAACCACAGATTGACCCCTTTCCACACTCTCGATACACTGGTCGATCGCTGCAGGGCCAGCTTTGCCCAGCACGAAACAGGTATCTCTCCCACGATCATCCGCCGCCTGCTTCGGGTCTGTTTCCGAGGCGGCCATTCCCGATACGAGGCAGCTATGCACCCGACCCATCGCATCTCCTACGGCCGCACCCGTCGTCGTCGCAGCCACCTCGCGCTCCGCCCCGATGCACCCGGCACTTGCCCCCTCACGGCTCTGCCCAAGCAGCACCATCGTGCTTGCACCCAGTCTGGCTATGTCCGTCCCGGCCTGCGGATTACCGTTCGCAAGCACGGCATCGGCGTCGATAACTGATCGCGATTCTGTGCCTGCCACCTGCCTGATCATGGCGGAACAGGTCATCGGAACTTTCCACTAGCGCTCACCCGGGGTATCGCTCGATGCGAATCGCCATCGACGCCATGGGAGGCGATCACGCCCCCGATGTCATCATCAAAGGCTCTCTCGATGCGCTCGATCTACTTGAGGTCGGCGATGAGATTGTCCTTGTTGGCGATCATGACCTGATTCAAGAGCACATGGCCGAGCGCGGTATCTCCGACTCCCGCCTGACCATCCACCACGCCCCCGATTCCATCGGGATGGACGAATCGCCGGTTGAGGCGGTCCGCACGAAGCCCAACTCGTCAATCGTCCAGTTGATGCAACTCGGATCGAAGCGCCACTCCGACAACCCTGTCGATGTGGTGATTTCAGCGGGCAACACCGGGGCCTGCGTGTCCGCGGCCACCATGTTCATGCGCCGTCTGCCCGGCGTCCACCGCCCCGGCATCGCCACCGCTATCCCGACCTTCCACGGCCCGGTCATCGTCTGTGATGTTGGCGCCAACCCCGAGCCGCGCGACACTCACCTCGCCCAGTACGCGGTCATGGCCGAGATCTACGCGAAGAAGGTCCTCGGCATCGCTTCGCCGCGTGTCGCCCTGCTGAACATCGGTTCCGAAGAAGCCAAGGGCACCGGCATGGTCAAGGCCGTGCGCGACATGATCCGGGACATCCACGACCTGAACTACACCGGCTACATCGAGGGACGCGAGGTCTTCGAGGGTGCCGCCGATGTCATCGTGACCGACGGGTTCGTCGGAAACACGATGCTCAAACTCGCCGAGGGCTTCGCCAAATCCCTGTTCAAAGCGATCGCCCACGAGGTCTTCGACGCCGACCCCGATCTGGCGATGCGCCTCCAGCCGGTCGTCGAATCACTCATGAAGAAGAACGACTACCACGAATATGGTGGTGCCCCCCTGCTCGGCGTCAATGGTGGCTGCATCATATGCCACGGCTCCTCCGAAGCCCGCACGATCCGCGCGGCCGTCCGAGCCGCACGAGAGTATGTCGCCGCAGGCGTGAATGAAGCAATTGTGGAACGAGTAACCGCCATCCACGAGCACGCTCCGACCGACTGATTTCCAACCCGGTCAACCTCACATAACGCGAGCAAAGCGCGTACTATCCGTTGGTCCGCCCGCTACGGGGCGCGGATCGCGTTTCTCTGTCTATGTATCTCTGAGGCCTTATGAACCAGAACGACACTGCTCCTCAATCCCTCAGCCGCCCAATCGGAGTGGAGATCATCGGGACTAGCCATTCGGTTCCCGACAAGGTGATGACCAATGACGATCTGAAGCAGTACATGGACACCTCCGATGAGTGGATCCGTCAACGCACCGGCATTCGTGAGCGTCGGATTCTCGATCCCGCGAAAGGCGAAAACGCCCAGAGCATGTGCGTGACCGCCCTCGATAAGGCGATCAAGGATGCAGGCATCGAACCGGGAGAAATCGATCTGGTGATCATCGGCACCGTTTCGGGAACCATGACCTGCCCGTCCATGGCGTGCAGGGTTGCCGCAGAAGTCGGGGCGATCGGTGCCGGCGCGTTCGACATTTTGGCCGCCTGTTCGTCCTTTGTGTACGGGATCAACATCGCGCACGACCTCATCCGAATCGGAAACTACCGCACCATCGCGGTCATCGGCTGTGACACCATGTCGTCGTTGCTCGACTACTCCAACCGCTCGGTGTCGATTCTCTTCGGCGACGCCGCCGGCGCCGCGATTCTTCGCGCAACCGACGACCCGACCAAAGGCACACTCACCTCGGTCATGCACGCCGACGGGCGGGGTTGGGCAGACCTGTACATACCCACGAAGGAATCCGACTTCCCCGATGGCGAAGCCGACGAGTACGAGATGGGCACCCTGCGCATGAACGGCCGAAGCGTGTACAAATTCGCCGTCAGCAAGTTCCCGCAACTCATTCAAGAAACTCTTGATCGCGTGAATCTGACCGCGAGCGATATCGACCTGTTCCTCTGCCATCAATCCAATATGCGCATGCTGGAATCGGCCCGCGAACGATTCGGGATTCCCGAAGACAAAATGCCCATCAATATCGATCGCTTCGGTAACTGCTCCGGTGGTTCCATTCCGGTCCTGTTCGACGAGGCACGCGAAGCCGGGAAATGTAACCCAGGCGACCTCGTTCTGTTCCTCGCCTTCGGGGGCGGTTTGACCTGGTCCTCCTCACTCTGGCGGTTCTGACTCCAATCCGAAAGGGAACCCGCATGAGCACTGCTCCAGTCATCCTGTGCCCGGGTCAGGGCGCACAAACCGTCGGCATGGGCAAGGCCTGGGCCGAGGCCTCTCCCGATGCCGCTCGTGTCTTTGGCCTCGCCGATGAGATTCTCGGCAATCGACTCGGAGCCAAACTCTCAACGCTTTGCTTCGAAGGGCCAGCGGAATCCCTGAACCGCACCGACATCGCGCAACCCGCCCTGTATGTGGCTGGCGTTGCCTGCTTCCGAGCCGCCTTTGCAGATGTCAATCCCTCCGACCTCGCCGCCGCAGCCGGGCTCTCCCTTGGTGAGTACACCGCGCTGCACATCGCCGGTGCGTTCTCGTTTGAAGATGGCCTCGAACTCGTCACCCTGCGCGGGCGCGCCATGCAGGATGCTGCCGAAGCCAGCGACTCGGGCATGGTCGCTCTCATCGGAGCAGACGAGCAGCAGGCGAACGCCGTCTGCGAGACGGCACGAGGCGACGGGGTTCTTGTTCCCGCGAACTTCAACGCACCCGGCCAGATCGTCATTTCCGGCTCGTCGGACGCCTGCGATCGGGCGGTTGAGGTCGCCGCTGAAGCTGGCCTTCGGGCAACGAAACTGGCTGTTGCCGGGGCCTTCCACTCCCCGCTCATGAAACCCGCGGCCGACCGGCTCGCCGAAGCCCTCGCGAACACCCCCATCGCGGAGCCCGCCTGCCCGGTGGTCTCCAATGTCACCGCAACACCGCATTCCGCCGATTCTGGGGTGGATTTCGCCAGCAGACTCCGGGAACTTCTCGTCCAGCAACTCACTTCCCCGGTAAGATGGGCCGAGAGTTGCCTTTGGCTCAGCCAGAATGTTTCGGGGGAATATCACGAACTCACCCCAAACAAGGTGTTGTCCGGCCTCATGCGACGAATCGATCGTTCCATCAAGGTCCACAACCACGACGCTCCACGGGAGTTGACCACATGAAGTTTTCCATCCGTCCCTACTCGCTCGCGATGACTGCTTGCCTCGTTCTGCTCTCTGGCCAGCTGGTCGGCTGCGGAGGCGAAGAAGAAGAACCCGTCGTCGTGACCCCCAAGCCCGTGCAACGCGGTCCGCAATACGCCGTCCAGGACCTGCCCATGCATGTGAAGGTCCAGTTCCCGGAGAAGTACACGCCGGTCTCCGAAGCGCTCGGTCAGGCCATCGCCGACTTCGCAAGCGCCATCGCATCCGGAGACGCTTCCGTCTTCTCGTCCATGCTGTCCGCCAACTCCCGCTTCTTGATGGACAACGTGCTGCTCAAGACGGGCGAGTGGGAAGCAAGCACCAGCAAGATCAAAGCCGTGCGAATTGTGAATCTTGAAGATGGCGAATCGATCGCGAAGGTCGCCATCGCCATCGGCACCGAAGAGTCCGCCTATCTCACCGCATGGACGATACAGCGTGTCGATGGTGACGATTGGGAATTCTCCGCTCTGGGTGTCGCACCACGCACGACGACCCGGGTGGCACTGCTTGACGACACCCCCTTCACCGAGGACGCGCTCTACCTGGATCCTGTGAAGGCCGCCAGTGAGTCCGACGACGAGGAAACCGAGGAAGAACAGCCGGAGGACCAGGAAGATGACTTCTCCGTGCCTTCTTCTCCGAGTTCACCGTCGAGCCCAAGTTCACCCTCCAGCCCGAGTTCTCCAGCCAGCCCCTTCGGTTGATCACGAACGCGACGCGCTACACATCCCGGCTTGAACCGTGCCGATCGCTTGGTGATGCAGGCGGAGGGTTGCGGTATCGTCAACGAAATCTGAGGACCATATGAACGACACCACCCCCACCCGCGTTGCATTGGTGACCGGTGCCAGCAGAGGCATCGGTAAGGCGATTGCGCAGCGTTTAGCTGCCGACGGCCGCAAAGTCGTGCTGGCTGCGCGCAGCGAAGGCGCTCTCAACGAAGTCGCCGAGAGCATCCGTTCCGCAGGAGGACAGGCCTCCGTCACGACGCTCGATGTCTCCGATGCGGAGGGTCTCGCCGCCGGGGTTGAAAAGGTCATCGCCGATGAAGGGCGTCTGGACATCGTGGTGAACAACGCCGGCATCACCCGAGACAACTTGGCCCTGCGCATGAGTGACGAAGATTTCATGGAGGTCCTCCGCGTCAACCTGCTCTCGGCCTTCGTCGTCGCCCGAACCGCCGCACGCTCGATGATGCGCAACAAGTTCGGTCGCATCGTCAACATCGCCTCAACCTCAGGGGTCGTCGGTAACGCCGGCCAAGCTAACTACGCCGCCGCCAAGGCTGGCCTGATCGGTCTGACCAAGACCCTCGCCAGGGAACTGGGTGGCAAGGCCATCACCGCCAACGCCATCGCCCCCGGGTTCATCGAAACCGACATGACCGCGGTGCTGGGCGACGAGATCAAGAGCCGCGTCCTTGATGGGATGGCCCTGCGTCGCCTCGGGCAGCCGGAGGACATCGCCGAGGCAGTGGCCTATGTTTCCTCAGACGGTGCAGGCTTCCTCACGGGCCAGACCATCTGCGTCGACGGTGGTCTGACGATGTGCTGACGCACCAGAAACCCGCTTCCTGCACCCAATCCCCCTTTCGTACGGACTGCAAGCCCATATCGGGTGTGATTACTGGCAGTTCCGCCCTCTGATCGCTATATTCACCCCACTGCAAACCGCCCCCTTCAGCGTCGTCGCTGGTGGGTATTGGCGGACGCAACGAGACAGACTTGGAGAGTTCACTCGTGGTTGAATCAGAAGTTGAATCCAAAGTTATCGACATCGTCGCTGAACAAATGGGCGTTGATCGCTCGGAGATCACCCGCGAGACGAGCTTTGTGAACGATCTCAACGCCGATAGCCTCGACACCGTCGAGCTGGTCATGGAATTCGAAGACAACTTCGATACTTCGATCCCTGACGACAAGGCCGAGCAGATCAAAACCGTTGGCCAAGCCATCGAATTCATCTGCCAGGAGAAGGGCATCACTACCGGCTGAGCCCGGCTCGGATGCCCCGCGGCGGTGCGCGCCTCTCGACCGCCAATCCCTATACTCAATACCCGCGGGCCGCTCCAGCGGTCCGTGCTGTATTGTGGGAACACACCGTTCCGACGACCATCTCAATCCCAGCCATCACTCGGCCGCCGCGCCGTAACTTGCGAGGACTGATCCGCGATGAATACGCCATCCCACCCTTGTGAACGCGTCGTCGTCACCGGAATCGGCGCGGTCACCAACCTCGCCCACAACGCCACCGACACTTGGGCCGCTATGCGCAAAGGCAAAAGCGGCATCTCGCCCATCACCGGTTCTTACTTCAACCAGTGGCCGGATGACCAATGGGATGTGAAGATCGCTGGCGAGGTCAAGGACTGGGATCCCGCCCGACACATGAACGGACGCGAAGCCAAACGCATCGACCGTTTCTGTCAGTTCGCCATCGTCGCGGCCGCCGAGGCCGTCGCCCAATCCGGCATCGACTTCACAACACACCCTGATCCCACTCGCTGCGGCATCATCATCGGGTCCGGCATCGGCGGCATCCAGACCATCGAAGATGCCGTGAAGGTGCTCTGGGACAAGGGCCCCGGACGCATCTCCCCCTTCACCGTGCCCCGTCTGATGGCCAACGCCGCCTCAGGCGACATCTCCATCCGCTACGGCCTGAAGGGCCCCTCGGACTCGCACACCACCGCCTGTGCTTCCTCCGGTCATTCCATCGGCGATGCCTTCAAACTCATGCAACGGGGAGAAGCCGATGTCATGCTCGCCGGCGGCTCCGAAGCCGCGATCTCGCCCCTGTGCGTCGGTGCGTTCGCGAACATGAAGGCCCTTTCGACCCGCAACGACGAACCAACCAAGGCATCCCGCCCCTTCGACAAGGACCGCGACGGCTTCGTGCTTTCCGAAGGTGCCGCCGTACTCGTTCTCGAAACCCTCTCCCACGCCAAGGCACGCGGCGCGGAGATCCTCTGCGAGATCCTCGGCTACGGAGCGTCCTCCGACGCCGGGCACATCACCGCCCCAGACCCCAACGGCGGCGGTGCACAGCGTGCCATGGAGCTCGCCATCGCTTCGGCTGGCCTCAACCCCACCGACATCGATTACCTCAACGCCCACGGCACTTCGACCCCGCTCGGCGATGCCGCCGAGGTCAAGGCAGCCACCACCCTATTCGGGGACCATGCTCGCAAGTCCAAGGGTGGCAAACTGCTCATGTCTTCCACGAAGTCCATGATCGGCCACTGCCTGGGGGCTTCTGGTGGTGTGGAATCGATCGCCGTCATCGGGGCGCTCCGTGAAGGCCTGGTCACCCCCACGATCAACTGCGAGAACCCCGACGAAGACTTCGATATGGACTTTGTGCCCAACGAGTCGCGCGAGGTGAAAATCCGTTACGCCCTCAACAACACCTTCGGCTTCGGCGGGCACAATGTCTCGCTGCTGTTCGGTCGTTTCGAGGGCTAATTGCCGCCATACCCCGATCCAGGCAGTGTTTCGGTTCGCACACCGATTCTGCCGATGAAATGGCTATGAAGCGATCGGTCGAGCAGATTCTCCGTATTGAAGTCCCCCTGCTGGTCCAACTCGCCGAGCGAGAAATGACCTTGGGTCAGGTTCTGGAGTTGACGCCCGGAACCATCATTGAACTGCCCAAGACCGCCGAGGAAGAACTCGAAATCCTCATCAACAACAAGGTGATCGGTACCGGCAGCGCGGTGAAAGTGGGTGAAAACTTCGGAATCCGCGTCAATTTCATCGGAAAACTTGCTGATCGCATCGCCGCCATGGGAGCGAAGCCTGCCTCCACAGACGCTGCAGATGAGGACGACGAGGCTGCTGCACTGGCCGAGGCGATGCTCGAAGGGCAAGTCTGAGCAGGACCCGAATCCGGTCTCTGACGCCTCGCCGAATATGAATACTTGTCACCCCGGCCTCTAGCCGTCACCATGTGCGGCTTAGTGATCCCCCACCGTCGCCGGAGGTAACACCCGCATGGAAGAGCCCACGACCCCGGGCATGCCCGACCAGACCCCCTCGGGCCCCGACACAGGCATCCCCGGGCACCCCCCGCTCAAAGGGGAGTATCGCGAAGTCACCTTCGCGGCGATCGTTCTGGGCCTGCTGATCGGTGCGGTCATGAACGCCGCGATCACCTACGCGGGGCTCAAGATCGGATTCACCATCGGCGGATCGGCCATCGCGGCCGTCATCGGCTTCGGCATCCTCCGGGGCGTACTTCGCAAGGGAACGATCCTCGAGACCAACATCGTCCAGACCATCGCCTCCGCGGTGAACACCCCCAACTCGGGCGTGATCTTCACCGTTCCGGTGCTCCTGCTGCTCGGGTTCCAACTCTCGATCACGGGCATGGACTTCTGGCTGCTCACGCTGGCCTGCGTCTGCGGGGCGGTCCTCGGTGGGGCCTTCATCATCCCGCTCCGCAAGCAGATGCTCGACATCGAGCGTCTGCGCTTTCCATCCGCGACCGCCGTCGCCGCGATCCTCAAGTCACCCGGCGCTGGGCCGAAGAAGGCGATCGTGCTGGCCGTGGGCATCCTGATCGCGATGCTCATCGGGCTGCCGGCGCAGCTCCCCCAGTTGCGATCCCCCGCCGATGTCGGCGAACTCCAGGAACTCGTTGAACAGGAACGCATCTCCCGCGCCGATCTCCTGCTGACCCAGGAGATCGCGTCGTGGAT
The DNA here is from genome assembly GCA_043101125.1 of Phycisphaerales bacterium JB050. GTDB lineage: Bacteria > Planctomycetota > Phycisphaerae > Phycisphaerales > UBA1924 > JANSXG01. Next base: position 12,478 of record JBICHT010000011.1, on the reverse strand, counting down.
CGAAGAGAAAGCGATCCCCGAAGAGATCGTGAAGCACGGCGAACTCAACGCGAAACTGATCGCGGCCAAGAAGGATTTCAGCCCCGAGAAGCGCGAGTCCATGGACCGCGAGCAGCGCGCCGAACACCGTGAGGCGATCGAGGCACTCGAAAAGGAAATCGCCGAAGCCAAGAAGAACGCAGTCACCATGCTCCAGAACAAACTGGAGCACCCTTCCGATCGCTCACGACACACGGACTACAAGCTTGAACTCGCGACGCGTGCCCATGAGGTCGTCAGCGGCGATGCCGATTGGGACGACCTGCGCGATGTGAACATCGGCTGGGCCGCCGACCCGATGTGGGGCTACGCCGACTTGCAGATCCGCATGCCGGCGACCACAAAGTCGGTCACGGCACAGAACACCTCCGATGGCGCATCCCAAGATTCTGAGCATGTGGATGATCAGGACGGCGACGCGGACGATGCACCGATCGCCACGGCGCAAACACCCCCAAGCGAAATCGACTTCGCCTTCAACGGCCCCGGCAACACCAGCCCCGTCCTGACCGAGCGCGCCGACAAGGACCGCAACGGCATCCCGGACCTGATTGTTACCGACGACAAGATCGATGTCGGTCGCATCCTCGGCCTGCCGCTCCAGATGGAACTGCTCTTCGCCATCGCGCCCTTCGCGATCGGTGCGGGCTACCTGACCGGTCGGGCGGGCCTGCTCGTGCTCGCCGGCGGCATCCTGGCGTACCTCGTGCTCAACCCGATCATGTACTCGATGGGTTGGATGCCGGACACCGTGTCCGCATCCGGTGCCGCGGGGTACGGCTTCTCAAGCGTGAACCGCCCGCTCGGCATCGGTCTGCTGCTGGGTGGTGCGCTCATGGGCGTCATCGCATCACTCCCCGCCATCCGAGAGGCCTTCAAGTCCATCGCGATCGCCAGCAAGTCCAAGATGGGCAGCGGCAGCGACGAACTGGGTCTGAAGGTGCTCGTCGCTGCGGTGGCGGGTGCCCTTCTGTTCCTGTTCATCGCCGCCGACTTCACGGGGAACGAACCGATCAACTCGGTCTGCCCCGTTACCGAGCGAGCGGTCGAGACCGATGAGTTCACCACCGAGTACAACGGCTATGTCCTTGCCTTCGCGGACGAGGATGCACTGGAAGTCTTCGAGACCGCCAGCCCGGACGATCAGGCGACCGTCGTCGAACCCTTCTCGGCCAACAAGCCCGGCGTGCTCTCGGGCATGAACCCGCACCTGCGGGCTGGGATCATCGCGATCGTTGGGGCACTCTGGATCTGGTTCGCGGGCATCATCATCGCCCAGTGCACGGGCATGACCGACTGGTCACCGATCTCGGGTATGGCCCTGCTCACGGTCGTCCTCGTCATGGTGCTCTCCGGGCCGGGCGGCGTACTGGGAGCCGTGCTGATCGGTGCCGCTCTCTGTGTCGCCATCACCTGCGCCGCGGACATGATGGCCGACCTGAAAACCGGCTACCTCGTGGGCGGCATCCCCAAACGCCAGCAGACCGTTGAACTCATCTTCACCGGCATCGGCCCGGTCATCACGATGGTCGTGCTGCTGGTCATCGTCGTCGGCAACCAGGCGAAGTTCGGCGTGCCCATCGGCCCCGGCACCGATACCTCCGCCCCGCAGGCTCAGGCGCTGCAAGCGGTCATCACCGGCGTGCAAGGCGGGGCCATGCCCTACGCCCTCTACGGCTTCGGCACCGTGCTCGGGGCCTTGCTCGGCCTCGGGGCCTTCTCCGGCCTCGGTGTGCTGGTCGGGCTCTCGATGTACCTGCCGTTCTATTACATCGCGACCTACGGCGTGGGCTGCATCATCAACATGATCGTCTCCAAGGCCAAGGGACCGCGCTGGGCCGAGGAATGGGGCGTGCCGCTCGCGGCGGGCTTCATCGTCGGCGACGCCGTGCTCGCTCTGGGCATCAACGCCATCGTGCTGCTCGGCGGCTGATCCTTTCTCGAACACCCTCCCGCCGGGAGCTTCGCCTATGAAACTCATCGCGTACCTCATCATTACCGCCTCGGTCATCGTCGGCTCACTGGCCAGCGCGACGGCCTATCTCGCGCCGATCGACACGCCCGACGAGAAACTCATCGGTCTCGAACTGACCTCCGATGCCGGCGCCTACATGCCCGAGGATGTCTCCAAAGAGTTCAAGGACCGACTCGAGAAGATCCACAAGGCGATCGACGAGAAGAAAGAAGCCGCGGCGAAAAACCCGCTGAAGCCGAAACCGCCCGTCAGTGAGGAGGTCGGCGACGAAGACGCCGCGTCCGAATCCGCAGACGACCAGACGCCCGTCGAAGACGAAGCAACGGAGGCGGACGACACCGATCCTGAGGAACCGAAGACCGAGCCGACCGGCGAATCCAAGCTCGCCGACGCGGAAAACGCCAAGCCCATCGGGCGCGAAGGCGACACCCTGAATGCGGAACTGCTCGAGATCCTGCGCGAACAGCAGGTCGAGTATCTGAAGGTCAACCGCTTCGACTTCTTCCGTTGGCCCCATTGGTGGCTGTTTGTCATCTCCTCCGTCGGTTTGCTCGGCGGTGCGTTCCTTGTCCGTCGTGCACAGAAGGCTGAACTCGCTCGTTCCGGTTCCCTGAGCGAAACCGAGAACCCGACCGACGCTCGCACCGTCTTTGCCCGCCTCTCCGGGCGTCTGGACGAACTCTCCAAAGACCTCGAACGCGCGAGCACCGAGGACGAGAAACTCGAAGCGATCGTTCGGCGCATCGGGAACATCCAGCGCGACGATGTCCCGGCGTTCGTCGCCGACCGCCCCGCGCTGGTCAACCGCCTCTCGCTCGGGGGCTACGCTGAACTGATGGACCACTTCGCGGGCATGGAGCGCCAACTCAACCGCGCCTGGTCCGCCGCGGCTGACGGATACCTCGACGAAGCCCTGAACTCGCTCAAGAACGCGCAACCGATGCTGATCCAGACCCTTGAGAAGCTCAAGGGCTGAATGACACCGCCGGTCTCCACAGGCTCAACCGGTCATCGCTGACTTGGCGAATTCACTCGCCGCGGCGTTGACGATGCCCGCCTTCAAAGCCCCGGTGCCGCCACCTTGCGCAGAATCGGGCTTGCCGCCGCCCTTGCCGCCGCAGGCTTCCGAAGCCGCACGCACCCAGTCACCGGCCTTGAGCCCGCGCTTGATGAGCGAATCCGGCACCTTCGCGACGATCGCGAGTTTGTCTTCGCCCTCGTCCACACCGATCAGCAGCACACCACTCTCGGGGTGTCGCGATCGGATCGCGTCCATCGCGGCCAGCAGGGCCTGACGGTCCGTACCCGCCTCGGGCAGTTCGGCCACGATCAGTTGGGCCGAGGTCTGCTCGGCGATCTCGCGGGCCTTGGCGACCGCCAGATCACGACCCTCCGCGGCCTTGGCCTTGTTCGCCTGCTTGATCTTCTCCTGCAGCACTTCGATCAGCGACCGCATCTCGGTCCGTGCCACCAACGGCAACTCGGTCCGATCGATCTCGTCGGTGACCTCTTGCAGCTCCGCGCCGAGGTGGGCCACCGGGAGTTCCGAAGCGCCGCGCAGACGCGAGAACAGTTTGGTCGCCCGCTCGCGCGATTCCGTCGCCGCGGGGCCGGTGATCGCCGCGAGCCGGCGCACGCCCTTGGAGACACTTTCTTCAGCGGTCAGGATGAACGCCTCGGCCTGCCCGGTTGTCTTGAGATGCGTGCCGCCGCAGAACTCGATGGACATCTCTCTCCACCGTGCGTTGGCCGGATCTCGCAGCAAGTCCTCGATCGGTGCGCCGATACTCACGACGCGCACCGGATCGGGGTAGGTCTCGCCGAACACGGCACGCAGGCCGTTGATCTGCTTACCCTGCTCGAGCGGGACGGTCTCGGTGTACACCTCCAGGTCCGCGTCGATTTTCTCCTGCACGAGCGCCTGAACCCGTGCGGCCTGCTCGTCGGTCAGGGGCTTGCCGTGCGAGAAATCGAAGCGCAAACGGTCCGGTGCTACCAGCGATCCTTTCTGATCCACGCCGTCGCCGAGCACTTCGCGCAGGGCGTGGTTGAGCAGGTGCGTCGCGGTGTGGTTGGACTCGGTGCCGTTGCGTCGCTTCTGATCCACCTCACCGATCACGCCGTCGCCGACACGCAGTTCGCCCTTCTTGATGCGTCCGATGTGGACGATGTATCCGCCGCAGTTGTGGACGGACTCGATCTCGAACTCGCCGTTGCGCGATTGGCCACCGGACGGGCGTGAGACATGCAGCCGACCGCAGTCGGCGACCTGACCGCCCATCTCGGCGTAGAAGCAGGTCTTGTCGAGCACCACGGCGTACCGCTCGCTGCCCGTGCTGCTGCGCACCGAAAGATGCTCGTCGAAGTCGTTGCCGTTCCAGATGGCTTTGATCGTCGCCGAGGTCTGCGATGCGTGGAACTTGTCCTCGTCGCGCGTCGGCTTGATGTGCAGGTTCTTCAGACGAGCCACGGCGTCGGTCGGGAGCAGCAGACTCGTGCCGCCGCTCGGCCCGGAGCCCTGACGCGAACGCTCGCGGGCCTCCTCCATCAGCCGGTGGAAGCCCTCGACATCGACGGTCAGCCCCTTTTCCTCGGCCATGAGTTGCGTGAGGTCGATTGGGAAGCCGTAGGTGTCGTGGAGTTTGAAGGCGTCTTCGGCATCGATGCGAACACTGCCCTCGGCCGCGTCGTCGAACAACTTGATCCCCTGCTCCAGCGTGCGACCGAAGCTCAGTTCCTCCTCGCGGATGACCTGCTCGATCTTGCCCTGGTGCTTGACCAGTTCGGGGTAGAACTCCCCCATTGCCTCGGCGAGCGGGCCGACGAGTTTCCAGAAGAATTCACCCTGCACGCCGAGTGTTTGGCGTCCGTAGCGCACCGCGCGGCGCAGCACGCGGCGGAGCACATAGCCGCGTCCCTCGTTGCTGGGCTCCGCACCGTCGGCGATGGAGAACGACAGCGTGCGGATGTGGTCGGCGATCACGCGATAGGCGATATCGTGCTGATCCTTCAGACGGCCGGTATAGCCCGGCGCACCGGTGACGCGTTCGATCGCGTTGAACAGGTGCGTGAAGAGGTCGGTGTCGTAGTTCGAGTTCTTGCCCTGCAGCACACGCACGATGCGCTCGAGGCCCATGCCTGTATCAACATGCTTGTCGGGCAGTGATTTCAGCCCGCCCGGCTGACGGTCGAACTGGATGAACACGAGGTTCCAGATCTCGATGACATCCGGGTTGTCCTGGTTGACTAGCGATGCGCCGTCCACGGCGGCGCGTTCCTCATCGTCACGCCCGTCGTAGTGCAACTCGCTGCACGGGCCGCACGGCCCGGTGTCGCCCATCTCCCAGAAGTTGTCCTTAGCGTTGCCGGGGAGCACTCGCTCGGGTGACAGGTACTTCAGCCACAGCGCCTTGGCCTCTTCATCGGGCGCGAGGCCCTGCTCGGCATCGCCCTCGAAGTAGGTCGCGTACAGGCGGGTCGGATCGAGATCCCACACCTTGGTTAGCAGTTCCCACGCCCACTCGATGGCCTCGGCCTTGAAGTAGTCGCCGAACGACCAGTTGCCGAGCATCTCGAAAAAGGTGTGGTGGTAGGTGTCCTTGCCGACATCGTCGAGGTCGTTGTGCTTGCCACCGGCGCGGATGCACTTCTGGCTGTTGACCGCCCGAGTCAGGCCTTCCAGCGGGCTGCCCGGCTGGATCTGGCCAAGGAAGGCTGGCTTGAACTGGTTCATGCCCGCGTTGGTGAACAGCAGCGTCGGGTCATCGTGCGGCACCACCGGCGACGACGGCACGAAAACATGCCCGGCCCGCTCGGTGAAGTAGTCGATGAACTGCTGGCGGACCTTGGCAGAGGTGTAGGCGGTCTGGGTCGATCCCTGGGATGGCATGAACTGGCGGCTCCGAGCTATTTGAACGAGGGCATCACGGGGAAAGACCGACCCCGCGGACCGGTCATCCTACCCTGTTCGGATGCCATCGACCGGAGAGCGTGTCACTCCCGAATCAGCCAGCGAACGCACGCTGGACCGGGTTCGAGAGCGTGCCGACGCCCTCGATCTCGATCTCGACGGTGTCGCCGTCCTGGAGAAACACCTGCGGGCTGCGGGCCATGCCCACGCCGCTGGGCGTTCCGGTGAGGATCACGGTGCCCGGCAGCAGTGTGGTGCCGCGACTGATCTCGGCGACGAGTTCATCCAGCGGGAAGATCATGCTGGCGGTGGTGTCGTCCTGCATGACCTCGCCATTCAGGCGAGTCACGAGGCGGAGGTCGCCCGCGGGCTTGCCCAAGGCCGCCAGAGGCACGATCACCGGCCCGAGCGGGCAGAAGGTGTCAAAGCTCTTGCCACGACAGAACTGGCCCCCCGCCCCGGATTTCTGCCACCAGCGGGCCGAGACATCGTTGGAGCAGGTCACGCCGAGGACGGGCCCCGCGGGGTCGAGCACCTGATCTGGGCGCAGGTCGCGACAGGGCTGGCCGATGACGACCGCCAGTTCACCCTCAAAATCGACCTGCTCGCGCTCGCCGTGGGACTCGGCCCCGGTCAGGGCCTTGTCGGTGCAGACCGGGGGGATGCGGATCGCCTCGCCATCGAGGCAGGCCGAGGCGGGGTTCTTGGTGAAGAGCATGGGGCGATCCGGGACCGAGGCCCCCTGCTCGTCGGCGTGGGCCTTGTAGTTGCGACCAACGCCGATGATGTGGCGGACGGGCATCACCTCCCCACCGGGGAGGTGGATGCCGACGGTCGCACCGAGCGAGGGGTCGAGACCGACCAGCGGAAGCGACGAAGAATTGCTGGTCAACGCTGCTCCAATCGGTCCATGGCAGCCTTGCGGCCTTCTTCCTGCTCCATCAGTTTGCGTTGGAGTTCAACGCGGTACTGCTCCATCCCCGCAGGCTCGGGGAACAGTTCGGCGAGGAGCTGGGGAGGAACATTTTGCTGCCTGAAAATGCTGATCAATGGGTCGTAGACCACGCGCTGGATCGTGCTCGGAGCGCGTTGGTAGATGAACGAGCTCTGGAAAATTTCGATGTTGCTGTAGGCCAGGATGTTCAGGAACACATTGCCGGCTTCGAGGGCGAAGTCGGGGTGCATCTCATCCATGCGGTTGCGATCGCGATCGGCCAGCGTGACCTGATTCTGGAGCTCAAAGTAGCGCTTGTGGACCTGCCGGGCATACTCGATATTGCCCTCGAAGGCCTGGCGGTCGCCGTTCAGGAGACCGTTCAGGAATGCCCCGCGCAGGGCCATCTCGACTTCGGAAGCCGCGACATGCGGGATGGTGAAGCGGTCCTCGTCCATGAGCTGTTTGCGGACGAAGGTGTCGAGGTCGAGTCCAAGGTCTTCGAAGAGTTCGGGGTCGTTGAGGTTGAGTCCTTCGAAATCACGGAGCTGTTCAAACCAGTAGTTTGCCTGCTCACGATCGCCAAAGCGGTAGGTTGTTCGGATCGCGTCTTTCAGGAAGTTCTGGAAGCCCTGGCTGTAGGTCGTGAACGCGCGGTTCTCGATGTCCTGCGAGCGTCCGCCGCGTGCCGCCACTTCACGGATGACCTCGGCGTAAGCGGGGATGTAGTGCAGGGACACCATCGTGACATGCGTGTCACGAATCGGATCGTACATGACCGTACCGGAACGGAAGAGTTCCTGGATCGCGTGCATGGTGATGCGGTCGGTGTTGAGCGTGCTGAAGTTCCGCACGCCGATGCGCTGGAGGCCGAGTTCGACACCGCGATGGGACCAGTACACCGCGTGAGAAGAGGGGTGGCGCCAGTCGAGCGGACCGAACTTTTGGGTGTAACGCTGCATGCGGGTAGGCGACATGTTGTATTTGTCGACCAGGACCCGTTTCCGGATGTGGGGGATCAGGCGTGACCACGCCCCGCGCAGCACCACCTCGCCGTCTTCGTTGAGTGTGTCGGCATACCTTGGGTCTTCATACAGCGCCGTGAATGTTGAGTTCGCGTCACCACGCTGCGTCAACTGGATCTGGGCACCTTCTCGAGCGAACGGGATACCGCCCTCTTCTTCGCTCTGGGTGAACCATGAGGTCTGGATTGCCTCCTGAACGGCGTAAAGCTCCAGAAGGTCGTAGTCAAAGTCGAGGCCGGCGTCGTCCTTGAGTCGAGTCGCCAACTCATGGACCAGCGAGTCTTCGATTCCGAGCATCTGATCTTCAGCACGCCCCTCGTTCCGATCGGCGAGTTCCTGAGCGATGACACCTTCGAGCGTCTCGGGAGCGGAGACGATGCTCTCGAGCCACTCGACCATCTGCGTCTTTGCGGTTTCACCGTTTTTTTCGAGTCGTGGCGGCTGACCGAGCAGCATGTGCCACTCTCGAGCCAGTTCTCTCTTGTAATACCGGTTTGCATCGTCCATGAACCCCTGAACCTTGTGGTTGAAGATCCAGGCGAGTTCGCGGTGCAGCTGCACATCGTTGGGGTTCCGAGGGATGCCCTCCTGACGCAGCAGTTCGATGCCTGCGTTCACCCACTGCCAGCGTTCCTCGGCAGTTGGCGTCGCGACGGAGATGTTGTACGCCATGTTCCATGCGTGGAAGGACCAGACCCGCGGGAAGCGAGGCTGCAAACGGGTGATGGCGCTGGAGAGTTCGATCGCTTCGTGGAACTTGCCCTCCTGCTTGAGGCGCTCGGTGCGCATCCAGAGGTAGTTCACGAACAAGCCACGGAACGCGCCCATGGCGATGCCGATCGCGACTTCGGGGGGGTCCCCCTCGGCGGCGTTGTCGGTGTAACTCAGTTGAGCCCGGCCGGCCTCGGCACTGACCTGGGTCGCGACAAAGCCAGAACCGATCAGACAAACCAGAAGCACCAGCGAACAAACGCCCATGACCATGCGGTTCGATTGGTTCATCGCAGGGGCTCCTTGCGGGTCGGGAAGGGGCGGGGAGATGCCCTCTTCTTCATCTACGCGGGTCAGATCGGTGGGTTCGGTCGGGTGGGGAAGATGGTGCGGGTCAGTGTCCGGAGTAAATCGCCAGTTCACGGTTCCGGAACATGGCGATGCCAAAGGTGAGCATGACGAGGGTCCAGGCACCGATCATCCCGATCGTATAGGCGAGGTCGCCCCAACTCAGCAGGCGACCGTCCGACAGGCTCTCGATCGGCCTGAGCGAGGTGTAGACCCCAAAGATCCAGACCACCAGTTCGGTGATGGGCTTGGCGATCGCGTTGAGCGGCAGGATGTTGCCTTCCGGGCTGGTGGTGGAGAACGAACCGAGGGATTCGGCCATGTACCCCGCACTCTCGGTGGCGAACAGCACACACAGGGTAACAACCACCGCGACCGGGAAGCTCAGAAATGTTGACAGGGCGATCGCGACCGCGGCGATGAACCCGAGTTTGATGAGCAGAACCGTGCAGACTCGTGTGAAATTCAACTCGTACCCACCAGCTGGATAAAGAAGTTCCAAGCCGTCTGGTGGGAAGCGGATGGTCTTCGGGTTGCTCGGGAAGTTGTACACCTCAAAGACGAGAGTGCCTTCATCGCTGATCATGCCTGCGGGGATCGGCATGACCTGCGTCACTTTCAGGCCGACCTGGCGGACACCATCACGACCGGATTCGGTTTGGGCAGGTGGCCAATTCAACCCGTTCACGCGGAAGCCGACCGTGTAGAGTTCGGTCGGGTCGTTCGAACCCGCGTGAATCTGATAACGGAGACTGAGTTCCTTATCGCTTCCGTAGAACTTTTCGAGACCGGTGAACACGAAGACTTTGACACTGCCTAACGGAACCGCGCGTTCCCAGGCCTTGCCCTGCTCCAGAATTTCCTGGCGTATCGTGCTTCGGAGCCTCTCCGTGACTTCGAGTCTCGGGTCATCGGTCCGCATTTCCTGGATGCGTCGATTCACGATCTCCTCGACGCGCTCAGGGTCGGGAACTTCCTTGAGCGGTTCGACCCCCACGCGTGCCACCATCACCTGGTCTTCAAGAAGACGCCGGTCGAGTGTGCGGTAGTCGGGCTCACCGTTTCCACGGACACTGGTATCGCGGATGCCTGTCTCGGCGCTGCGGTCGATCACCCGGTGATACGCGACCTCACCGTGGGCCGGCTGGAGTTCGAGGTACTGCGTGAACAGGAACACACCCCCGGAGACGACCAGAAGCAACACTGCGTTGAGCACCATCACCCCGAACCATTTGCCGGTGATGTACGCCCAGGCAGGAACGGGCTTGGTCACGGTCTGCCAGATGATCTTGTCACGCTGCTCGAACGCGACCGAGGCAGCACAGAAAAACACGGTCATCAGCGCCAGCACCATGTACCCGAAGCCCGTGCCGTACTGCATCCACTGCTGGACACGGTAACGCAGGGGTTGTTCCTCGTTGAGGGCAGTCGGGATCACCGCCAGAAGGATCAGCAGGATCACGATGAAGACGAGACTGATCTTCATCCGGACGGCTTCGTTGAGCAGGTTGCGGGCGATCGCCAGAACGGGGTGCGATCCGCCGAGCAGAATCCGAGCGAGTTCGAGCAGCGTGACGAGAATAAACACGAGCGGGATGATGCTCAGGCCCAGTCTCCCCAGTCCCTCCAAACCCGGTATGAGCGATATCGGATACGCCACCGCTGCGGTAAGCAGCGCAAGCCCGAGGTAGGTGATCGCGAGCCCGAGCCAGATCGTTGCGAGTGCGATGACGGTGCACACGATATAGGCCACACCGATCACGGTTTCGAGCGGAGCTTCTCGTTCTGCCGCGGCGATCCCGGATTGCAGACGCTCCTCAACGATTTCCGCCGTCGACCGCTCGATCCGCTCACCCGCTTCGGGCGTTTCTTCGTCCTGCTGCTGCGTGTGATCTGTGACCGGCAGCGCCGAGTTCATGGTCACCACGATGGCGGCGTAACTGCCGATCGACAGCACGAGCACCACGATCGACGCGATGACCTTGAAACGGACGGTCTTCTGCAGCACATCCAGGCGTTGCCAGAGCTGGCTCAGGTTCACGGATTCTTGTCCTTGTCCTGGTTGTCGTCGCCGAGGAGGCCCTCGATCACGCTGGAGTCGATGTCCTCGTCAGGCTGAGAGTTCTCATGCGTTGTCTCGGGGCCCGACGGGCCGGAGGGACGCGTGGCATCGTCCTCATAGAGGTCCCCGAGCAGTTCGTCGATCACCTCGGCACTTTCGTCCTGTTGACTTTCCGTCGTCTGAGCGATCGGGGAGGCTTCCGTCTCCAAGGCATCATCGGAGGGTGATGGTTCGGTGAGGCTGGCGATCACCTCATCCGCGCTGGTCTCGGTCTTGCCGCCTTCACCGACCAGGAAGGACGCCGTGGACCCGCCGTGCTGGGCACCAGATGTTGCAGCACGCTCGGTGCGGGCACGCTCAACGAGACCGATGAACAAGTCTTCGAGCTTCTGGCGTGCCGGATGAATGCGATCGATGTGCTTTTCGCGACGCTCAAGAACCACGCGGATCTCATCCATGGTTTCGGCGTCGAGCGCTTCGGTCTCAATGACCGAGCGTGTGCGGCTGGCGAGCAATTCCTCACAGGTACCTGCTGCACGGATCTTTCCGCCGTACAGGATGACCATGCGATCGACCACATCCTCCACATCCGCGAGCAGGTGAGACGACAACAGGATCGTCTTGCCGCGTTCTCCGAGATGGCGGATCAGATCGTTGACCTGCTTGGTGCCGATGGGGTCAAGACCGGTCGTCGGCTCGTCGAGGATCAGGAACTCGGGATCGTTGATGAGCGCCTGAGCCAGCCCGATGCGGCGTTGCATGCCCTTGGAATACTCACGAACCTGGCGGTGCTGCACGCCGGTGAGGCCGACCATCTCCAGCAGTTCGTCGATTCTGCGCCGACGCACGCGATGCTCGAGTTTGAACAGTTTGCCGTAGTACTCGAGCGTCTCGCGAGCGTTGAGGAACGGATAGAGGTACGACTCCTCGGGCAGGTACCCGATCCGCTTCTTGATCGAGACATCTGATGGCGGCTTCCCGAAGACCGCGAGGCGTCCCGAGCTCTTCTTCAGCAGGCCGAGGATCATTTTGATCGTGGTCGACTTGCCCGACCCGTTGGGGCCGAGCAGACCGAAGACCTCGCCGGGATGGATTTCGAAACTGATCTCATCGACCGCGACGGCACGGCTGCGCATCCAGAAGTCTTTGAAGGTCTTGCACAGGTTGTGCGCGATCACGACCGGCGTGCCGGTGTTCGGGGCGGTCTGTTGCGGCTCGGTCTGGAGCTGAGTCATGAATCTCCCATCGCGGTCACCCGGTAGCCGGGGTCAATTGAATCGGTCTTCGGCGCGCTGGCGGGCTTCTTCGGCTTCACGCTGGTTTCGTGCCCGTTCGGCCCGACGAGCAATCTCGGGGTCATCGTTGAGCAGGAGCTGCACCTGGTTCGACCCGGCGGGCAGCATGAAGCGCTCGACGAAGGAATTCTGTGTGAGTTGGGCCATGGCGGTTCCCCATCGATCCACCACGAACAGCG
>JBICHT010000010.1:0-12724 GCA_043101125.1 Phycisphaerales bacterium JB050 | reverse complement strand
GACCCGCTACCGCGCCATCGCCGCCAAACAACTCGGCGCGGCCTGCGCCGTGCCCGGCGCCCCGATCTCCGACGACGAACTCGCCGGAACGCTGCAAGACTGGCTTGACGAGGTCGAGCGCGTCCACCTCCTGCTCCGCCTCTCGACCCGCCTGCGCCAGAAGCACAACGACTAAGCCGATCACCACGGAGTCTCCCCGAATGTTCCCGACCGATACCCTCCGCGCCGCTTTCCAGCAGGGCGTGTCGTACGAACAGTTTGTCGACAGCGGTGCCCCCGAAGGCCACGATGCCCAGTGGCACACCCGCTACAGCCAACTCGAACTCGCCCCCGACCAGCGCCACCTCATCGAAGGGTTCGCCCGCGAGATGAAGGTCCTGTGCATCACCGGAACCTGGTGCGGCGATTGTGCCCTCCAGGGCGCCGCCATGCAGCGCATCGCTGAGGCGAACCCGCTGATTGAACTGCGATTCCTCAACCGCAACGACCAGCCGCACCTGCAGATGGCCCTGCCCATCAACGCCGGGTATCGCGTCCCGGTCACATTCTTCATGGCCGAGGATTTCGAGCCCGTCGCCCGTTTCGGGGATCGCACGCTCAGTCGCTATCGCTCGATGGCCCGTAAGGCGCTGCCGAATGACGGTGCGGGCGTAGTCCTGACCGATCCTCCGGACGATCCGGTTCGTACGGTGCTGCAGGAAGTGCTCAACGAGTTCGAACGCACCCGATTGCTGCTGCGTCTGAGCCCTCGCCTGCGCGAGCTGCACAACGATTGATCCGCATCTGATCGGTTCCTTCTCAAAATCGCTGACTTTCTGCAGGCGCATGACCATCTCGGTATGCTCGCCGGTGTCTGCTTGCGTGTAGGAAAATCGCACGCCCGTTCAGGAGATCATCGCCCCGCCTCGCCCTCGGAAGGACCCACATGACCGCCCAGCTGATCGCGATCGCGCTGTATGTCGGAGCCCTGCTCGTCATCGGATGGCTCGCTTCGAAGAAGATGCACGACATCCGCGACTACTTCGCCTCCGGCAAGCGGCTCGGGTTCATCAATGTCGCCTTCTCCAGTCGCGCTACCGGCGAATCCGCCTGGCTGCTGCTGGGTCTGACCGGCATGGGCTTCGCCGTCGGCGTGCAGGCGTTCTGGGTGGTGCTGGGCGAATTCCTCGGCGTGGCGGGCGCGTGGCTGTTCATGGCCAAACGCTTCAAGCGTCTCACCGACAAATACGACTCGATCACAGTCCCGGATTACCTCGAATCGAGATTCCGAGACACCTCGCACTGGCTGCGTCTGATTGCCGCGGGAGCGCTGGTCGTCTTTGTCCCGATCTACGCCGCCGCTCAGGTGCACGCCGCGGGCGGGGCGTTCAACAACTTCCTCGGCTGGAATCACTATGCCGGAGCGGCCTTCGGCTTCGGCATCGTCCTGCTCTACATCACCCAGGGCGGCTTTACCGCCGTTGTCTGGTCCGATGTGTTCCAGGGCTCGCTCATGCTCCTCGGGCTGGTGTTCCTGCCGATCGTTGCTCTGCTCGAGATCGGTGGCGTCACGAATGTCATCGACTCACTCCAGTCCATCAACCCGGACCTGCTGACCTTGCACGGCCCGGCCCCCGCCAACGAAGCCGGGGAACAGATCGCCTCCACCGGCGGCTGGAACGCGGGCAGCATCTTCACCGTCCTCGGCTTCATCGCCATCGGCATCGGCTTCCTCGGGTCGCCGCAGGTGTTCGTCCGCTTCATCTCGATCAAATCCGAGAAAGAGGTCAACAAGGGCACGGCGGTTGCCATCACCTGGACCGTCCTTGCCCTCAGCGGCGCGGTCTGCATCGGCATCCTCGGTCGGGCCATGTTCCTGCCGACCGACATCAAGCCGCCGGCCCCGGACGCGGTGGACGCGATTGCGCCAACCGTGAAAGCGGTGCAAGACTCGATTCTGCCGCACATGGCCGAAGTCCTGCTCCCGGCCTTCTTCACCGGGCTGTTCATCGCGATGGTGCTCAGCGCGATCATGTCCACGATCGATTCGCTGCTGGTCCTCGCCTCGTCCGCGGCGGTGCGCGACTACTGGCAGAAGACCCGCCACCCCGACATGAGCGATGAGCGGCTCGTCTCCACCAGCCGCAAACTGACGGTCATCCTCGCCTTGGTCGCCTTCGCGATGGGCATTGGGATCATGCTCTACGACAAGGAACAGGGCATCTTCTGGACGATCATCTTCGGCTGGTCCGGCATCGCCGCGACCTTCTGCCCGACGATGATCCTCAGTCTGTTCTGGTCCAAGCTGACATCCTTGGGTGCGAAGTGCGCGATGGTCGCAGGCTTCCTCGGCGTGCCGTTCTTCAAGTTCGCCCTCCCCCCGATCTTCACAGCCCTGGGCCACGAAGACTGGGTTGCCTACCTCGGCGGGCTGGATGTGCTGCTCCCGTCCTGCGTCATCGGTTTCATTGTCGCCATCACCGTCAGCCTGTTCGACAAGAAGGGCCAGGCCAAGGTCGCCGATGTCGCCGACGACCTCGCTTTCGCGGCAACTGGTGAAGAACCCCAAAACCCGGCGTAAACGCCCCTTTCACCGCTCGGAACCCGCCCAGCCACGCCCCGTCTTGCGGTACCATGCCCGCCCTCGGGCCACCGCTCGTGTGCGCTGACGCCCGGCCTTCCACCCCCCTCACGAACCCCGAATCCCTGAAGGATCCGCGCCATGTCCGACTCCGCTGCTCCCCACAAAGTCACCCTCATCGCTGGCGATGGCGTCGGCCCCGAGGTCGCCAGTGCCACCAAGGACATCCTTGCCGCGGCCGGTGCCAATATTCAGTGGGATGAGGCCGTTGCCGGCAAGAAGGCCTTCGAAGCCGGAATCAGTTCCGGCGTGCCGCAGGAGACCATCGATTCGATCGATGCCAACCGCGTCGCCCTCAAAGGCCCCCTCGAAACCCCCGTCGGCTACGGCGGCAAGAGCGCGAATGTCACCCTCCGCAAACTCTTCGAGATGTACGGCAACATCCGCCCCTGCCGGGAACTGCCGAATGTCGGCGGCCCGTTCGCTGGCCGCAACATCGACCTGATCGTGGTCCGCGAGAATGTCGAAGATGTGTACGCGGGCATCGAGCACATGCAGTCGCCCGGCGTCGCGCAGTGCCTCAAGCTCATCACCCGCAAGGGCTGCGAGAAGATCTCTCGTCTCTCCTTCGAACTGGCCCGCTCGCTCGGACGCAAGCGCGTCACCTGCGCCACCAAGGCCAACATCATGAAGAAGACCGAGGGGCTGTTCAAACGCACCTTCGAGGATGTCGCCAAGGAATACCCCGAGTTCCAGTCCGACCACATCATCATCGACAACGCCTGCCACCAGCTGGTTATCCGGCCCGAAACCTTCGATGTCATCGTCTCGACCAACATGAACGGCGACATCGTCTCCGACCTCACCTCCGGTCTCGTCGGCGGCCTCGGCCTCGCCCCCTCGATGAACCTCGGCGACCAGGCGGTCATGTTCGAAGCCGTCCACGGCTCGGCCCCGGACATCGCGGGCCAGGACAAGGTCAACCCGACCGCCCTGCTGCTCTCGGCGGTCATGATGCTCCGCCACTTCGGGGAGTTCGAAACCGCCAACAAGATCGAGCACGCGCTCTATGTCACGCTCGAAGAGGGCAAGGCCCTCACCGGCGACATCGCCCAGGGTCGCCCCGCCGTCGGCACCAAGCGCTTCACTGAGGAAGTCATCGCCAACCTCGGCAAGCGCTCCAGCAAACTCGTCGAGCGCGAGTACACCCCGATCAAGATGCCCAAAGTGTCCGCTGACCTCGACTTCGTGAAGGTCAAGAGTCGGCGCGATGTCGGTGTGGACATCTTTATCGAGAGCGGCGAAATGCCCGATGTCATCGGCAAAAGCCTCGAGAAGATCGCCGAGGGCTCGAACCTGCAACTCAAGATGCTTTCCAACCGCGGCACGCAGGTATACCCCACCGCCGCCGCGGCGTTCGATGGCGTCGATCACCACCGCTGCCGCTTCATCATGCGGGACAAGTCCCAGGCCATGACCGATGCCGACCTGCTCGACATGCTCCAACGCATCAGCCAGAGCTGGCGCTGGGTCCATGTCGAGCGACTCCCCGAATTCGACGGTGAAGCCGGGTACAGCAAGGCCCAGGGCGAGGACTGATCGTCGAGTCCCCCCCTCCCCACATATCACCCGCGACCCGGCCACCTCTGGCCGGGTCTTTTCTTGAGCCGGCTCGATGCGCAGAACGGACAAACGATGGAGTGGTACATCCCCATCCTGATCTTTTGTGCCCGGATCGTCGATGTGTCGATCGGAACCGTCCGCATGATCTTCGTGATCAACGGCCACCGATTCATCGCGGCGATGCTCGGCTTCGTTGAAGTCATCGTCTGGGCGTTGGCCGTGGGCGGGGTGATCCACTACCTCAAGGAACCGGTCGCCCTCATCGCGTACGGCGCGGGCTTCGCCACCGGCACGCTTGTGGGCATGACCATCGAAGAAAAGATCGCCATCGGTCATCGCATGCTCCGCGTGGTCAACCGCCATCTCGATGTGGACCTGTCATCCAGACTCCGCGAGCACGGCTATCGCGTGACCCGCGTTTCGGGTGAAGGGCGCAACGGCCCGGTCGAGATCTCGTTTCTCGCGATCAAGCGCCGTGAACTCAACAAGACCATCACGCTGGTCAGTGAGCTCGCACCCGATAGTTTCGTGACCGTCGAACGCACCGATCGGGCCTCGATCGCGAGTGTCCCCGGCGCCACCGGTCGCTCAGCCCAACCACGCTGGAAGCGGTTCCTCAGCGTTCGCAAGTAGCCCGCGGCTGTCCTGCCTTGTCTCCGCCGATCCCCCGGTGACCACCCCATGAGCGGATCCTCGATCGATCCACGATGGGCGGGCAATACCATGGTATTTCCCCGTCGCCACGCACAGTCTCGCCCTCCGTTCAGGGCCTTTTGGCCGATCCGGGGCTAGAATCTGGTCGACAGATCATCCTGTTCCTCTGCCAACGGACCCCACCATGACCGCCTACGCCGACCGTATCGACATGCAGAACCGCCTCTTCGCCGAGCTCTCTTCGATGTTCGGCAAGGAAGTGCCGCTCTACGACAAGTCTCTGCTGGTCAACCAGGTGACCAACCGAGCGGTCTGCGACCTTCTCGCGCAAATGTTCCCCGGCTTCTCGGTCTCCGATGCCCAACTCGAGAAGACCAGCTCCGAGCGCCACGGCGCGATCCGGATCGGGCGCAACGATGAGTACCGCTGGATCGCCCGCTTCTTCGCCTGCTTCGCGATGGAGCCGCACAATTACTACGACATGACCGATGTTGGCGCGAAGAGCCAGCCCATCGTGGCCACCGCCTTCCGCTCCACCATCGGCCCCGAACACCGTGTGTTCACTTCATTGCTCCAGACGGACTACTTCGACGACGAGACCCGTTCGCGCATCGAGGACCTGCTCTCGACCCGCCAGGTGTTTCCCGACGGTGCGAAGCAACTCATCGAAAAATGTGAATCCCAGGGCGGCCTGACCGAAGCCGAAGCGGACGAACTCATCCGCCACGCGACGGACCGCATCTTCAAATGGACCGGCAGCGCCCGCGACCACAAGCTGTACACCGACCTGTGCGAAGCCGGGTTCAAGATCGCCGCGGACATCGCGTGCTTCGAATCTCACCACTTGAACCACCTCACGCCAAACACCCTTTGCATGGACCTGTACACCGCGGCGATGCGCCGCTGCATGGGCGAGATGACAAACGACGCGTTCCGCCAGCGCGCCGAGGTCGTGCTCAGGCGCTTCTGCGAAACCGCGGATCACGATTACCTGCGCCTGAGCTTCAAGCACCTCAGCGCCGATCAGATCAATTCCTACGAGCGCTCCGCGCTGCCCCCGCAGACCATCAAGAACGCGGCCGACGCCGTCAGCGACCGCCTGAGCCAGCCCGACCTGGATCTCACCACACTCAATCACTCCGGCTTCAAGGACTCCACCGAAGGCCCCTCCTGGGACACCCCGCTCCTGCTCCGTCAAGATGCCTACAAGGCACTGACCGAACCGGTGCGGTTCACCAACCCCGACGGCACAACGGTCGATACCGTTCACACCGCCCGGTTCGGCGAGATCGAGCAGCGTTTCTACGCGACCACCCCCGAGGGGCGCGATCTCTACGACCGCTGCCTCGCGAGTGCCGAAGCCGCGAAGGCGGAAAACCCAACGCTCGCGAAGACCGACCTCGAGGCCTACGAAACCGAGTATGCCTCGCACTTCGCCGAGTTCCCCAAAACTCTGCCCGAACTGCTGCGTGCCGGTCTCGTCTACGCCCTGTACACCCCCACCGACGCTGGCAGGGCCGCGGCGGGCAGCATCACCACCACCGACATCCACGAACTCGTCGAGCAGGGCTACGCGGATTATGAAGGCCTTCGCTACGAAGATTTCCTCCCCGTCAGCGCCGCGGGCATCTTCGCCTCCAACCTCAACCAATACGGCACCAAATCCACCGCGACCACCAAGCCGACCTATACCCGCGCGATGCTCGAAGACATCCTCGGTCGCCCGATCATCGACACCGACGCGGTCTACCGAGGCCTGTGGGCGAAGTCACTGCTCGACACCTATGGAGCACTTGGCCTGCTCGACCGGCTGGATGATTCGACACGCACCGACCTGCAAACCGCGGTGGACCGCTGCCCGGCGTTCGACAACGGACAGGTCGCCGCGAGGGCTTGAGTTCGGCGCGATCGCTCAGGTCGGGACCGGAGTGCAGAGCCCGCCCTGAAACTTGATTGGTCGTTAGTTGTCGCTGTGGCTCGGACGCGCGGATATCCCGGATCCGCTCCAGCAACTCGTCGAAATAGTCCCGCCCCAGCGACCGCCCCTCCTTGAGGCACTCATCGTCCATGACGAAGCCCTTGGTCAGGTACTCCGAAAGCGTCGTGGTCGCCCATTGGCGGAACTGCGTGCCTCGCGTGGACCGCACGCGATAGCCCACCGCGAGGATGGCATCGAGGGAGTAGTGGAGCACCACGTAGTCCTTGCCGTCCGCAGCAGTTGTCAAGTAATTCTTGACAACTCGATCTTCTTCCAGTTCATGCTCGGAAAAGATGTTCTTGAGGCGCAGGCTGATGTTCTGATTGGTCGTCTGAAACAGTTCAGCCATCTGGTCCTGTGTCAGCCACACCGTCTCGCCTTCAAGGCGGACCCGCAGCGCGTTTCCCCCGTCGTTCGGGCGAAACAGGACCATGCCGAGGTTCGGGGTGGACGGTTCTGAACGGTCATCGGGCATCGCGGCTTCTCCCAAACATACGCCGCACACAATATAGCCAAAGCCTCACTACTCCTCCAGACGCTCCGACCAGAGCAGGCGGGCTGTACCGAACGGTTGCCCGGGGTCGATCTCGAGCGCGAAGGCCTCGCCGGTTCGGACCCGGTAGTAGTTTCCGCCCGGACCATCCAGCAGCAGGCCAAGGATGTTCTCGCTCTGCGGGTTGTGCCCGACGGTCATGAGGCCTCCGGGATCACTGAGCAAACCGGCATCACTGGCGTGACCGATCACCGCCTCGATCGCCTGCGATGCCGTCGGGCCGAACTCGAGGACCGGGTCCACGCGATGCTCGATGCCGAGGTGATCGTTGATGAGCCGGGCGGTGGTGATCGCTCGCTCGACACCGCTGGAGACCAGCAGACGCGGCTGGTGCCCGAGAGCCGCGAGATGTTCGCCGAGGTGGTGCGACTGGCGGATGCCTCGTGGCTGGAGCAGGCGATCCTCGTCGCGGCCCGGCGAATCGGCGGGCGGGTCGGGATGGGTCTTGCCGTGCCGAACGACGATGAGTCTCATGCGGTTCCTCTCGGTCGGGGCGATGGGATCGGCTCCATCGCGATTCTACCGTGGCGGCTGTTCCCGGCGTCACATCTTCGATTCGGGCGTGCTACGCTTGGATCGTGAACACGAACCAGCCATCGCCGCACAAAGTCCGAAGCGAAGTCGCCATCCGCACCGTCATGATGCCCGCCCACACGAACCCGCAGGGGGCGATCTTCGGCGGGGTCATCCTGTCGCTGATCGACGAGGCGGCGTTCGTCGAGGCCCTCCGCCAGAGGAACCACAAGTATGTCACGGTGGCCTTCAACGGCGTGGAGTTCCACAAGCCGGTGCTCGTGGGCGATGTGCTGAGCCTGTACGCCGAGACCACGCGGGTCGGACGGAGTTCGCTGACGGTGCGTGTGAGCGTGCGGGCCTTCCGCCCGGAGGCTGACCAGACCATCGATGTGACCAGCGCCGAGGTCGTGCTGGTGGCGGTTGACCACGCCGGCCAGCCGGTGCCGATCGGTGACTGCGCTGCTCGGGAGCGGCTCGGGGAATGAGCCGCGGAGCGGGTACACTGCCCGCATGCGTCATGTTGAACTGATCACGACCGGCGGCACCATCGAGAAAACCTATGATGAGGTCGCCCAGCAGTTATCCAATCGCGGCTCGATCGTCCAGCGGATGATCGCTCGATTGCGTCTGGCCGACACCCGTGTGCACATCCGGGAACTCATGAGCAAGGACAGCCTCGAATTCACCGAGGCCGACCGGCAACTGATTCTTGATGCGACCAAGGCGGCGATGACCCTCAGCGATGGCGTGGTGATCCTGCACGGCACCGACACGCTGAGCATCACCGGCGAGGCGTTGTACGAGCAGTTGGGAGACTCGCTGACCGTGCCCGTGGTCCTCACGGGGGCGATGCGTCCGTTCGAGATGAAGCGGAGCGATGCGTTGCAGAATCTGACCGAGGCGCTGCTCGCAACGGAACTGGCCGAGCCGGGTGTGTATGTGGCATGCCACGGGCGGGTGCTGCGATTCCCGGGCGTGGTGAAGGATGTCCAGAAGGGCACCTTCGTGCGCACGGACGACGCGTCATCCTGAGCGCCGTCCTTGGCCAATGCAAAAATGAAAACGCGGACCCTTCCGAGTCCGCGTGGTTCTTTTGGATTCAGCCGATCGGTTGAGGCCGATCAGTTTTCCTGCATACGCGAGTCGCCGATGAGGACATCGCCCATCTCGACCGACAGCGACTGACGAGCATCCGACGAGTCGGCACCGAGGGCCTCGGCGGCCTGAGCGGCCTCGGCGTACATGGAGTCCTCGTCGGCGGCGGTGGATGTCGGGGGCTCGGCGAGGTACTTGATCCGGAGGTTCTGGTACGGGCGGAAGCCGGTACCGGCGGGGATCAGGTGACCCAGCAGGACATTCTCCTTCAGGCCGACCAGTTCATCGACTGCGCCCTTGAGCGACGCCTCGGTGAGCACCTTGGTGGTTTCCTGGAACGAAGCACCCGAGAGGAACGACTCGCTCTGGAGCGACGCCTTGGTGATGCCCAGCAGCAGGGTACGACCGGTGGCGGGCTTGGCTCGCTTGGCCTTGGCAGGCTGCTTGCCCTCGGACTCGGCACGAGCGTTGGCCTCGCGGAGCTCCGCCTTGCTGACCAGCGCGTTGAGCGCGAGCCCGGTATCGCCGGGGTCGGTGATGCGGCCCATGTCCGCAACTTCCTGGTTCTTGAGGCGGAAGGCAACCTTGTCGATCACCTCGTGAGGCAGCAGATCGGTGTCGCCGGGGTTCTCGACACGGATCTTGCGGAGCATCTGGGCCACGATGACCTCGATGTGCTTGTCGTCGATGGTCACGCCCTGAGCGCGGTACACATTCTGGACTTCATCAATCATGTACGCCCAGAGCGCTTCCTCGCCCTTGATTCGCAGGATGTCGTGCGGCACGAGCGGTCCGTCGATCAGCGGGTCGCCGGCGTTCACGCTGTCGCCCGAGTGGACGAGCAGGTGACGGTCCTGCGGGACATGGTGATCCTTCTCGAGACCGGCGTCGGAGATGACGCGGATGGTCATCTTGCCCTTGCGCTTGTCGGAGTAGATTTCAACCTTGCCGGAGATCTCGGCGAGGACCGCCGGATCCTTGGGCTTGCGGGCTTCGAAGATCTCGGTCACACGGGGCAGACCACCGGTGATGTCCGACGAGCCGGACGCACCGCGGGGCTGACGCGCGAGCATCTGCCCGGCCTTGATTTCCTGGCCGTCGGCGACTTCGATGCGTGCCTTGGCGGGCAGGTAGTGGAAGTCGAGGATGTTGCCATCCTTGTCGACCACATTGATCGCCGGGTGTTTCTCGCCCTTGTGCTCGATAACGGTGAGGACCTTCTGGCCGCCGCCGGCATCGTCTTCGCGAATGGTCTCGTTGAGTTCGATGTCGACGAACTCCACGAAGCCGCCCTTCTCGGCAAGAATCGGCGTGCGGTGCGGGTCCCAGCGGACGAGCTGATCGCCCTTCTTCACGGAATCGCCGTTGCGGTGCAGGATTTCCGCACCGTAGGGGATCTTGTGCTTCTCGAGTTCGCGTCCCTTGGCATCGAGGATGCTGATCTGGCCGTTGCGCTTGAGCGCGACGAGCACGGTAACGCCGTCTTCGATCTCGACCTCGACCTCGTTGCAGTCTCGGATCTCGATCGTGCCGCCCTGGCCAGCGCGCAGGTCGGTATCGATGAGGGTCGTGGTCGCAACGCCGCCGGTGTGGAAGGTACGCATGGTGAGCTGCGTGCCCGGTTCACCGATGGACTGGGCGGCGATGATGCCGACCGCCATGCCGGGTTCGACCATCTGACCGGTCGAGCGGTCCATGCCGTAGTCGAGCACCGAGCAGCCGAATCGCGAATCGGTGGTGAGGGGCGAGCGGACGACCACCGAATCGATGTTGAGCTGCTCGATCTTTTCGGCGATCTGGGCCGTGATCATCTCGTTCTCGCGAACGATCGTCTCGTCGGTGATGGGGTTGACGATGTTCTGGCGCGAGACGCGACCGATGATCTGCTGCGACAGCGGGACATCGATCTCGTCACCCTTGTAGGTGGCGCGCTTGGTGATGCCTCGCTTGGAGCCGCAGTCGTACTCGTTGATGATGACCGACTGGGCCACATCGCAGAGTTTGCGGGTGAGGTAGCCGGAGTCGGCGGTCTTGAGCGCGGTATCGGCCAGACCCTTTCGTGCACCGTGGGTCGAGGAGAAGTACTCGAGAACGGTCAGCCCCTCGCGGAAGTTTGCGCGGATGGGGGTCTCGATGATCTCACCCGAGGGCTTGGCCATCAGACCACGCATACCGGCGAGCTGCTGCATCTGGCTCGTGTTACCACGGGCACCGGAGTCGGACATCACGAACACCGGGTTGGCGTACGGAGCCCCCTCCTTCTTCTCGATGGAGGTGTACTCACCGGTGACGGGGTCGCGCCGGTCGTTCTTCAGAGTCTCGATCAGGGCCTTGGTGACCTGCTCGCGACAGTGTGCCCAGATGTCGAGCATCTGGTTGTAGCGCTCGCGCGCGGTGATGAGACCACGCTCGTAGTTTTTCTTGATCTTGTCGGCCTTCTTCTGCGACTCGGCGAGAAGCGCGAGCTTCTGGTCCGGCACGCGGAGGTCGGTGATACCGAAGGACACACCCGAGAGGGTGGACCAACGGAAACCGATCTCCTTGAGGCGGTCGAGCAGATCGATGGTTGATCCACGATCGCAGAAGAGGTAGGTGTCGTCGATGACGCGGGCGGCACCCTTCTTGCCAAGGGCGCAGTTGTAGAACGGCATGCCGTCGTGCAGGATGTCGCCGAAGATAACGCGCCCGACGGTCGTGACGATGCGTCCGTTCTTGGGCATCGGCTCGGGGACGCCGCCCTGGCTGGTGACCTGCTGGCGGAAGCGCGGCAGGCGGATCAGGATGGGATCGTGGATACCGACCTTGCCCTGGTCGTACGCCAGGATCGCCTCGTGCGAATCCTTGAAGTGCGGGATCTTCGCCGGGTCGGTCACGGCCTCACGCTTATCCATGGTGAGGAAGTACACGCCGAGCACGATGTCCTGCGACGGCGAGATGATCGGCGAGCCGTTGGCCGGGGAGAACACATTGTTGGTCGAGAGCATGAGCACATGCGCCTCGGCCTGGGCCTCGACCGACAGGGGAAGGTGAACGGCCATCTGGTCGCCGTCGAAGTCGGCGTTGAAGCCGGTGCAGACGAGCGGGTGCACCTTGATGGCGTTGCCTTCGACGAGCACCGGCTCGAAGGCCTGGATACCCATTCGGTGGAGGGTGGGAGCACGGTTGAGCAGCACGGGGTGCTGGTCGATGACTTCTTCGAGGATGTCCCAGACTTCGGCATCGCGACGCTCAAGCATGCGCTTGGCGGACTTGATGGTGTCGGCCAGGCCGTGCTCTTTGAGCTTGCGGATGATGAAGGGCTGGTAGAGCTCGAGGGCGATCTTCTTGGGCAGGCCGCACTGGTGGAGTTTGAGCTCCGGGCCCACGACGATGACCGAACGAGCCGAGTAATCGACACGCTTGCCGAGGAGGTTCTCACGGAAGCGTCCCTGCTTGCCCTTGACCATGTCGGTCAGGGACTTGAGCGGACGGTTCGAGGAACCGAGCACGGGGCGCCGGCAGCGGCCGTTGTCGAACAGCGCATCGACCGCCTGCTGCAACATGCGCTTTTCGTTGCGGATGATGATATCCGGCGCGCGCAGCTCCATAAGCCGCTTCAGACGGTTGTTACGGTTGATGACGCGGCGATAGAGATCGTTGAGGTCAGACGTCGCAAAACGTCCGCCATCGAGCGGCACCCGCGGACGCAGCTCGGGCGGAATGACAGGAACGACCGTGAGAATCATCCATTCCGGACGGTTGCCGG
>JBICHT010000009.1:0-3949 GCA_043101125.1 Phycisphaerales bacterium JB050 | reverse complement strand
ATACGCGTTGCTCTGCACATCAATGTATGGTCGTAACCCGACAATTTGTTGCGGTTGCAGACCGTACTCTCGCAGTTCCGTAAGGTGTACGAACCCCTGAGGGCGTTGATTGCGGATAAACACAATTTGGTCTGCAAAGCCCGGCGCGTCTCGGAAGATGGGGATGTAGTCCAGCGTTTCCCGACGAACCAGATTCAGGTTCACCTTCCCCGGAGCAGGCCCCAGTTCAGGGTCTCGCATCGTCGCTTCCGCAAACAGATCGTTCTGCTGATCGAGCGTCAGATTCTGGATCGCCCGGGTCTCAGCAGGATTGAACTCGCCGGTCTGCTGGGCAAGCTGCGAGAGCCCCGTCGTGAGAAACGCATCCAGCGAATCCGCGGTGCGGGCGTACGCCAGGATCGCCTGGGCCTGCAGCGTCGTGAGCCCCTCCACACGCAGTTGCAGATCGCTCTCGGCCGCCTCGGGCAGATACAGCCGCTCCTCGCCCGAAAACGCCAGTCCCTCATCAATCGAGGCCGCGGTGATGAACTCCGACCAGCCAGCATCGAGCACCCCGTCGGCATCATCCGGGGGCCAGGTCAGGTCGCCGTCGTTCTCATTTTCATCAAGGCGACCGTTGAGGTTCCAGTCCTCACCGCGCAAAAGTTGCGGATCAACATTCAGGATCAGTTCAAGCTCGCGGATCGAGCGGAAGTTCGCGTTGCGGGGTGTGATGTTCCGCGATTCGTACCCACCGAGCTCCCCCGCTTCCGGATCGCCGCCACGCCAGCGAACGATCGCATCGGCGACATCCTCGGTCATCCCCTGAAGCTCCATCAGGTCATCAAACTCCATGAGGTTGATGTTGACCTTGGTGTGCGGATCCTCCGGGCCGGTGTACTTCGTGTCCCCTTCCCAGTGCTCGATGCTCCAACTCACCCCCTCGAGCTCGCCGATCGACACCTCCACAAGGTCGTCCGCCACGGCGTAACCGGAAGTTTCGCTGGGCGACTGCGTCGCATTGGCGAGCCGCGCGATCACCGCCTCCAACCCCGCCCGCGCCGCCCATTTAGCCCGGACCCGCGCCGCGCTCTCGCGCCCGGACATCGCCTGACGCATCGCGCTCACCTGCAGCGAGACCAGCACCACCGAGGCGATACCGATCGCCAGCAGCACGATCACCACCGCGAACCCGCGCCGGGCACGAACACCAGAAGCAGAGCGAGCGACACCCCTCATGGCGCCTCCTCGTCTTCGCTGCGGTCCTCGGGAGCCACGAACACATACGGCAGCGGCACACGGTCGATCGCGATCGTCTTGCGCGCCACCGCCTCGCGCCGCGGCGAGCCGAACGACTCCGGCTCCACCACACGCACCGTCACCCGCAGCGCATGCGGGTAGCCCTGTCGGTCCGAATCCCACTCGGCGACCCAGCGGTCCTCGTCGAGCGCTTCCACCGAAAATTCCGTCACGCCTTCCATCACCGGGAACACCACGCCTCCGCCATCGGGCGTGTCGTCCGGCTGCGGGTCCACGCGCCGCCAGAGCATCCCGGCCTCGCCCGTCGACACATCCTCGTAGAACACGCGCCCGCGATCCGAATAACTGCGACCTCCCACGCCGGTCCGACGCGAGGCCAACCGGTACTGCACCTCGAACTCGCCGCCTTCACCGTCCTCGCCGAGTTGCCCGCGATTGCTGCTGCGTGCCGAGACCGGCGACTGGCTGAACAACAACAACTCGTCTGCGCGCGACCGGTACCGTCTCCCCTCGGGTCCGACCACTTCGGCTTCGCCATCGATCAGCAGCACTCGCGCGTAATACAGGTCGCCGTCGCGCAGCACCCCCGCCACATCCTGCGCCACGCGCTCCGCGACCAAATGCGTCGACGCCCGGACCCGCTCGCGACTCTCGGCCGCGCTCGACGAACGCACCGAACGACTCACCGTAAACGCTGTCGCCGCCGCCACCATCGAGAGGATCACGATGCCGACGATCAGCTCGATGAGCGTCATACCTTGGTTGGATGGTTTGCGGCGCATCGGCATCACGGGCGCTCCATCGTGGACTCGGGCTCCCGGATCGGATCGGGATCATCCCCGAGGCGAGGCGCGATCAGCGTCTCAACCACAAACTGACGCGGTTGCCCCAGGTCATTCCACATCACCGTGGCCGTCACGGTGTACGGATCACCCGCACCCACCGAGCGGATCTGCACCTCATACTGATAATTCTCAAACGGCGGCTCGCAGTTCCCGCGCTCGCCGAACACCCGACGGAACTGATCGGGCCCGACCGCCACCACCTGCTCCAGCAGTTCATCGGCGAGCATCGCGGCATCCTGACGGAACTCACCGTCGCGCTGCGCCTTGAGCGCTGAGGAGTTCAGCCCGATCACCACGACCAGCGCCACCGCCATCAGCACACTGCCGACGATCGCATCCAACAGGATGAATCCCCCTCGTGTTCGCGACGGCTTCACCACGACTCCTCGACCTGCCCCATCGCATCCAGATCGATGGGCTGCGGCGCTCCGAGCTCCACCGCGCCGGTGCTCAGCCCGCTGACCACCGGACGCAGCGCGTACGACGGCAGATCGATCTGCCACACCCGCTGATCCGAACGCTGGTACCCGTCAGGCTCGCTCTCGCCCTCCGCAATCGTCATCGACACCTGAGGACGCTGCACACCCGGTTCGAACACCAGCCGGAACGACTCCTGATTGAACGAGACCCCGTCCATCACCACCCGCTGCACGCGACAGGTCTCCAGCCGAACCTCCGGCGCGAACGGATCGCTCCGCCACTCCCGATCGGTCCGGTCATAGTTCCCGCGCTCCTGGCGCAGCACCTCGACCCGCAGCGTCCGCTCCTCCGCGTCGTACACCAACGCCGAAATCTCCGAGCCCGCCACCGACCGCTGCGCACACAGCGCCACCATCGACGACACCGCACGCACCATGTTCTCCGACTGCCGATGCGTCGAGGTCGAGACCCGCGGCACAATCATCCCCATCGCGATCGCCATCACAATGAGCACCACGATCACCTCCATGAGGGTGAACGCCCGGTGCGCGCGTGATGAAACTGCGATCGTTCGCACAATCACTCCAGTCGGTCAGGGAACGATGATGTCTGCCGCTTCGCCCTCGCCACCCGGCTGGCCGTCGGAGCCGTAACTGATGATCGAGAAGTCTTTCCCGTCGCGTCCCGGGTATTCGAGGATGTACTCGTTGCCCCACGGGTCGATGATGTCCTCGGGGTTCTGGTAGCGGTCGTAATCCGCCGCATCAATAAAGTTCGGGCGCTCGATCAGCACATTGATCGTCAGGTTCTCGCGACCGATCTTCGATCCATGATCGAGCAGGAACAGGTTCATCGATGTGCTCAGGGATTTCGCGTTCGACTTCGCCGTCGCGGCTCGGGTATCACCCACGCGACTGAGCAGACGCGGCGCGATCACCGCCGCCAGGATCCCGAGAATCACCACGATCACGATCGCTTCGATCAGCGTGAAACCGCGGCGCATCGCCCGTCGCTTGGTCTTCTTGGTCTTGGTCACGAGTCAGCCTCCAGTTCGTCATGGGCCGCGGCGAACCGCGCCACAAGTTGTGTGTCAGTGTGTGTCAGACCCCGCCGATCGCGTTCTGCATCTCGATCAGCGGCAGCATCACCGCGAGGATAACGAATCCCACCACCCCTGCGAGCACCACGATCAGCAGCGGTGGCAGCACCTGCGTGAACAGTTTCACGCTCGCCTGCGTCCGCTCCTCGAACGCGTCCGCGGCTCGCAACAGCATGTCATCGAGCGTGCCGGTCTTCTCACCGAGGTGCATCAGTTGGATCAACAGCGCGGGGAAGTACCCGCTCTTCTCCAGCGGTTCGGAGATCGTGCGCCCGTGGCTCACCTCGTCGCACACATCGTCCATCACGCGCTCCAGCGCCTTGTTGCCGAGATC
Organism: Phycisphaerales bacterium JB050; assembly: GCA_043101125.1. GTDB lineage: Bacteria > Planctomycetota > Phycisphaerae > Phycisphaerales > UBA1924 > JANSXG01. Next base: position 12 of record JBICHT010000009.1, on the reverse strand, counting down.
GGAAGAGCACAC
>JBICHT010000008.1:0-51970 GCA_043101125.1 Phycisphaerales bacterium JB050 | reverse complement strand
CGCATCGCCGGCCCGCCACACCTCGTCGGCACCATCGGTGTTGAACTTCCAGCTCAAAGCCTGGTTCAAACCGTGGCGTCCGTTGATGTAGGTCACGACGGCACCGACATGCGGATCCACGGATTCTGAGCCGAGACTGGAATTCCCGGTCGGCAGTTCAGCACCCGCGAACACGCTCGCGCGGATCGTATCGACCGCACCGAAGTCGTCCTGCCAGAAGCGATACTTGAACTCCAGGGTGAGATCACCCACTCCGGTTTCCCCGTCGATGGTCGGGGCACCGCTGACCGAGCGTGCGACCAGCGGGGCCCTCAGCGACATCGAGAAATCACCGGTGAAGCCGTACGCCAGCAGCCCCTCGAGACGAATTTCGTCGGCAGAGCCGTCGTCCCCGGCTGGGGTCCCGTTGTAGTGCGTGAACCGGAGTTTCCAGGTGTTCACGAAATTCCCCGCTCCGGGCTGGGTCGCGGCGGGCGTATTGATGGCTTCCTGCGCGTCGGCGAGCCGGGGCGTTGCCAGGAGCAACACCAGTCCAACCAACACGCACAGCGGACCGCGGACAGAACATCCGCTCCAGATGATGCGCATCTGCGCACCTCCTTTCTCAATCAGGCCTTCTCAAGCAAAGCCGGAGGCGCGGGTTACTTGACCGTGATCGATTCGAGCGTGAAGCCCGCCTGATTGACGGCGCTGGCCAATTGGGCACGACTGGGGTGCGGTCCCTCACCGAACGACACGAGCACCTCGCCGATGCCCATGTTGATCATGACATCGCTGATGCCCTGGATGTCCTTGAGCTTCAGGGTGATGTTATTGGCGCACTTCGGGCAGCTCATGCCCTTGACCTTAAGCAGTGCGCTCGAGGCCTGGATCGGTGCGGACTCGTTGGAAACCGGCTGCGCCGCCGGTGCGCTCGAGGTCATCACCGACGCACTCTCACCAGAATCTGATGAAGCGCACCCGGTCAGGGCGAGGGTGATAGGGACGATCACAAGAACAGAAAGCGTGGATACACGCATGGTCATACTCCTTGAACGAGTGTGTGAAAGAAGCGGAAACGAAAAGCAACGGAAACAGGCGCGCTATGGGCGCGCGACAGCCCGTGCTCTCCTAGATCCGCCACACACAAAGGAGCGATTCGATCCTGATTCCCAAGATGTTGAGAGCGGGTTCGCTCGTATCCGGATCAATCCGGCTGGGACCAGACCACGCTTCGAGAACCAGTTCAGAGAAATCGAAGTTCTGCTCCGCTACGCACCGCAGTTCCGGGCGTGGTGCAGGCACCGCCGGGGTCTGGTCTGCGGGCTCCTCGGCCGGTTGATTGCTCGCGCACGGGCATCCGTCGCAGGCGCAGTGCGCCATCGCGCTCGACGCGGCACAGGCGCACCGGATCGCGGAGTCGGGTGTCGGGCTCCCCTGTGCCGCATGCATCGGCGGCACGATGCTCGCCAGCATCAAGATCAGGATGAGCCAGAAGCGTTCAAGCATGAGAGAACCCGAAAAAATCGCCCTTCAGCATACCCAACGCCGAGTTAATGTCGAGGATTCCGATCATCGCGCTGCGATTCGAGATATCGCCCGTGGACACCATCCTCGGCCCGTTCGACGAAGCGACAGAGTTCCGCGACGGATGGATATTCTTTCTTGGCGACCGCAAAATCTTCGATGGCTTCCCGGAAGGGCACTTCCGGGGATCGCAGGAGTTTCCGGAAAGCCAGGCGGAGCATCTCGATCTCCTCACCCGTCCAGCCACGACGCACGAGCCCAGTGGTGTTGATCTTTCGAGGCTCAGCGGGGGAGCCCTCGACGATCGTGAACGGCGGGACATCACGCGTCACGCGGGCCATCCCCGCCACAAAGCTCAGGCGAGAGACGGTCGTGAAGTGGTGCACCCCGACACCGCCGGCGATCGTCGCGCCCTCCTCCACCAGACAGTGACCACCCAGCATGGAGTTGTTGGCGATCACCACTTCGTCTTCGATCTGGCAGTCATGGGCGATATGAACCCCCACCATGATCAGGCAATCCGAACCGATGCGGGTCATCCCGCCGCCGAATTCCGTACCCCGGTGAACGGTGACATGCTCGCGGATTTTGTTCCGATCGCCGATTCGCAGCGAGGTGTCGTGGCCGGCGTATTTCAGATCCTGCGGCTCAGCCCCCAGAACAGCATAGGGATAAACCACATTCTCCTCGCCGAGGACCGCGGGGCCCAGGACCGTGACATGGTTGTGCAGCACCGTGTTGCGCCCCAGTTTGACGCCCTCACCGATCACGCAGTACGGCCCGATCTCGACGCCTTCAGCAATCTCCACCGACGGATGGACCACCGCGGTGGGGTGGATGCTGGCCATCGGTCGGGAGCCATCGGTCATCAAAGAGGTCTCCTGCAACGAATACCGTTCGCGGCCTATCAGACGATCGGCCCAACGGCTCGGGTGGGGACAATGTTGCATCAGCCCTTCCGAGCCGTGACGGATTCGGACGGGGCACATTCTACCCGCACAAAGAGAATGCAGTGACCGTGTCTGACGCGCGCCTACGCCGACGGTTCAGCGTTCCGCATCGATCATCATGAATTTGACCCGGGCCTCGGCGGCAAGGTCACCGCCGACAAAGCCGCGACACTGCACATCCCCATAACGGGTGCTTGTCCGCAGGGCATCAACCTCGAGAACCAGTTGATCTCCAGGAACGACGGGCTTTCTGAGTTTGACCTGATCCATGGAGAGCAGCACCCCGACCTTGCCGATCCGCTCCAGTTTCTGGGAAAGCATCAACGCCGCGAGTTGGCACATGGCCTCGACAATGAGCACCCCCGGCATCAGGGGCTGGGCCGGGTAATGGCCTTGGAAGAAGGGTTCGTTGATCGTGACATTCTTGATGCCAACCGCCCGGCGATCCGGTTCCATTTCGAGCACGCGATCGATCAGAACCATCGGGTACCGGTGCGGGAGGATCCGCAGGATGGACCGAATATCCATTGCGGGCTGGGCAATCGCGCGACTGTGCCCGGTCGTGGATCGCCCCTGCTCGGTCTGCCGGGCATGTTCCACCAACTCGCGCGCGAGTTTGTGGTTGAGTTTGTGTCCGGCCTTGTGGGCAACGATCCGCCCAAGGATCGGGCGCCCGGCGAGGTGGATATCTCCCAGCAGGTCCAGCACCTTGTGACGGACCGGTTCGTCTTCGAACCGAAGGATGTTGTCGATCGGTCCCGACGGTCCGAGCACGAGCATGTCCTTTGCGGACAAGTGCGCAAACAGCCCCTTGGCTTTCATCGCCTGAGCTTCCTGCTCCGTCGAGAATGTTCGGGCCGGGGCAATGTTGGTCTGGAATTCCTTTGGCGTAATCGTCGCGGAGTGCACCTGTCGACGAACCGGCGAATCGGGGCCGTAATCGAGTGCGTACAGCAACTCAAGAGCAGGGCTATCGATGGGTAAGGCGGCAACCGTAGCGTCACCCTCACGGACCGTGATGGGTGTGTCGATGACCAGGTAGTTGCGCGGGGCGTCCTGCTGCTGGAGCCCGACCGCCTCGATCGCGTCGGTGAAGAGCAGGGACGAGCCATCACCAGCGGGCAATTCGGGCCCATCGAGTTCGATGATGCAGTTGTCGATGGCCGCACCAGCAAGAGCCGCCATGCAGTGCTCGACCATCTCCACGGTGGTCTCGCCCCGTTGCAGCGTGCTGCGCCGCGGACGCTCCACCACATGCTCCACGCGAGCGGCGACGGAAGGGCAGCCGTCCAGGTCGGTGCGAACGAACACGATGCCGTGTCCTTCTGGAGCGGGCTTGAGGGTGGCGATCACTGGCTGACCGGTGAACAGGCCAATTCCCCGGACTTGCGTCGCTTCCCGAAGGGTGTGCTGTCGATCGATCGTGTCGATCATGAGGTGCTGCTCCCCGCGTCATCGCGACGCTTCACCCGCTTCTTGTAGTCTCGGACGACATCGGCGAGGTAGCGCATACTCGCCATCTGCCGGAGGAAATCCTTCACCGGACCAGCCGGGGTCCCGCCCCAGACCGAGCCGGGCGGAACACTCTCTGTGACGCCGGAACACGCCGCCAGAGTGACTCCATCTCCGATGGTGATATTGTCGTGTATGGAGCAATCGCCGCCGATGGTCACGCCATCTCCGATGATGACCGAGCCGGCGATGCCCGTGTTTCCGCAGATAATGCACGATCTTCCGATCTGCACATTGTGCCCGATCTGCACCAGATTATCGATTTTGCTGCCATCGCCGACGACCGTATCGGTGAACTTGCCGCGATCAACGCAAGTGTTCGCGCCGATTTCGACATCGCTGCCGACTCGCACGGCACCAATGTGCGGAATTTTGAGGATGCTCCGACCATCCGGGCTCGGGCGATAGCCGAATCCGTCCGCACCGATGACAACCCCGGGGTGAAAAATCACCCGATCACCCAGCGAGCAGCGGTCTTCGACGACCGCGTTGGAGCGCAGGTCGCAGTCCTCTCCGATCCGGACCCCCGCCCCGATGCGTACACCGGCGTGCAGGCGCGTCCGCGCCCCAACGGTGCTCCCAGCGTCGACGCTGGCACCCGGGCCAATGAACACGCCTTCTCCAATCATAGCGCTCGGATCAACCCAGGCAGTCGGGTGAATGCCCGGTTTGGGCGTACGCTGCAGGACCGAAGCCGCGGTGTCCAGCAAGTTGAGCATCGCCAGATCCGCGTTTTCGACGATGAGCAGGGCACGCCCGTCTCCTGGTTCGATCTGAACCTGAGGGTCTTCGTACACCGCCCTTGACACCAGTGCCGCGGACGCGGCGGACGCGCTCCACTTGTGGGCGTACCGAGCGGCACGGATGAAGGTCAGTGCGTGCGGGCCGGCGGCATCGAGCGAGTCCAGGGTCTGGAACGAGACCGAACCATCTCCGATGACCTCCGCCTCGATCAAGGCCGCGGCCTCTGATGCCGTCCAGGAGGGGCGTTCACAATCAGGATGGGACGCAGGGGTATCCGGCACCAGTTAGCGGTTCCCGGCGCTCGACTTGTAATCCGCGTTCATACGGTTCGCGACCGCCTGCGTGATGTCGATGGTGTTCCGCGCGTAGAGGACTTTGCGGCTGACCATCGTGGATTCCAAGGCGCCTAAGCCTTCACCGACCGGAGGAAGGGAGGCCGCCGCATCGTTGCTGATGACCAGGGAGTACCCGGCGGAATCTGCGTATTCCTTGACCGCGGTCAAAACCTTCTGGTACAGATCGCGCTTCAGGCGGGTCAGGCGTTCGTTGGCGATGGTCGTGACATACTGCTCTTCCGCCGCGAGGTTGGCACGAAGGCGGACGATTTCCTCGAAGAGTTGGCCAGCCCGCGCGTTGCTTGCGGTCTGGATCTCGTCAGCCTTGCTCTGGAGTTGCTTCCGGATCACATTGACCTTGTTTTCCAACTCGGCACCGAAGGCTTGCAGATCCTGCTCGCGCTGGGCCCGCTCGTCGAGCAGATCGATCAGCGCCTGCAGATCAACGACCGCGACCGGTTCGGCCACCGGAGCGAACATCCCCGAATTGGCGTTCACCGCGGCGGTTCCAACTGAGAGAACGGCCCCGCCCAGCAGAGCCAGAGAGCCAACAAGAGACCAGCGCCAGAGTTGTTCGCCCTTCATCATCCAATCTCCTGTTTTAACACATGGAATACAGCGCGATCTGCGACGACCGCGCGACCTGCGTGCACCTATCGTACCCAAGTTAGCGTCTACATACAAAGGGAATCGCTGCGGAATCAGAAGGGCAGATCGAAGGCGAAACTGAAGATCTGCGTGTCGTCGGTGTCTTCTTTCATCACCGGGAACGCAAAATCGAAGGCGAGCGGCGTCTGGCCAAAGGCCGGGATGTACATGCGGAGGCCGACGCCAGCGGACACGCGATAGTCCTCGAAACTGAAGTCTTCGGCGATCGTGCCGGAATCCACGAAGAACGCGACGCCGAGGATGTCGCGCCAGACGGGGCGTTCGACCTGAGCCCCGAGGAAGAAGCTGAAGTCGCCCCCCACCTGGTCCTGGCCGGGGGTCATGGTGTCGTTGCGGAGACCGATCGGCCCGATCCCACGGAAATCGAAGCCGCGGAACGATCGCCCGCCGAGGTTGTACCGTTCAAAGATCGGCGATTCGCCATCCTGCGGGATGTATCCCACGCGGGTATCGACCGAGAGCACCGTGGGGCGCCCCAGGTAATCCTCGTCGATCTTGATGAAGATCGAGTGCTCGAGGTTCAGTTTGGTGAAGGTGTAGTCGCCCCCGAACACCCCCACCTGTTCAACACCGAGTTCCAGTCGCGTGCCCTCGGTCGGGCGGAAGCGCGAATCGACGGTGTTGCGGGTCATGCCCAGCCCAAGGCTGGTGATCGAACTCTCGCCCTCAACATCGAACAGATCGACCGTGGAGTACGACTCGATTTCAGAGATATCGATTTGTTCAAATCGCCCGGAGACAAAGCCGGTCCAGCGGGTTCCGAAGGCCCGGCCGAGCCGAAGGCGAGCACCGAGGCGTTCTTCGTCGTAGTCGTCAAACTCGCGAGTTCGAAAATACGCCGAGCCCGCGGTGGAGTACGCGCTCTCAAACAGGCGTGGCTCGGACAACGAAACGGAATAGGTCGAGACCTGATCACCGGGCTGCAGGGCGAGGTTGAAGGTCTGGCCAGCACCTCGGAAGGCTCGCCCGCTGAGAAACTCACCGAACGAGTCCGGTGTGTCGGCGATGTCGAAGTTGCGCTGATCGAGGGTGATCGCACCAACGAGGCCAGAGTCGGAGTTCACCGCCGCGCCGAAACCGATGCGCCCGGTGTTGGTCTCCTCAATGCGCACCAGAACATCGCGATAACCGGGGTACGCCGGGTTCTCCGGCTGCACAATGACCGCCGGGCCTTGCGTATTCTGGCTGGGTGCGGCGTACAGTCCGCTGTTGCGCAACCGACGCTCACTCTCCTCGGCGGCGGTGCCGTCGAGCCAACTGTCGGGATAGAGATCGATGTCGCGCCGGATGACCTTGTCTTTGGTGTGCTCGTTGCCCTGGATGTTCACCGTGCCGACTCGATACCGGCGCCCCTCATCGATGTAGAGACGCAGATCCACTGTCGGGCTCTCGACGGCTCGGAACTGTTCGCTGACCACGCGAGCATCGAAATAGCCCATCTGGCGAAGGGCATTTCTGACGGCGGCCTCGGAGGCGCGGATCTCGCGCATGTTGAAGACTTCGCCGGGTCGAACCCGCATCAGGCCGGCGACCTGCTCGGGCGCGATCACCGTCAGCCCCGCACCGGGGTTGTCGCGCGTGCCGGCAACCCCCCAGACCTGGACCGACCGAAGGGTGTACTGCGGCCCTTCATCGATGATGAAGGTGACGATGGCCTCGCGTCCGTTGGGGGCCGGCAGCAGCGATCGCGACACCCGGACATCGAGATAGCCGTCGTTCATATAGAACTCGACGAGTTCGGCGACATCGGTATCGAGCTGATCGTCGTCGAGCGGAGCCTTCTGGAACAGCCCCTTGGTCTTGGACTCCACGAGGGAGCGGAGTTGCTTGGCGGTGAACGCTTCGTTGCCCTCGAAGCGTATGTCAGTCACCTGCAGGCGTTCGCCTTCTCGGATGCGGAAGATCACCAACCCGGTCTCGGCGAGTTCGGACTCATCCACATCGACGCTCACCAGGTAAAAGCCTTGGCTTCGGTAGTAATCCTCGATGAGCCGGGTCGCCAGACCGATGCGGTAATCGTCGATCGGAACGCCCACGATCAGACTGCCCTGGTTCACGACGTCCGACAGTTGGGAGTCGGTCACGCGTCGGTTCCCCACGACATCAATGCCTTCGATGATCGGGGCTTCGGTCAATTCGTAGATGACGGTGACGGTGCGATCGGCGTTTTCTTCGATCCGGGCTTCGATGTCTCGAAATTCGCCCAGTCTCTCCAGATTACGCAGATCCTCACGAACGGTATCCCAACTCAAGGGACGCCCGGGCGCGGTGCGGATGGTGTTGTCGATGAGCGTGCGTGGAACGCGATCGAGTCCGTGAACTACGACCTGCGCGACGACCCGTCCTTCACCCGGGTTGCTCTGGCCGATGGCTTCGGGGCTGCCCTGAACCTGCGCCAAAGTAATGGGTATGAGCCCGCCGCTGGTCGCGAGAAGCGTTGCGGCGAGAGCACAGGCGATCCGGCGCGAGCGCAGCGACTCCCCCTGCTTGGGCGGAAGGGATACATTCTTCGTTGCGGCACGGTTCGGCACGGCGTGGAAGGTATCGGCCCGCACCTTCCGCCACAACCGAACGCCTCTCGCAGGCGGTTCGGATCCCCACGAATTATCCACACTGGCCGACCGGTTCCAAACGCGCCTTGAGCAACGCGATGGGTACGCGTACGCTTGGCTCCTAGCCTGGTTATTCCGGGTTGGAGGAGCGTCCGGGTGCGTCGTATGCCCGGAATTAATGAGGAGGCGGACCACACGGATCGTGGTCGCGCAGCGAAACGGATTTCTGATGAAGGCCCATTACAGCCGGTGGTGGAGACGCGTCATTCTCGCGTGCGTTGGAGTGGTCTCCGTCGCGTTCGCGATCCTTCTCCAATTTTCACACCTCGGCATCGACGATCTGAGAAACGCGACGACGGTCGAACTGCTGGTGCTGTTCGGCCTGATCGTTTCGCCCGCGCTGACGATGATCGGGCTGCGGCTCGATCGCGGAGCCCGCCAACGATACCGCCGGCTCCAGGCGAACTGAACAACGCCTTCGAGATGGGCGCAACCTCAACCTGTCTACTTGACCACGACCGGGATCAACGCCGTGCCGCGTTTGCTGTAGTCCGTTTCAGGTTGCAGCCACCAGAACGGATCCTCACCGTCGTTCTCTTCGATCACCGTTGGTTCGTCGGAGGCGTCGAAGGGTAATTCGATGAGGCGCAGGCGCGAGCGCCCAGGACCGGAGTTCATCGGTGAGACCACCGCCGCGATGAGTTCGAGCATGGTGGCGCGCTCCAGGTCATTGACCTGCGTGGGGGATCCTTCGGCTTCGAAGCAGTAACTGGCCAGAGCCTCGGGTGGCATCCCGATCGCCTCGCCGACGCGCCCGGTCAACCCCGTGACGCGCTCTGTTGCCCGAAACTGCTCGACTTCATCCGGACCACCGGAGCCCAGAGCCGTCGCGAAAACACTGTATCTCTGGTGCGTGTCCGCCAGATAACCGCCGGTCAGCGCAAGACCCGACTGGTCGGGTGTGTTCACTTCGATTGCCAGGCGACCGGCTTTCGCCAGTGCGGCGGCCTCATCCAAGGTGTAATCACGCTCGATCCCGAGCGGATCGATACCGGTGAAGCGGATTGGTTCGTCGGCGGACTCGGCTTTGACGCCAGCGCTCTGGAGAACCGTCATGGCAGCGGCAATTTCCTGCTCGGTCATCACTTCGCTCAGGCCGCTGCTGCCTGCAATCTCGACAGGATCGAGGTGAAACGGATCGTCGATACCGGGTCGGTCGTCGCCATCGATCGTTGGCCATGTGAAACCCGGATCCGGGTCACTGCCGGGGAACAAGTCTTGTGCAAGCCTGCGGATTGCTTCGCGATCGCGAAGTTCCTGCGGAAGTTCGTCATCGTCACTGACCACCCTGGCCTTACCATCAGCGATTTGCTGCTCGATGTCAGCAGGCAAACGACCGCGGTCGTTCGAAACCGGCGATCGCGAGATCACCACACCGACGGCGACCAGTGCCGCGATTCCGACGCCCGCGGCCAGAGGACCGACCCACCATGCCCGCTTGCCGGACTCGGATTCAACCTGGGCCGGCACCAGCGACTCTCGCTCGGCGGCGGCGATCGCGGCGGACACAATGCCCTCGGGGGTGGTCGCGCTGTCGGGATTCAGGTCTGCCCGGTCGATCTTCATCTCTTGCAAGAATTCGCGGTGCTCGGCCATGTCGATCAATCGGCTGGCCAGTTCCAGATCCCCATCGCGCACCGCGTCCCTCAGGGCATCGGCCCGGTCGGGGTCGAGTTCGCCCTCGATCAGGGCGAGCAGTTCTTCATCAGAGAAACGAGGCGGTGTCATGGTTAAGTGCGTCCGAAGATCCGATCCGAAAGAATTCCCCACACGATAGCCGGATCAGCGGTCCTCGGACGACCACATGCGCTGCTCGATCATGTCTCGCAGCGCGGCTCGGGCACGGAACAGCCGCGATTTCACCGTACCCTCGGGGATTTCCAGGGCTTCGGCGATCTGGCTGTACTCGAGCCCGTGCATGTCGCGAAGGATCAGCATGGCCCGGTGCGATGGATCCAGACGCTCGAAGGCGCTGTACAGATCCGCTCGCAACTCTTCCCGTTGGACGGCCTCTGCCGCGGTCTGTTCCGAGGAATCGAACAGTTTCGAGGCCAGCGAGGCCCCGGACCCTCCACCGATGCCCGCACGACCGTCACTGGAAGCCTTGCGAACATCGAGGGAGACGGTTTTTCGGATCCTCTGACGGCGCATATCCGTCAGGCAGGCATTCATGGTCACCCGGATCATCCAGGTACTGAGCCGGGAACGCCCGGAATACTGCTCCAGACCCTGAATGATCCGGACCATCGCGTCCTGAAGCAGGTCCCTGGCCCGTTCCTTATCGGTCACCATGCGGACGCAGATGGCGAACAGGCGATCTTGGTACATCTCCAGCAGTTTGGCGAGGGCCGAACGGTCGCCGCGACGGTACGCCAGAAGCAGTGCCAGTTCCTCGGTTTCCTGCTCGTCGTAGCCCCGACGCTCGGCAATGGAGCCGAGGTACTCGAACTGCTCTGCCTCGGTGGCATCGGCCCCTGGCGCGGCGATGGCATCCGGCACCGTCGGGCGACGCTTGGCTGGGGCTCGGGATTGATTGGTCCCCGCCGAGGCGGAGGCATGGTCGGTCATGAGCGTATTGGAATCGTCTGCGCCAAGGCGGGTTCCGGCAAGCCGGCGGGCCGATTCCGGCCCGAACAGGCCCGAAAGAGAGGTCGGCCACCCCGCCGGGAGATGGCTCACGATACGATCCCCAGCCGAAACGGATCGACCCAATCCGACAAAATCCCTCATTTCCAACCGATCGCTTCCCTAGTTTTACACCCCTCGACCGCTCAGGACCCCTATTGATGGCAGACCTCCAATCCCCGCACGATCGCTACCAGTCTCCCCTCGCTGGGCGTTACGCCTCCGATGAGATGCAGCGAATCTGGTCTGCCCGCCACAAGTTCGGTATCTGGCGCAAGATCTGGCTGGCGGTAGCCGAGGCCCAGCACGAGTGCGGCCTGCCGGTCTCCAAGGAACAGATCAAAGAACTCCGGGCCAATCTGGAGGTCACCGACGAGGACATCGCCAGCGCGTCGAAGTACGAGGCGGAACTCCGCCACGATGTGATGGCCCAAGTCCACGCCTGGGGCGACCGCTGCCCCCAAGCGAGGGGGATCATCCATCTGGGGATGACCAGTCAGGACATCAATGACAACTGCGAACTCCTGCTGCTCCACCAGGCGACCGGGCTGATCCGCGAGCGGGCCGCCCGTCTCCAGATCGTGATGGCCTCGTTCGCCGAGAGATGGATTGCGACCCCCACACTCGGCTTCACGCACTACCAGCCCGCCCAGCCGACGACCGTCGGCCGACGAGCCGTTCAGTGGGCCTATGACCTGCACTGTGCAACCCGGCCTTTCGACGCCACCGCTGGTCAGGCCAGGGGCCTTCGCGGCGCGACGGGCACGCAGGCCTCGTACCTCGCTCTGTTCAACAATGATGCCTCCAAGGTCGCTGACCTCGAGGACCGATTCCGCGCGAACATGCAACGGGTTCTCGACGAGAGTGACCGCCCGCTCTTCGCCAGCGCACACCCGCTCGTCTCGCAGACCTACCCGCGCATCTTCGATGCCCATGTCGTCAGTTCGCTGGCCGCGGTGTGCGCCGTCCTCCACAAATGCGCCACCGACATCCGCCTGCTCTCGAACCGCAAGGAACTCGACGAGCCCTTCGCCGAGAAGCAGATCGGCTCCTCGGCCATGCCCTACAAGCGCAACCCCATGCGCTGCGAGCGCGTCTGCGGTCTGGCGCGCTTCGTCTGGAACCTCGTCGGCAACACCTACGACACCGCCGCCACGCAGTGGCTCGAGCGCACGCTCGACGACTCGGCCAACCGGCGCCTCACCCTTCCCGAGGCCTTCCTCGCGACCGATGCCTGCCTCAGCATCATGACCAATGTCATGAGCGGCCTGATCGTCCACGAGGCCACGGTCCGCAAGAACCTCATGGCCGAACTGTCCTTCATGGCCAGCGAGAACCTCATGATGGAAGCCGTCAAACGGGGCAAGGACCGCCAGGAAGTCCATGAAGCCATCCGCCAGCACGCCCAACTCGCGGGCAGTCGCGTGAAGGACGAGGGCGCGGAGAACGATCTGATCGATCGCTTGCGCGGCGAACCGCTGCTGGAGGGCGTGGACCTCGACACCGCGTTGGACCCGAGCAAGTATGTCGGCCTGGCGGTGGAGCAGACCGAGGCGTTCATCCGGGATTACATCCAGCCGCTGCGCGAGGAGTACGGGGAGCAGGCCGAGGCGGCGGATTTGAGGCTCTGAAACTCCTCACCCCTCCCCGCTTTCCCCCTCGCTGTCCTTCTCCGGCAGCACCTCGCCTTTTAGCGAGCTCAGTACCACCAGCACGATGATCATCATCGCGAACAACGCGCCCGCGAGGTCGTACAGCCCGAGCCCGCACGCGATGCCGAGGCCCGCTGAGGCCCAGATCGACGCGGCCGTGGTCAGGCCCTGCACCTGACCTCGCGACTGGATGATCGAACCCGCGCCCAGAAAACCGATCCCGCCGATCACGCCCGACACCACGCGTAGCAGGTCATGGGCATTTTCAGAAGCCGCGGCGACCTCGACCGCCGCGACGACCATGCCGGCGGCCCCCATCGCGACCAGCGTCATCGTGCGCAGGCCAGCGGCCTTGTTGTTCACCTCGCGGTTCCAACCGATGCACAGGCCCATCACCAGGGCGAGGCCGATGCGCAGAAGCATTTCCCAGAATGACACCGGCTCGATCATGCCTACAGGATAGCCCTGCGGCTCCGCTCCCTGGGTGCATCAGTTCGCGTTCCCGTTCGAGGGGCAGCGCCGCTCAGCCTGCCGTCCCCCCACAGTCCCGACAGTGTCACCAGAACCATGGCGCTGACCACCGGCGCGGCGATGAAGCGGAGGGCGAACACGGACGAAGCGATTTCGCCCACGATCGAGCCGCTTTCAAGCCTGACGACCAACAGATCCCATCATGCGAAGGCTAGCCGCTTCGATTCAAGGCACGCTCCGAGACGACGGCGCAACATTTTGAAAGCGATCACCCCGAGACCGGCTGCACAGGCAGCAGCAATCACCATCGGCAAACTGAACGACGCTCCCGCGACGGTCGCTGTGGCGCATTCGGTGCAAATTGAGGCGGCTTCGGTTCCAAGGACGGAGGCGGAAGAGCAGTTGGGGCAGCAGGTAGCCATATCGCGGCTCTCCTTATTGATAATGAAATATCAATATCATATACTATCCCGGGTTCTTGAGTCAAGCATGGAGAAGTGTGTGCCGCTCTACGACTACCGATGCCCTGCGAACAACCGCACTGTTGAAGTGCGCCACTCGATGCACGAGACGATCACCTCATGGGCTGAACTCTGTCGTCTGACCGGGATGGATCCCGGGGACACACCGGCTGACAGCCCGGTCGAGCGGCTCGTTTGCATCCCGACCATGCTGGTCAAGCCCGGTACTCCGCACAGCGGCGGTTGCTGCGGTATGCCGGGCTGTGGAACCAATCACGAAGGCCAATAGGTTTGTGTGATCTGGCCCGTCAGGTGTGGCTCCTGTGAGGCCGCATCGCGTAAGGAGCAGTTCCCTCACAGAGTTCGTGGGGCCGGTACACGCACCGTCGCGAAGGAAACACGACCATGACACCATCCACTTCAAGGACGCCCATGAACAGCGCCCCCCTCCCCACCACCGTTCTCTCCGGATTCCTCGGCTCGGGCAAGACCACGCTGCTCAACCATGTCCTCCGCAACCGCGAGGGCCTGCGCGTCGCGGTCATTGTCAACGACATGAGCGAGATCAACATCGACGCCGAACTCGTCAAGCAGGGCGATGCCAACCTCGATCGCCTTGACGAGGAACTCGTCGAGATGTCCAACGGGTGCATCTGCTGCACCCTGCGCGAGGACCTGCTCAAGGCGGTCTCGCGCCTCGCTCGCGAGAACCGCTTCGACTATCTGCTCATCGAGTCCACCGGCATCTCTGAGCCGCTGCCCGTTGCCCAGACCTTCACCTTCGAGGACGAAGACGGCCAATCGCTGTCGCAACTGTCTCGCCTGGACACGATGGTGACGGTGGTTGATGCCGCGAATTTCATCACCGACTTCAAGGGGCACGACGACCTCGTCGATCGGGAACTCGGCCTCAGCGACGAGGACGAGCGCTCCATCGCCGACTTGCTGACCGATCAAATCGAGTTCGCCGATGTCATCCTGCTCAACAAGTGCGACCTCGTCAGCGCGGACCGGCTGCAGACGGTCGAGCGCATGATCCGATCCCTCAACGCCGATGCGAGAATCATCCGCACCATCAACGCCGAGGTGGATCCGAGCGAGATCCTCAACACCGGGCGATTCGATATGGATCGCGCGATGGCCTCACCCCAGTGGGTGAAGGAACTCAACTCCCAGCACACCCCGGAAACCGAGGAATACGGCATTTCCAGTTTCGTCTACCGGGCTCGGCGCCCGTTCCATCCCGAACGCCTGTACAACCTGATCGTCGAAGGCCACTTGCCCACCGTGCGTTCCAAAGGGTTCTGCTGGCTCGCCAACCATCCGGACATCGCCGCTCTCTGGTCTCAGGCTGGCGGTTCATTTCGCATCGCTCCCGCCGGGCGTTGGTGGGCGGCCGCCCCGCGCGAGCGCTGGCCCGAGGACGAGGAATCCATCCGGTGGATCGAGTCCAAATGGATCGAGCCCCACGGCGATCGCCGGCAGGAAGTCGTCCTGATCGGGATCGATCTCGATCAGCCCAAACTGCAGACCCTGCTCGATTCCTGCCTGCTCAGCAAGGAAGAGATGGATGCCGGGCCATCGGTCTGGCGTACATGGAGCGATCGCTTCATGCAGGTCCCGGATCTGACGCACTGAGTTCACAGCGATCCGGTCAACTCTCCTGCGAGTTGTTTCCGTTCATTGGCTTCCCACCGGTGAGCCCGTAGTACACCCACGGTCCCCACAGGGTGACCAGCACGATCGCGCTGACCACACCGGCGATGAGCAGTTCTCCGAGCCCGCAGGCGGCGCCGACCGCGGCGGTACACCAGATCGACGAGGCGGTGGTCAGGCCCTTCACCGTCCGCTTGGAGTGTAGGATCGCGCCAGCCCCGAGGAAACCGACACCGGAGATGATGTAGGCCAGCACGCGTGTCGGGTCGGAGACCAGGCCGAGATGGGAACCGCCTTCTGTGCCCGCGATCACCCGTTCACCGATAAGTGCGAACGCCGCAGCACCGACAGAGATCAGCATCATGGTGCGTGTGTCGGCGGGCTTCTCCGCCCGCGAACGCTCGGCCCCGATCAGGGCACCGAGTACCGCCGCGGCGCAGAGGCGGAAGGCGAGCTCGGTCGAACCGAGCCCGCTCACGACCGGATCAGCGGCACCAAGCGAACGGATTGTCTCGAATGCAAGCGTCATGCTTGCAAGATCTTAGCAATGTGAAGATGAAATGAACTTCATCGTGAACGCCACGCCGGGAGCGAGAGGTCCTTGCCCTCGGGGCGCTGGGGCTGGGGGACTGGCTCCTGCTCGATCTTCTTGAGCAGGAATTCGATGGCGGTATCGAGTTGGCGGTCCTCGCCGTGGAAGGTCTCGTGGGGCGGGTTGTCGACTTCGATGTCCGGCTCGACGCCGACGTTCTCGATGAGCCACGCGCCCTCCGGACCGAAGACGCCGAACTCCGCGGCGGTGGCGATGCCACCGTCGACCATGTAGTTCGAACTCGTCAGCCAGATGCCGCCGCCCCATGTTCGCATGCCGATGACCTCGCCGAGGTCCAGGCGCTTCACCCCTTCGGCGAAGGCTTCGCCGTCGGAGGCGGTGTTGTCATCGATCAAGACGGCGAGATGACCGCGGAACGCGAACTGCATGTTCCAGTAAGGCTCGCCGGCGTTGCCGCTCCAGAAGGACCACGCCTTGCGCAGCAGGCGCGAGATGATCCACGAGTCGATGTTGCCGCCGTTGTTGTGGCGCACATCGATGATGAGCCCTTCCTTCATGAAGACGGGATAGAAGCCGCGGACAAAGTCGGCGATGTCTCCGGTGCCCATGGCGCGGAGGTGGATGTACCCGATGCGTCCGTCGGAGGCTTCCTCGGTGTGGAGTCGTCGGGTGTATTCCCATTCGTGGTAGCGTCGGTCGGCGGAGGCGCCCACCGATTCTGGAATCACGATGACATCGCGCTCTGTTCCGTCGTCACCGTCCTTGATGCGAAGACGAACCTGGCGGCCTGATTCACTGCGGAGGAGTGCTCGGTGATCTGACACATCGAGCACGCGCACACCATTGATCATCGTGATGACATCACCGGGTTCGATATCGAGGTCCAGTCGTGCCAGCGGGCCGCGGCGTTCCGGCTCGTCGGGATCGTTGGCATAAATGTGCTCGATGACCACGCCGCCGGCATTGTCGTCGCGGCGCAGCTTGGCTCCAAGCGAGGCTGGTGCGATGTACTGGCGGACCCGTTCCATATCGCCGCCATAGACGAAGTGGTGAAGAGCGCCGATCTCACCCACCATCTGAGCGATCAGGTCACTGAGTTCACGCCGATCCGCGACACGATCAACGAGAGGCAGGTGACGATCGAGTTCGTTCTGCCAGTCCACGCCGTGCATGTCACGATCGTAGAAATAGTCACGCATGAGGCGCCACGACTCGACAAACATCTGTCGCCACTCTTCACGCGGGTCGAAGGACATGGTCCAGCCGTTGAGATTGACCCTGGTCTCGTCGTTGAACTGCACGGGACCGCCGCTCATAGGGACGATGAACAGGCCGTTGCCGCGCCGGATCAGCATCTTCGAAAAATCGTCGCTGGGCTGGAAGAACCCAATGCCGCTGGCGACGGTGGTGAGATCCGGATTGGTTCCGGAGAGTTCGAGTGATTTCAGTTGAATCTGTCCGGAGTACAGGTCATCCCGGCTGTCGAAGAACGCATGTGACTTGGTGACATGCAGCGTGGAATAGTTTCCGGCGGGAGCGGGCAACTGGATCAGGCGTTCCTGGATGCCGTCAAAGTCGATCTCGAGGGTCTCGGGCTTGTCTTCCTCGGCCGCTTGGTCTTCGGATTCTTCCGCTTCTTCGGACGCCGACTCTGGAGTCTCTTCCGACTCGGCTTCCTCTGATTCCGCCTGCTCCTCGGCCTGCTCCTCGGCCTTCTCTTCGGCCTTCTCCTCGGCCTTCTGCGCCTCGCGATCGAGTTCGGTTTCCGGAGCGAACGGCGACTTGAGGCCGGGCTGGAGCGCGACGCCCATCAGTACCATCTGACGATCAAAGAACGGCTCGGGCTGGCGGCTGCCCCACGGACTGCGGACTAAAGAGCGCAGATTGCGGTCGCTCAGGAAGTAAATCCATTCACCATCGGGATGCCACGCACCGCTCGAACTGTTGTAGCGGTCGGTTGTGATCTGGTGCTTCTCGCCGGTCTCGGCGTCGTAGATCCGCAGCACCGAGTTCTGGTTCAGTTCCGGGTAGGTGTAGAGCAGCCAGCGTCCGCCGGGTGCCCACGACATCTCGGTAATGTTCCAACTCGGCGACTCTTCGATCAGTGTGCTCTCGCCGGTGTCGGTGTCGAGCATCCACAGTCGGAAGAACTTGTCGGTGTGTGCGATGAGTTTTCCATCGGGTGACGGCAGGCCTTCCCAGCGCAGGATCTCGGCATCGTCCGTGAGCTGCTCGAACTCCCCGAGTCCGTCGGCGCTCGTGGTCCAGAACTCGACCTCACCGGACTCATCGGAGAGCAGCAGCAGTGTTTCGCCGTCGGGCATGAAGCGGACCGTGCGGTAACGCACATCGGGCCGTCGCGTGACTCGAATGATGCGTCCTTCGCCGGCGGGCGCGACGAACACCTCGCCCCGCGCGACCATCGCCACCCGGTCGCCATTCGGCGAGAGGTCCTCGTTGGTCAGGTAATCCATCGGCGAGGTGATCCACCGCTCCTGTGAGCGATCGAAGTCGCTGGCGATGGTGATGGGCAAGGTGCGATTCTCGCCGCTCGTGAGGTCCAGCACGCGCAGGTCGGCCTGGTGCTGATAGACGATGCGACCCTCGGACAGGTTCGGTCCGAGGACATCCCAGCCGCGGTGCTGGGTGTGCTGCTCAAGGTCGGTGCCGTCGGGGCGCATCGACCAGATGTTCATGGTTCCGTCGCGATCGGTGGTGAAGTAGACGCGGCCGTTCCACCACATCGGGTCGCGACTGGTTCCTTCGTAATCCAGCGTCAGGGCGGTCGCTTCTTCATCATCCGGGCCAAAGCCCCAGATCTGTTCGACCGAGCCGCCGACATAGCGTTTGGCGTGGCTGCCCTGGAACGGCAGGCGGGTGAAGAACACTTCGCCTTTGCTGTTGAAGACGCCGTCGGATGCCTGCGAGAGCTCGACCAGTTCTTGCTCGTTGCTCGAGAGATCGACCACCACGAGCTGCATGTTCGGCAGGGTCGAATGGGCGCGGGTGGTGTAGACGAGATCGCCGTCTGGGGTCCAACTGACCGGGCGCAGGCTGCGATCGCCGCCCGCCCCTTCCCAAGTCACTCGGCGAGGCAGGCCCCCCTCGATGGGCATGACATAGACCTCGGTGGGGCCCTCATACTGGGCAGAGAATGCGACCGAGCGGCCATCGGGCGAGATCACCGGGTAACTTTCGACCCCATCGTGGCTAGTCAGTCGCGTCGCCACGCCACCCTCAGTGCTAGCTTTCCAGAGATCGCCTTCGCTGACGAAGACGATGGTGTCGCCTTGGATCGTGGGCTGACGGTAGTAGCCGAGCGTGCCCCGCTGGGCAGCATTGGGTTGGTGAACCTGGGGAGTCTGGGGAGTCTCAGCAGACTGAGCCACGGCATCTGGGGCGATCCCACACGCCGCCAACCCGACTGCCCCCAAAAGGGCTGCCCCGACAATCCAACCCGATTCGACCACACCGATCCGCTTCATGCTTGGTTCCTTCCCGCTCGCCGCATGCCAAATCGCGGCGGGCTTGGTGCATGTGATACCACATCGCGTGGCTCAGGATTTCGATCATCCCTCGTGCTGGGGGGATTCTTGATCTCGGGCGTCGCACCTCGCACGAATACCTTGTTCACAGCAGGCAATCAGGTTTGGGTATGAAAAAACCCGGCTCAGTGCCGGGCTTTCTCGAAGTACGCGCGAAGGGAGTCGAACCCCTAACCTCCTGATCCGTAGTCAGGTGCTCTATCCAATTGAGCTACGCGCGCACGCGTCGGACCGATGACTATACCGACAAACCGCCCTCCGGCTCAAGTCCTCTCGGGAAATGGCGAGCCGGAACTTGCAGAATCTTGGAAATCTTCGATAATGCCCGGCCCGACTTGTCGGGACCGGGTTCGTGGTCTCTGGTGGAGCCGCGACCCTTCGTTTGCAAGCAACCCGTTCATCCGCACCGTTTGGGGCGTCTGCCCAGCCGGTGCCATCGGCCTCGCGTGAGCGTTGCCGCCACGCATCTCAGAGGAATCGTTCGACCTATGGCCCACTCCCTCTCCGCGAAGAAGCGCGTCCGTCAGAACCTGAAGCACCGCGCCCGCAACCGCTGGCGTCTGCGTACCATGCGCGAAGCGCTCAAGAAGTTCGACGACAAGATCGTGCACTCGTCGGTGGAAGAGGCTCGCGAGGCCTTCCTCGAGGCGTGCAAGGTGCTCGACAAGACCGCCAGCAAGGGCGTGATCCACAAGAACCAGGCCGCCCGTCGCAAGAGCCGCCTCAACGCTCGCCTGAAGGCCAAGGCCACGGCGTAAGCAGCGGTTCTTTCGTGTGACTGATCATGAACGCACTCGTTCCGGGTGCGTTTTTTCATGCACACCGGGCCTCAGTCCCCATCGCTGGCCATCGCGAACCTGTTGCGAGTACGCTGACTCGCCATATGCCCCTTCGCTTCCTGCTCATGCTTGCTGTTGCCTCGCTTCTACTCGGTGGCTGCTCGTCGCCATCGTCAGTGGCGTTCCGAGTGACGGATGAGCACGGCGATCCTGTCGTTGCCGCGCACGCCCGCATCATCCTTCTGGATGCTGGTGTTCCGCTGCCGGTCAACGGGCGTGCGCTGGAAGAGGCGGGCATGATCACCGCACTCGGCGGAGGGTTTACCGATGCTGCGGGGCTGGTCCAGTTGCCGGTGTCTGGTGAGCGCGAGCACCTGATTGAGATCGAGGGCCCGGTCCTCGGAGCCATCGACCCTCGCAACGCTCCTGTGGCGACTTGGGTTTATCGGCCTGCCGACGGTTCCTTGCAGCCACAAGGTGAAACGGCGCAGTCGTTGCGGGTCGAACGGGCAGAATGAGCGACAAGGCCAGCCCGCGACTGAAATGCCTCTGGTCTTTGCCTCGAACGAAAGGGACTCTCCCGATCCGCCGATGAGCGGGCACAGTCTGGATGTCCAGCCTGTGCCCTCTCACACCCAGGGAGTCCACCAAGCCATGCTGCGCGTCCCCTTGATTCAAGCCCGACCGGGCATGCAACTGGCCACCCCTGTCCTG
Source organism: Phycisphaerales bacterium JB050 (assembly GCA_043101125.1). Lineage (GTDB taxonomy): Bacteria > Planctomycetota > Phycisphaerae > Phycisphaerales > UBA1924 > JANSXG01. The sequence continues at coordinate 31,186 of JBICHT010000008.1, read as the reverse complement.
CACCCGGACCGTCCGGACACGATGCTCCTGCGAGCCGGGTTCACGCTGGACGAACGCTCGATCGAGCGCCTGCGCAGCATGTTCCTGCCGGAAATCTGGATCGAATACCCGGACCTGCGGTTTATCGAAAAGTTCATCAGCCCGAAGATCGCGCAGCAACGCGGCGCGACCCAGAAAATGCTGACCGAATTGTTCGACCGTCTGAGTTCAAACGCGAACGCGAAGCTGGACTACGCGACCTACCGGAACACGATTCGGGACTTTGTGCAGTCGCTGATCGACGAACCCGATGCCGCGCTGTACATCCAGGCCATGAGCGAAGGCAACCGCCCCCTGCTGCGTCACTCAGCGGATGTCACTTTCTTGAGCCTGCTGATGGGCTTGAAACTGGATGCGTACCTGATCGCGCAGCGCAAGCGGCTGGCGGCGCATCGCGCCAAGGAAGTGGTCGCGCTGGGAGTGGGTGCGATGCTGCACGACATCGGCATGCTGGAGATCGAAGAGAAGGCGATCCAGCATTTCTACAAGACCAACGATGAGAGCGACCCGGAATTCCGTCGCCATGTCGAGCTGGCCTACGACCACATCAACGGCGAGTTGGATGCGCCTGCCGCCGCGGCGATCCTGCACCACCACCAGCACTTCGATGGCACCGGCTTCCCGGCTCGAGAGGATGGCAACGGCGAGATCCGCGGACTGGTAGGCGAAGAGATCCATATCTTCGCGCGAATCCTGACCGCCGCGGATCTGTTTGATCGCCTGCGTTACCCGAACCCGGAGGGGGGGCCGATCCCGACGGTCGCGGCGTTGAACGCCCTGCGCCAGGAGCCCTTCCGTGATTGGATCGATCCGATTGTGTTCAAAGCCCTGTTGTCGGTCGTACCTGCCTACGCACCAGGAACCGTGGTCATGCTGAGCAATGGCGAACGCGGTGCGGTGGTGGACTGGGACCCCTCAGACCCGTGTCGCCCATCGGTGCAACAGATTGCCTCGCTGGAGGAAATCAGCAGCGGATCGGGCACCAGCACGGGGGTGAAGTATGTGCTGACCGAGAGGCGCGACCTGACGATCGTCGAGGCAGACGGAAGAGATGTCTCAGAACATAATTTCTTCCCCCGTCACGATGCGGAATTCACACTGCTGGGCACCGAGACCCAGGCCGCTGCCTGACTGATTCGAGATAGATCGCGCCTGTTCGCATCATTTCGACGCATTTCACGCACGATCATTGATTGTTCGCCCATCCGCGCCTAGGCTCCGCCCCGGCGCAGAATACCTTTTGTTTGGTATTTGATAGCATTCGCCGGTCATTCTCCACGCGAAAGTGATCTCCGGATGGCGACCATCTCCAGCGACAGCCAATCTCTGCTCATCGATTCCAGGCGACACTGGATCATCTCTGGCACGGTGGGTTATGCAGGAGTCCCCCGCTCGCTCTGGAAGGCCCGTCTGCGCCAGGCCAGATTGGCAGGCCTGAACACGATCGTTGTCCCTGCGGTGTGGGCGACCCACCAGACTACGCCCAAGTCGTTTGACTTCGACGGCGATCGTGACATCGCCGCGTTCATCCGGGAGGCGGGGGCCGCTGGGCTGCATGTCGTCGTGCGTGTCGGACCGATGGTGGACACGGGCCTGGACCTTGGCGGGATGCCCTCCATGCTGCTCGGCGCTCTCGATCCGGCGGAATCGTTGCGATCGGACGGGACGGAGTTTCTGAGTGCGCTCTCATCGTGGATTCGCGCGCTGTGCCAGCAGATCTCGCCGCTGCAGGTCACAGAGCGCAAGGACGGGGCACCATCGGGTGGGCCCATCATCGCGGTGCAGGCCGAGCACGAATACTCCTGCGCGGACGATGAACTCGCGGCGAATTATCTGGGAGCGATCACGCGCTATCTGCGCGAGGGATCGATCAAGACGCCCATCTTGAACACGAACAACCTCATGGTCGCCGGTGAGGGCGAGATCGAGACTTGGGCGGGTTACGCGAACCTGCACGCGATCACGAGGCAACTGCGTGCGGCGAAGCGCGATCAGCCGCGGATCATCGGAGACCTGTGGACGGGCACCGAACCGCGTTGGGGCGAAGAGCAACCGAACTACAAGACGGCGCAGGCCATCGAGCGCACGCTCGCCGAGGTGCTCGCGGCAGGAGGTCAGTTCAACATTGCTCACTTCGCTCGGGGTGGGCGGCTCGGCTTCTCAAGCGCACTTGGGGTCACCACTTCAACAGCGGGTTGCGACCTGATCGATGATGCGGGGCGCCAGAACGAGGCACTGGCGACCGTACGCCGGTTGTGTACTTTCGCATCCTCGTTCTCCTCGGTCCTCGCGGGCTGTGAACCCGACTTCCAGCCAGCGATGCTGTCTCCCGCTTCGGTTGCACCAGCGGTGATAGACGAGCACACCGGCGAGCGGGCTCCGGGCAAGGCACAGACACCGGGGTACGCCGTGGATTTCTGTCGCGGCTCGCAGGGCTCAATCGCATTCGTGTTCGCCGACGACACCTCGACCAGCAAGCGCAAGCCCGCTTTGCTGACACTACCGGATGGCACGAGCCTGGAGGTCGATCTCGGGAAGTCGGCGGTGGCATGGGTGCTCCTGCGCGCGCATCTGTTTGGGCGCGCGACACTGGACTACTGCTCGCTTCGACCCCTGTGCAAATTCGGCGAGGTGTTCGTGTGCTTCGGCAGCGCAGGGTCGACCGGGACGATCTCCATCAACGGCACCGTTGAAGAGATCACCATCCCCAAGGGAAAAACCCCGTCCATCGAGATCATCGAAGGAGTGAAGGTGGTGATCCTGAGCGAGCAGCTCGCCGATGCGGCGATGCTGGATCACTCGACGGGCGAACCGCGACTGGTCATCGGTGCCTCCGCCTTCACGGATTCAGGCGAAGCGATTCTCGCCAGTGGGCACAAGACGGTGCTGTCGATCGACCGGAAGGGCGAACTCTCGACACTCGGAGCGCAGCCCGGTGTGGGCGCTGGCGCAAAGATCAATCTGGCGTCGTGGGATCGGGCCGATGAAGAGCCGCACGCCAGCGGCGCGGCGGACCAGTTCGTGCTGATCGACGGCCCGACGAATATGGACACGCTCGGCGTACCCAACGGCTACGGATGGCTGAAGATCGACCTGAAGAACACAGCGACCAAGAAGACGACCTGCGCGGTGCTCGAATCTTCGGACCGTCTGCATCTGTTCTTTGAGGACGAGCCCGCGGTGATCATCGGGGACGGCCCCGGTGCTTCGGAGCGTGTACTGCCCCTGCCGCTCAAGAAGGGGGAGCAGACCATCGGCGTCCTGGTCGACAACCTCGGGCGGGCTTCGGACCGATCCGACCTTCGCACGCCGAAGGGTTTGTTCGGTCACATCTACGCGAGCAAGGCCTTCAAGGCGGGCAGCGCGAGCATCGAGAACGGTGAGCCGCTGGACCTCATGGAGCATTTCAAGCCGATGCTCAACTCGTATCGAGGCGACACCACGAGCGCGAAGCGCCTGAGTTGGTCGTTCTCGCACCGGCGGAAGTCGCCGCTGGCGCTCGTGCTCGAAGAGGTGAAGTGGCACGGCGCGCTGATTCTCAACGACGAGCCGATTCTGCTGATCGAGCCGGGTGTGCCGGTTCGCGCGGTGATGAACAGCGACATGCTGCGCCAGGGCAACAACAGCGTGCAGATCGCGCTGCTCGAGCCGAGCGAATCGGTCGAGAACTCGCTCGGCGAGATCAAGAAGCGTGCGGCGTGGTATGAACTGGCGACGAATATCACGGAGAAGGCGAGTTTCTCGTTCGCACCGTGGGGACCTCCGGATGAGGAGCGGTTCGAGTCTGTCGCGAAGGCGGCGATGACCAACGCCGCGGCGAAGAAACTGCGGGGTCGCCCGGCGTGGTGGCGCTGTCGCTTCGAGGCTCCGAAGACCGACCGGCCGCTGATTCTTGATCTGAGCGGTCTGAGCAAGGGGCAGGTGCTCTTGAATGGGAAGAACGCGGGGCGTTACTTCGTGCAGACCGCGGACGGCAAGCCGGTGCCGCCTCAGAAGGAACTGTGGCTGCCCGAGTGCTGGCTGAACGAAAAAGAGCAGCCCGCGAACGAGCTGCTCATCTTCGATGAATCGGGCTTTGCGCCGGACAAGGTGAAACTGGGGTACGCGCCGATCGTGTGATCAGCCGGCGTCGAATTCGGTGAGGAAGAGTTCCAGGTCGGCGGCGTTGACGACGCCGTCATGGTTGCGGTCGGCGCGGGGGGCGTTGTGGTCGTAGGCGTCGATGAAGGCGCTCAGATCGGCAGCATTGCGTTTGCCGTCGCGATCGAAGTCACCGGGGACGCCGGATTCGGCGATGGGCAAATCGTATGCAGAGCCCCAAATCTGCTCGTCGCCGCTCATCCAGCTGATGAGCAAATCCAAGTCGCTGCTATACATCGAACTGGGAATCGACTGCATATGAACACTAACTTCAGTGCACATGTCTCTTCCGCGCAAAAACTCACCAATAACGACCCACTCCCATTCGGATCCATTCCAGATCATGGCTTCGACAATAGCACGGTCAACCTGCGCAGAACATTCGGACATCGGAACCAATAATATGCTCCCAGTGTCGACCCCGGATGCGGGTGACCAATTGCCAGCAGCGATTGCTGCGTCGGTCACAACTCCTTCAGAGAATGCTGATGGATCAATATTTGGCGATGCATCTGCAAGACACGCCAGCCACTCATTGCGAGCAGCTTGTGCGCATGCTGCTTTGAGCGCGTCTCTAGCTCCAGAATTAGTCCCAAAATTACTTGATAATCCACAAATCCTGCGATCGGGACCTTCGAATTTGCAATATTCCTTTCGTTTTTTGTAAAGATCATTGCATATTTTATTCGTTGGCGTGTCTAGCTGCTGGGCGTAAGAATCTGGGCATATATTATCAGTGCAGGTGTCATGGCCTACGACCGCATCGTTCATAAGGCATGTATGGAAGGCAGTACTGCTCCCGTCTGCTTGTTCAAGACACTGGGAAACCATGTCGCAGAATACTTCCTGCCAGCATGTGTCTCGCGTTTGGGTGCATCCATCATCACTCGGATCGTCGGCATGGAGAATTGCACTGGCAGACAAAGCGAGCAGGGGGGTGGCAAGGGTGAGTGGAAGCAATTTCTGAACAGCCATGGTGATTCGTCCTTTTGTAGGAGCCATGTCCGGATGCGACTCTGCATCCAGTACGGCTCAGCTAGAATCAGTCTATTTCCCCCCCGCCTCAGGTACAAGACAAAGCCTCAGAAATCACCGCCCGTTGGAGTGGGGTGTTATTTCTGCTCTTGCATTGTTCTTTGCAGCACCCAATCCGTCGCGTTCGGTGCCGCCGTGAACAGACCCGCCATCAGTCTCACTGGCGTGCTCGTCCACACCTCCGCACGAGGCCTGCGCAGACACTTCACGATCATCTTCGCGACCTTCTCCGCGGGCTGCATGAAGAAGTCCGGCGTGTTCTGCTTGGTCACGCCGTCCGCCTCAATGCCGGGACCTTTGCTGTGAAACTCGGTGCGAGTGCCGATGGGGAATACGCCGGAAACAAACACGCCCTTGGGGCGCAGTTCGGCGTTCATCGCTCGGGCGATGTGCGTTTGAGCGGCCTTCGTGGCGCAGTACGCGCCGAAACGCGGGATCGTGAACTTGCCGATGGAACTCGAACAGATCAGGACATGGCCCGCGCCGGTTTCGAGCATGTGCGGCAGGGCAGGACGAATCGCATTGAGCGTGCCGAAGAAGTTGGTCTCGAAGATGTCGCGGATCGGATCGGAGTCCGGCGAGGACAGGAGGCATTCGTGCAGGGGCTTCTCGAGGCCGTATCCAGCGTTGGCGTAGACGCTGTAGATCGAGCTGAAGCGCTCGATGCACTGCTCGACCGCGCGGGCGCAGTCCTCGGGAGAAGTCACATCAGCGATGATGGTCTCGGCGGTGCCACCCGTGCTACGGATGCGCTCGGCGACCTGCCGGAGTTTGTCCTCGCGGCGTGCGCTCAGGAGCACGGGCATACCCGCCCTCGCGCAGGCTTCGGCGGTGGCGGCCCCGATGCCGCTGGACGCGCCGGCGATCAGGATCGGTTTGCCGGTGAGGTTGATGCGGGGCATGGTCAGGCCTTTGGGTCGTAGCCGAGCGATGCGTTGAAGGCGGCGGTGCCCGCTCGAGGCACGCTCAGGGTCTGCCAGCCCTCACCGACGATGTGCTTGCAGAGCAGAACGATCTGGCCGGTGTGATACCCATAGTGATCGATCTGGCGGAGGATCGCCCGGGGAACCGAGTGGGGCTGACCCCGGATCATGATGGTGCGCTCGAGGTCGTCGGGAGTGAGCGCCTCGATCGTGCTGAGCACGATGGACCAGCCGTTGTTCCACCGGCGCAGCACCTCAGCCTTGTCGGCATCGTCGTCCACGAATTCGTCATCGCGATTGCGATCAGGCTTCTCACCATCGGAGGTGAGGAAATCGGTCCAGCGGGATCTCATGTTGCCGTACATGTGCTTCACGATGACGGCGGGTGAGTTGGCGTCGTAGGTCGGCGTCTCGTGCAACTGCTGGGTTGAGAGTTGCGCGAGGGCACGCTCGCCCATGCTCTTCTGACCTCGAAAGGTCTCAAGGACTGCGTCAAGGAATATTTGTAGGAGTGTGTCGGTCATCGCAACAGAGATCGTCCGGTCATCGCCGGTGGCTGGTCAAGGCCCATCATGTCGAGCATCGTCGGCACAATGTCTCCCAGCACGCCGCCTTCGCGGAGGGTGTGCCCCTTGAAGGGTTCGCCCACGACATACAGCGGCACCGGGTAGATCGTGTGCGAAGTGTGGGGGGAATCATTCTCGGGGGAGTACATCTGCTCCGCGTTGCCGTGGTCGGCGGTGACGACCAGCGAGCCGCCACGAGCCAAGGTTTTTTCGACGATCTTGCCGACTAGGGCATCGACGGTTTCGCAGGCCTTCACGACCGCGTCGAGGTTGCCGGTGTGCCCGACCATGTCGGGGTTGGCGAAGTTCACGACGATGAACGGTTCGCAGTCCGGTGCGTCCAGGCGCCGGAGGACCGCGTCGGCGACGCCACGGGCGGACATCTCCGGTTGGAGGTCGTAGGTGCTCACGCGCGGCGACTGGATGATCTCGCGCTGTTCGCCGGGGTAGGGTTCATCGCGGTAGTCGTTGAAGAAGAAGGTGACATGCGGGAACTTTTCCGTCTCCGCACAGCGGAACTGGGTAAGCCCGAGTTTGCTGATGTATGCCCCGGCGATGTCATCCATCTTGGGAGGGCGCGGGAATGCGACGCGAACAGCGGGCATGGCCGCGAGCTCTTCGGAGTAGGGCGTCATGCAGACGAAATCGAGAACGATCTTCTCCCCGCGATCGAAGCCCTTCGTGCCGGTGTCCGGTGAGGCGGGGGCGTTCTGGTTGAAATCGGGATCGACAAAAGCCCGGACGATCTCGCGCGGGCGGTCGCCGCGATAATTGTAGAAGATCACGGTGTCGCCATCGGTGATGCGACTGCGGCAGGCGTCTTCCGGAGTTTCGGCGATCATCGTGGCGGGCACGAATTCATCGCCGGTCATGTTTGGTGCGGCCGGATGGTCGTAATGCTTCTGGATCGCATCGGAGGCGGACTCCGCGATGGGCACGGCTTCTGCACCGCCACGACCGGTGAGGCACGCATAGGCTTTCTTGACGCGCTCCCAGCGGTTGTCGCGGTCCATGGCCCAGTAGCGCCCGACGACGCTGGCGATCTCGCCCACACCGATCTCGTGCAGAGCCTGTTCGATCTGCTCGATGTAGCGGATCCCGGTGAAGGGACCGGTATCGCGTCCGTCGGTGAACAGGTGCAGATAGACGCGGGTGCAATTGAGTTGGGCGCACAACGCGACGAGTGCGGTGGCGTGGGCGATCAGGCCGTGAACCCCGGCATCGCTGACGATGCCCATCAGGTGGATGGCCTTCCCCGCATCGCGAGCTCGGGTGATGGGCTCGGTCAGGGCTGCGATCTCGCGCAGGCGTCCCTCGCGACAGGCCTTGGTGATTCGGACCGCGTCCTGGTCCACGATGCGACCTGCGCCGATGTTCTGGTGGCCCACTTCGGAGTTGCCCATCGTGCCATCGAGCAGGCCGACCGCTTCGCCACTGGTGGCAACGAGGGTGCGGGGCCAGTTTGCCTGTAAGGCATCGTCAACGGGGGTCTTGGCGATCTTGATCGCGTTGAAGGCATCGTGCTCGGGATGGGGGTTTTCTCCCCAACCGTCGCGGATGATGAGGACACAGGGGGTGTTCATCGGTGAAGTCGGCATGGTTTCTTGCTCGGTATGAGAGTTCTGAGCGCGTACGATAGCACCATGGACACCAGCCGACGGAACAGATCACAGCACTTGGGGTATCACGCCTTCGTGATCGCGTCAGCGACGGCTGCCCTCGCCAGTTGCCAGGTGGACGAGATCACCTTCGGTGTCGGCAACGCCCGCACCGAAGATGCGTTCGGTGCTCCCGTCGTCCAGCCTTACCAGGAGGGTGATTCGCTTCGGCTATATCGCATTGAGATCGAGCGTGACAAGCCGGAAGAATCGGAGGAGCCGCCTGCGGAATCGGATCCAGACGGGCCTGAGAACTGAATAGTCTCGATGCAGAATCCCAAAGAGGGGACGAACAGAAAGAACAGGAGGAGTCATGACTATCCGAGCCACCATTTGCACCCTCACCGTGATCACCGGATCCGTCGTCTCCGGCTGTTCAACGGCCCAGACGCGGTTTGGCGTGCACGCCGGTGCCGAGAACGCGTCTGAGACTCGTACCGCGACATTCGAGTTGCCCGGCCGGACCGTGTACTACGATCCGAATCCGTTCATCACGGAGCATCATGTCGCCGGATTCTCGCGTAGCCACGATGCGAACGGGAACCCCGCGTTATCCATGGAACTCAGCGATCAGGGCACCGAGATCATGCGCGAGTGGTCCGGGCAGAATGTCGGGAACTACGCCGTCCTCACGCTCGAGGGGGAGGTCCTGAGCGCACCGGTGCTGATCACGCCGATCGGACGGCGGATACAGGTCACGACCGGAACGGATCGCGACGCGCTCTGGATCGACTCACTCGAAGCAGTGCTCCAGCAGGCCGGTGCCACGGAAACCGGATCAGCGGACTCGTCGCTCGAGCAGTAGCCCTTTAGCCGTTCAGTTTCAGCGCTGAAGGCCCGATCGTCACCACGCTCGTCTTCGACAGGTCCAACGGGGTGGACTGGAGGTAGTCGTTGAGCTGATCCAGCGTGACCGAGTCCACCTTGGCGGCCAGTTCGTCCAGCGAGCGACAGCGCCCGAGGCGGTCGAAATCCGCCGCGAGCGCGGATGCGCGGGCTCTGGAGGACTCACCGCTGAGCACCAGTTTGCTCTTCAGGCCGGTTCTGGCTCGCTCGAACTCACTGGCATCGATCACTCCGGCTTCGGAACGGACGCGCTGGAGTTCGCCAACGAGCACATCGAGCGTCTCCTGAGCCCGCTCAGGGGTGGTGCCGGCATACGCGGTGACCCGTCCGTGCTGCTTGCCACTGGAGTATGAGGCGTACACCGAGTAGCACAGCCCCCGCTTCTCGCGGACCTCGGTGAACAGCCGTCCGCTCATGCCTCCGGACAGGACAGCGGTGCCGAGTCGCTCGTACCAGCAGGCGGGGTCATCGGTCTCGCGCGGAGCGTCGTAACTCAGGGCGATGTGAACCTGGTTGGATTGCTGCTCGATGTGGTGTACGCCGCGGACACCAGGCTGCTCCGGCGCGATCTCGGTGGGGCTGCCCGCCCAGTCTTCGAGCATGGCGTCGAGTCGTTCACAGAGCGCATCAGCATCGACATCACCCGCCAGCGAAATGATCGATCCCGCGGGGCGGGAGTTCGTTGCGTAATGACTGGCTACCGACTCGGCGGTGACGGCGGCGATGCCTTCTTTCGTGCCGAGCGTGTGCCGGTTGATGGGCGAGCCGAAGTGAACGGCGAGCAGTTCGCGCATGGCCTTGTCGCGCGGTTCGTCGTCGATGGACGCCAGTGACTGAAGGCAGAGCGCCCGGGCACCTTCGAGAGAATCTGGGAAATCCGCGCCACTCAAACGCGGCGAGCGGACCATATCGACCAGCATGGGCAGTGTCGCATCAAGACGAGCCCCCAACAGTTGGGCGGTGACGGTGCTATGTCGGATGCCCGTTCCGGTGCCGCGTGATGCGCCGAGGGTATCGAAGGCGTCGGCGATCTCACGACTGGTTTCCTGCATGGTGCCACGGAGAAGGAGTTCCTCAAGCACGGCAGAGAGCCCGATCTGGTCTTCGGGATCGCGTGCGCTGCCGAGCGGGAGCATCCAGCACAGGGCAGCGGAGCGTACCCCGGGCATGCGTTCGGTCAAGAGTTGCGCACCACACTGGAGGCGCTGGCAGCGGATGTCGGACATGGATGCAGGCTCCTGGCTCGAAGCGTCGTGGGGCCAGATCACGCGGGCTGAAACAGGGGAGAAACCCGCCTGGCGAGGGGAGAAACCGAGTGTATACCGTGCCGGTGCGATCCGCACAGCCGCTCCAACCCCACCTTTGGACCTTGTGCAGGTCTATTCCGGTGGTCCCGGGCTGGCTACGCATCATGAAATGGTCGCTGAACCTTAATGAGAAGGTCCGTGTACACCCTTCTCTGGAGGTCACGCGCTTGCGATGGCTGCGCTACATCATGCTCACACTGGCTTTGGCCGGTGCGATCGGTGCCTTTGCATACCAGAGGGCAGCGGTCGCGCGCGAGCAGATGCTGGTCGATCAGACCCGTGACACCGTCCTCGCCATCGAACAAAGAATTCGATATCTGAAGGCGATGGAGGAGATCGATCTCAACGAACTCGGATGGCCTGAAGTGGTCGATCCACGATGGTTCAAAGGGCAGCCTCCCCGGAACAACATGCTCGGCGCGCGCCACCCCTGGCTTGAGGTGGCATCGACGCTCGAGTACGCGCTGGACCATCCCGTTCAGCGCGTCGCGATCAGCGAGAGCCTCGCTGGGCTTTGGTACAACCCCGCGAAGGGAATCGTTCGGGCGCGCGTGCCGCAGACCCTTTCGGATGAAAAGACGATCGAGATTTACAACCGCATCAACGGCTCATCGATCTCTGAATTGTTCGATTCCAACCCAAGAAGACGGATTTTGGAAGAATTACTCGAGGACGAGGAAGACCTCGAAGCGCTCGAAGAAGAGCCGCGCAACGGGGTGCGGGTGCGTCGTCCGGAAGATGAAACCCCACCATCAGAGGACGAGGGAGAGGAACCCGAGGTTGATGAGGATGCACCGCTGATTCCGGATGAAGAGCACGACCCCGCAGGCCCGGTTCCCGAAGATGAACCACCCGCGAGCGATGGCGCACCGGTGCGCGACGAGGTCGACAACGATGACGCATCGGATGAACCGGGGTCGAACCCGACTCGATGAGCGAGCGCGGACCGATCACCAAGTTTCATGAAGTGCTTGACCGAATATTTCCGATACGGGTATGGTTTTCATATCTGGACCGCTGTGACTGTTGGCGCTGCGCAGCGATCTGTACCTCCGAAGCTCCGAAACTATTAGGGAGGTTTCAAAGCCATGGCTAAGAAACGCACTGCGAAGAAACGCACGACGAAGAAACGCACCACCAAGAAGGCCGCCGCGAAGAAGCGTCCGGCCAAGAAGGCGACCCGCAAGAAGGTTGCCAAGAAGCGCGTCGCGAAGAAGGCGACCCGTAAGAAGGTCGCTCGCAAGAAGACCGCCAAGAAGAAGACCGCCAAGAAGAAGACGGCCAAGAAGCGCGTGGCGAAGAAGCGCACCGCCAAGAAGGCCACCCGCAAGAAGGTCGCGAAGAAGAAGACCGCCAAGAAGAAGACGGCCAAGAAGAAGACTGCGAAGAAGAAGGCCACTCGCAAGAAGGCCACGCGCAAAAAGGCCACCCGCAAGAAGACGGCTCGCAAGGCCACTCGCAAAAAGACGGCCCGCAAAACCAGCCGTTGATCCGCGTGCCCTCCGGGGCTCGCCTCGAACGCCGCCGGGTCTCGTTGACCGGGTGGCCCCAGCAGGTGGGTGGACCACACGCCCGCCGCAGCGCCAAATCAAAAACACCGACCGGCGACATCCTCGGATGTCGCCGGTTGTTGTTTTGTCACTCCGGACTCCACGCTGGCGTCCACACCCGTGCGTTGAGACTGGGGATCATCTGCGATCCCGAGCGGGATCGTCGGTCGCCCAGCACGACCAGAGTGAACGGATGTTCTATAGTCTCGACCATACGCTCAGGGCGACACCCCCGTATCGCCGATACAGCGAGCGAAAACGCGCCGGCGCACGGGCGCCGACCACCCCTAATCTCCCACTCGCAACTGGCGAGGTCCCCATATGCCCCATGTCATCGCCGAACCCTGCATCGGAACCAAGGACACCTCCTGCGTAGAGGTCTGCCCGGTTGACTGCATCCATCCCACCAAGGACGACTCGGACCACGAGACCGCCGAGATGCTGTACATCGACCCCGATACCTGCATCGACTGCGGCCTGTGCGTCGACGAGTGCCCGGTCCAGGCGATCTATCCTGAGGAAGACCTGCCCGCGGAATGGCAGAAGTATGTCCAGATCAATCTGGCGTACTACGAGGATAAATGAGCAAGCAGCGCCTTTTGTCCGTCCATAGATCTGCGTGAACAGGACTGGGGCGTCCGAATCCAGCACGACTTGTTCTGACCGGCGCCTTTTCCAAGGTGCGATGCCCGCGCGCACGGTGCAGTAAAGCCCGGCATCACGCCTGGAACCCAGTTGATGAACAGCGGATTCAGCCAGCCTGGCGGTGACCCGGCTTGTCGCGTACGCCGGCCGGAGCATCGGCCTTTTCGGTCCAGTCGTCGGCGTTGAGCAGATTCAGTTGCGACGGGCAGGTCTTGCGGTAGCCAAGCAGGCGGATCACCTCAAGGACATCGGTCCACGAAGGGAACGACTTCCCGTTGGCCCGCTTGAACTCATCGATGGCCTTGAGGAACAGGAACTGCTCCGGGGTCATTTCTCCCTCTTCAGCAGCCCTGGTGAAGTCAGTCCGACGGCGTCCGGGGCCACGACGGCGCTCAAGCCCCGTATCGCCGGCTTCTGCACCAGCGAGGGCCCTCCGGTCAACTCCTGTCCGGGGATCGACCGTGCCCTTGAAGCCGCGTGCCTCGGGTCCGATGTCGGGCTTGCGCCGATCTGGGCCGGTGTAGTTGCCGTCGGCGTCGTAGAGGTCGTCGTACTGGCTGACGAGTTCGAGATCCGGATCGTGCCCGGGGTCAAAGTTCGAGGCGTCGTCGTGCATGGCAGCTCCACCGTCAATCCAAGCGATCGCCCGGGGGATTTCCCGGGCGCGACGCGGGTGGGGCCACACGGGCCTGGAGGCCCGCGCCTCACTTAGAAATCGTCGTCTTCGTCGTCGTCGAGGATGAAGGGGTCATCGTCTTCGTCGTCAAAGTCGTCCTCATCGTCATCGTCAAAATCGTCGTCGTCGTCGTCTTCGTCGTCGTCATCCCAGAGATCGTCATCGTCGTCATCGTCATCGTCGTCATAATCCTCATCGTCGTCCTTGGCGACGATGGGACCGACCGCGGGGAACCACGACTCCGATTCCTGCGACGGGGGCTCCAGAAGGTCGACACCAGACGCCGGGCGGGCATCGGGATCGAAACACGAGAAGCCGACGGGCACGCCGTCAACGAGGGCGGACTCTTCCAGATGCGATTCGATGGTGTGAACTGGCATGTTGGTCGTTCCGTAGCACTGGTTGCCGCGTCGGAAATAGCCCGCGGCGAAGGGTGATCAATGAACCGGTGTGACCCCGATCGCGTCGATCGGGTGGGTGACGAAATGGATAGAAGAAACTGCTCTTTCGGCTCGCTTGTTCCCTTCACTTTGAAGGGGAGGACCGAGGGTGCGAAATCATGCGGAAGAATCGTGCGGGAGGCAAACCGAGCAACCCGGATCGTCCACCCACGGGCGAACCGCCGGTACACTACTCCCGGCGCGTCCGGTGTCAACGGGCTGGGCCACCCTTTTTTCACGGTTTTGACCCCGCCCGGGGGGGACCAGTTGATCTCCTCGATTTCAGACCGGAGCCCGATGCGCCGCGCCGACGAGACTTTCCAGCCGATCGCCGCCCTGATGACCCTGATTGTGCCGGGCTCGGGCTACCTGTGGTTCCGTGAGAAAGCCCGAGCGGTCTACGCGTTTATCGGGATTATGGGCCTTCTGCTCGGTGGCCTGCTGATCGGCGGCCTGGATGTGATCGACAGCCGCGAGAGTAAATATTGGTTCTATGTCCAGTCCCTGAACCCGACCATCGTGCTCTCACTCAACTATGCCCACCAGAACTTCTACAAGGGGTACGAGTTGCGGAGCGGGATGACCTCGGAAAACTTCTACCGAAAACCAGAGTCCGGTGAGCGCCTCAAGATGGATCCCGTGCTCGGCAAGAGGGTCATCGTGAACGATCCGGATGCGGGAACTCCCTCGCCGAGGCAATCCATCGGGCGGGTCTGGGAGGTTGGGTCGCTGTATGTGGCCCTGGCGGGGATGCTGAACCTGATCGTCTTGCTGGATGTGGGGTGGCATTCGCCCCGCCCGCCCGCCGGGACCGCCGCGAAGGGAGGCCGCTCATGAGCGACCCCTCACGACTGGCCACCCTCGCGACGGATGCCGCCCGTCCGGCGTTCGAAATCGGAGGGCTCTGGCAAGGTGGCACGCCTTTCCTGGACCCGATGAATCTCCACGCGCCGTGGTGGTTCACTGCCCTGCCACTCGCGCTGTTCGTCTCGATGGCTTACAAGGCCAGCAAGCAGCGCGACATCTCCACCTATTGGCGAGGTGTGAGCGTCATGACCGCCTCGATCCTGGTCGGCATGATCGGTTTCGCCTTCGGTCTGCACGCGATCGTGGAGTGGATCATCCCCGCACTTCGGGGTTGAGCGAACTTTCGAGCAGAAGCGCACAGATTGCCGATCCTGATGGTGTGTCGATGCACGCTGAACATGCCCAACCCGAGCCCCGCTCAGGCCGATCGCCGAGGCGATCGCGTGCCCTGTTTCGCATCGATGCGGGCTGGCTCTTTCTGCTGAGCGGGCTGGCGGTCATGTGCGCGGCGGTGCTCATCCCGGCCCACGACGATCTCGCGCTGACCCAGTACGAGCGTGATCGTGCACGTGCGATCGAAACCTGGCATGCCTCGCGCGTTGAGAACTACGCGAAGTACCTCGACGCCCTGCGAGAGGGTGATGAAACGCTGGTGATGTCTCTGGCGGCGATGCAACTCAATCTGATCCCAGCGAATTCGACGCCGCTGGTCACGAGCGTGCGCCCGCAGGGTCGGAGTGCCTCGGTGTTCCCGGACTTGGAGCCGACCTTCGTGCAACCAAAGCCGCCGGAGTTCTACGACTCGACCCTTCGACGCTGGGCCACGGACGGACGGTCGCGCCTGTGGATGATCGCGGGCGGGGCGATGCTGGTGCTGTTCGGGCTGCTGCCGCCGTCGAGAAGCCAGGCCTAGTTAAGCAGGGACCAGTTGAGGCGGAGTTAGTTCTCGCGCTGCAACCCGGTCGCCGCTCGCAAGCGTCTCAGCACTTCAGAACCTTGGAGAGCCTGGTTCTCTTCGGCGTAGCCGAGGGCGGTTTTGCCGCGATCGTCCGTGACGCCCGGGTTTGATTCAGCATCCAGCAGGACCATCACGACCCCCGGGTTGGGGTTGGATCTCGCGGCTTCAATGAGCGGGGTTTCGCCGAGGGCGTGGCGCGCGTTGGGGTCCGCTCCCGCCTCAAGGAGAAGGCTGATGATCTCTGTGCTCGGGTTGTTCGCGCAGGCCCAGTGCAACGCGGTGCTGTCGAACGGGTCTTTCGCGTTCGGATCGGCACCGGCCTGGAGCAGCAGTTGCACGACCTCGGGGTTCTCGTTCCAAGCCGCGGCGTGCATGAGCGGGGTGGTCTCGTCATCAGCGGTGGCGTTGAGATCGGCGCCGGCTTGCAGCAGGGCGGCGGTAACCTCGCCGCTTGGGTTGCCGACCGCAGCCAACATGAGGGCCGTGCCGCCCGAGTCATCGGTGGCGTTGACATCCGCGCCGCCAGCGATCAGGGCGCGGATCATGTGCGGGCTTGGGTTGTGAGCCGCGGCGTACAGCAGCGGGGTCAGTCCCTGGTTGCAGGACGCATTCACATCGGCACCGGCCTGCAGCAGGAGTTCGGCGAACCGCCGATCCTGCTGGTACCGCGAAGCGAACATCAGCGCGGTACGCCCGTCTTGCAGCGCAAGGTTCGGCTGTGCCCCAGAATCGAGCAGAACCCGGAGCACCTCCGGGTTCGGGTTCTTCGCGCACGCGAGCATGAGGGCGGTGATGCCTTCGGCGTGATCCTTGAAGGTCTTGGCGTTCACCTCGGCACCGGCGTCGATGAGCAACTGGGTGACACGCTCGTCGGGGTTGAAGGTTGCGGCACCCATGAGTGCCGTCGAGCCGTAACTCGGACCATCCACAAAGAAAGCGTTGGGATCGGCACCGCGATCGAGGAGGCGCTGGATCTCTCTGGGCGGCTCGCGCCGGACGGCGAACAGGAGTTCGAGGTCCCTGGTCGTTCGGGCCTTCGACGCCGCGGCTTCGCGCTCGTACCGCGAATCGATCGTGGTTGTCGAGCAGGCGGGGATGGCGGCGCTGAGGAAGAATATTGGCAGCCATAGGAGGCGATGTTTTCTGCTTCTGGGCATACGCCGAGTATATCGCGACTCCCTCGTCTCCCTCGCTACAATCCCCTCCCCGATTCCCCCTGCCTGGAGCCCCCAACATGGCCACCACCACTTCTGATCCGTTCACCGCCCGTGCTCGCGGCATCCTCGCCGAATTGGAATCCAAAGGCGAGTTGAAGCACCTGCAGACCATCGAGGGGCCGATGGACGCGACCGTGCGCCTGAAGATGCCCGATGGGTCGGTGAAGGAAGCGGTCTGCCTGTGCTCGAACAACTACCTGGGGCTGGCCAACCACCCCGAGGTGGTCGAAGCCGGCATCAAGGGGCTGGAGAAGTACGGGGCGGGCACGGCGTCGGTCCGGTTCATCTGCGGCACCTTCGACTGCCACCACCAGATCGAGGACCGCATCGCGAAGCTGCTCGACCAGGAAGCGTCGTACACCTTCGTCTCGTGCTGGAACGCGACCGAGGCGCTGCTGCCGACGCTGGCGGAGCCGGGCGATGCGATCGTGTCGGATGCGCTCAACCACGCGTGCATCATCGACTCGATCCGGCTGGCGGGGGTGATCAAGAAGGGCGTGCGGAAGTACATCTACCCGAACAACGACATGGGCGCGCTCGAGGAGAAACTGAAGGCCGCGCGAGAGGAATCGAAGGACGACAGCGTGATCTGGGTGATCACCGACGGCGTGTTCTCGATGGAAGGCTCGATCGCGGACCTCAAGACCATGCGCCGGCTGTGCGACCAGTACGGTGCGCTGCTCATCGTCGATGACTCGCACGGCACGGGCGTGATGGGCGAGACCGGTCGCGGCACGCACGAACACTACGGGATGGCTGGCTCCGAGATCGACCTGTTCACCGGCACGCTCGGCAAGGCCCTCGGCGGCGGCGCGGGCGGATACATCGCCGGCCCGAAGCACGCGATCGACCTGATCATCCAGCGCGGGCGCCCGACCCTGTTCTCCAACGCGCTGCCGGCGACGGTGGCGTGCAGCGCGGACAAGGCCATCGAGATCCTCATGGGTGAGCCGGAGCGGGTGGCGAAGCTCAAAGAGAACTGCCGCTACGCGAGGGAGAAGATCAAGGCGATCGGGCTGGAGGTGATCGAGTCCCCCACCGCGATCTGCCCGGTCATCGTCGGTGAGACCAGCACCGCGATCAGCATGAGCAAGCGACTGCTGGAGATGGGCGTGTATGTGATCGGCTTCGGCTACCCGGTCGTCCCCGAGGGCGAGGCCCGCCTGCGCTGCCAGATCTCCGCGGCCCACGAGAAATCGCACATCGATACGCTGGTGGATGCCCTGGCGAAACTGTGATCAGGATCCCGCGCGTCGGGTGGGGCGGCGGGCACCGTGCTCTTCGCGCAGCGAAGCCCACGATGGGCTGTTAGACAGGGTCCAGAACGGGTTCTGCGGATTCTTTTGCTTTCACACCCCAGGGTTTTGGGGTGAACGAAACGAATTCTGATCCCCTCCCTAGCGGTGGGTGGCGCAATCTTCTCCGAGCGAATCACACGGTGCGCCGTCACCCGCATGGCCTGCGCCCGACGGTGTCGGGCTCCGACCATGGCACCCAATCCCCTCTTCATGGGTTTTCGTTTCGTTCCGGACCTTAGGTTTTGGTCTTGACCGGAAAGAAACCGGACCACCTTGGCGTTTATTTCCGGTAAACACAAAAACCAAGAGACCGGAAAGCAAATCGCTGGCGGGTGGCGTTGGGTTAGGGCAGCAAATCCCACGGGGAACCGTCATCGCCGTCGAGAGCACCCGCGTTCGTTCCGTTCTCCGCATGGCCTGCGCCCGACTGCGTCGGGCTCCGACCATGGCACCCCGGCTCTGGCAAAACGGTGATCAGGATCCGACGAGTGCTTCGATCTCGCGGGCACCGTGGATGACCCGAAGGATCCGCACCGGTTTACCGGGTTCGTACGCGATCAGGAAGCGGTGTAGTCTCCACCAACGCACGGCGGCAGATGTCAGTTCCGGTCGAACCCGTCCGGCGTTCGGGCTTCCCGCCAGCATGTCAAAGACTTCCATGAATTCGTCGAGCAACCTTCGCGCGGCTTCCGGCTGCCGCTGTTCGAGAGAGATGTAATCCACGACGGATTCAAGGTCCCTCGCTGCGGCGGGGGAAATGACCCACCCGCTCATCCAGCGTGCTTCCTCTTCGCGTTTTCGATCCGCTTGCCGAGTTCTGATCGCAGTTCGTCTGGCTGCACCCAGCCCTCGATATTCGCGGAGTCTTGTGCATCGGCGATCATCTTGTCTACGCGATCTCGGAATCGTTCCAGCAGATCGCGCGGCAGCGACGCACGCTCTTGCTCGGAGAGTTCGCCGTAGAGCATCTTCTCGATGAGCCGACGGTGCTCGTTCGCTTCGAGGATGCGAATCCCGTCGCGTACGACCTCGCTCGCAGATCGATAGCGACCCGTGGAGACCTGATCACGGATGAACCGCTCCTGGGCTTCGGGCAAGGAGACATTCATGGTGCGGCGTTCGGGCATACCGAAGTATTCATCCACGCACCGTCTGTGTCAATATTTGCCACAGCACAATTCGTCTTTCGCCACTGGGGACCGGGCGGAGTCTTACGCCGCGAGTCGCAGGGCATCCGCCTTGGACTGGCGGGACACGATCTGGCTGAGGAGTTCCGCCGATTCGGGGGAGACGGTCGTAAAGGCGAGGCCCACGGTGTGTTTGAGGGCCCCGACCTTGCGGCACCAGACGCACTCGGCCTCGACTCGGACGCAGAGCGTGTCTTCGCAGAGGGTGACCATGCGCCGTTGGCCGGTTTTCCATTTCCGGCGGGACTGGAGTCGCATGCCTCGCGTGGACACATCAACGACGCGTCCCATGTTGCACGAGAGTTCACGCACGGCGATGCCGCTGACGCGGCGCGAGTCGCGGGTGTCGCGGTCCGGGGTGGAGCAGATCGCGAAGTCCAAGTCGTCGCCTCGTCGTGTGTCGTGCTTCATATGGTTGCTCGCTAGAGATCCGGGGTCGTGGCCACCCCACCCGGGCTGGCGTCGGGCCAAACGCGAGGCGATCCCTCGCGCGGACGGCGTCATCTCTGCGTGCTGCAAAGGGGCCGATGAACCGTGGTCCATCGACCCCGCTCTCTCCACCGTACGATCCATTCGACCGGGTCGCCTCTCGAGTTGTCATACCAAGGTGTGGGGAGATTGAACCCCGCGCTTTGTGCGGGCACCGATCGACACAGTCCGCCCAGACCGAACCGGTTTACGGACCTTCGCCTCCGTCGCACCGCTCGAACGGAATACCCCGCACACACGGTGCGTTCGACCTTCACCCCAGCGAGGCTACTTATGGACGATACAACACCAACTGCTCCCAAGAACACCGAGACCCCACTCCCCGATCACGGAACCTCGCGGGCGACTTCCGTGTTGAAAACGCTGCTCTACGGCCTCCTGATCGTCGGACTGCTCTCCGGCGTGATGTTTATGCGGACCAGACCCGCACCAACACCCGAGGTCTTTCGCCAGGATCTCTCCGTCACGGATGCGATCGATCTCGCAAGTGAATCCGATCGTCCGCTGCTGGCGGTGATTACCGCCGATTGGTGTGCCCCGTGCCAGAGCTATAAGCGTGGGGCCTTGGCCAGCGAGGAAGTACAAACCTGGATCGCGGAGAACACAATCGCCGTGATGTTCAACGCCGACACCATGAGCCGCAGTGATGCGATGCTCCTGAACTTCGCTGGCTCGATCCCCGCGACCGCGATGGTGATCGATGGTCGCGTGGTCGGACAGTTTGAGGGCACGACCAATTCCGGTGCGCTGATGAACTGGATGAAAGCGAGCACGGACGGGTGAGCGCCCGTACCCGCATAGGGAAAGTCACTTGCAAGAGTGCCCGAAGGCCGCGAGGACGATGTTGAGGTCCGCGAGGTCCACGGCCCCGTCGCCGCTGGCGTCGCCGAAGGGGAGTTCCTGGCCAAAGTTCGCGAGCACCAGGTTCAGGTCGCCGAGGTTTACCTCACCGTCGCCGTTGACATCACCGGTGCAGGTCCCGGTGAACTCGTAGGCCCCGCGATCGACGACCGAGCCGATGATGCGCTCGTTGCCGTCGAGGTCGAAGTCGGAGGTGACGAACTCGTTCAGCCCGGAGTTGATGGCCGGAGAGCCGGGGGCGAGGCGCAGGTCTTCGTCACCGGTGTAGGGTTCGCCGTCTGGGCCGAGGGGATCGAGGAAGAAGGCGCTGGCGTTGCTCTCGAAGTCGAAGGTGGTGTTGGTGGGGCCGTAGGCACCGAGTTGTTGAGGAGTAACTGTGGTGGAGAATGTATTCGACGCGATCTCGTAGCCATCCGCATTGGTCGGCAGGAATATAGCCGCGTTACCTGTGACTCCAAGGATATTGTTGCTGACGATTATGCTCCGAAGAGGGGATTGGTTCTGAAAGAGCAGCGCCAGACCCGGTGCATGCATCGTCGAGTTGTTTAGGTTGACATCGGTCGATCTCACCCGCAGTGGCAAGTTGTAGGGGGAGGTCATCGTGGAATCCTGAACAACGAACTGTCCGCTGTTCTGAATCGTAAAGGCAGGAATCTGTGGAGTATCCAGAATCAATCGAGACCGTTCGACGCCGACCGTTCCGACGAAGTTCACATTGAACATGCGATTCTCGTTCCGGACCCGGAACACCGTGTCTCGGATCAGTAGCTCACCCCAGCCACTCTGCGGATGGACTGCGGACAGGGTGCGATCGCACACGATCGAGGCGATCTCACTGTTTGGGATGTACTGTCGGTCACTCCAGATGTCGCAATTCTCGATCAGCAGGCTCGTCATCGCACCCTGCATGCCGATCATCGGCAACGGTGTATCTTGTACCTTGGTTGTGACATCAACAGGGATAGGTCCGATCGCACAGTTTCGCACGACCAGTTGACCGCTCGCCGCGAAGACGAGTGCCCCGCCAAGCCGCTCCTGCAACCCGTTCGGCCAGGAGTGGAATAGCATTCCCCCGTAAAAGTATCTCCCGGCAGGGTACCCGCCTTCGATGCTGAAGCCATCGACGGTCCCACCCCCGCGCCGGCCGATGCTGATGACCACCTGCCGGGTGTTGTCCTCGAAGGTTTGCGGATCGCTCAGATCATCGTTGCCGAGAACATCGCCGGTCAGGACGGTGAGGTGTTCCGCCGGGTCCCGCTGGTCCGCTGACACTTCGTCGCCCGCGAAACCGCCGAGCAGCGTTGCGTTCTCGACGATCTGGAAAGCGCCGACATTCGTATCTGAAACCGGTGCCGGGTACGCGCCCTCGGCAACCCAGATTTCGACCGGCCCGATGCGCCCCGCCGCGATGGCGAGCGCTTCTGCAGGGTTGGTCATCGCGTTCGCCCACGACGAGCCGTCACCGCCGGGCGCGGCGTCGATGTCAACATAGAGACGGATCGGGTCTTCCGAGAAATCGACGATGCTGTGATCCGGGACGATCCAGTCCTGGGCCATCGCGCCGCTCCCATCGGGGATGTACTCAGCGCATCCGGCATCAGCCGCGTAGCCGTTGACTCCTTCGCCGGGAACACTTTCGTAAGCCCGCGGGTTGCCGAAGATGTCCACCGGCAGCGGCTCGGTGCGATCGCAGTCGCCGTCGAGATCGGCGATGTCGAAAAGGCCGAGTTCCCAGCTGGCGGCATCCGCGAAGTCGGGCGGGAGTACCGATCGCCCGATCGATTCGGAGCCTTCGCCAAGCGATGGATCGTCATCGAGCGTCCCGAACTCCCCGTCGGGCCCGTACAGATTCGCGAAGCCAGGTACCCCCTCGTAGTTCAGTCGGACTCCTGGATGAACAGGATTGTCGATCAGGTGATCGTTGTACTGCCTGAAAACATTGCCAGAGATCTGTGATGAATTGATCAGACCAGTAATACCAGCAACATAGAACTGGCACTCTGCTTCGATCCCCGTCCCCTTGTACGAATAGTTCTGGTCGAAGATTGAGTTCAGGCAAGTCATCGAACTCTGTGTACTGATCGCAGCATCCCCCCCCCGTCCACGGCACGGTTGCCCGCGAATGTGCAGTGCACAAACTGTGAACGTTCAGGCGCAATCCGAAAATTTGCCACCGCTCCACCGCTCCCGCCTTGCGCGGAATCGGCGGCATTCTCTCCGAAGTAGCAGTTCTGAACGATCAGAGTTGCGCCATCATCTCCGAACGAGTACCGGCTTCCGATTGCTCCGCCTGTTGGGGCGCAATTGCGCGTGAAGCGGCTGTTGGCGACGACCACAAACCCCTCGGGTTTCAGTGCTCCACCAAACCGATCACCTCTGTTCCGATCAAAAGAACACCCCACCACTCGCGCGTTCAACGCGTACACAGGCGAAGCCGTACTCTCGGCAACCGGGATACTGCTGTCCGCAAAGCACCAACGCACCGTACAGTCGGTCATCCATCGCGCCTCGTACGCGGCGATCCTGGCGTGCTCGATGGTGATGCCGTTCAGCTCCG
Organism: Phycisphaerales bacterium JB050; assembly: GCA_043101125.1. GTDB lineage: Bacteria > Planctomycetota > Phycisphaerae > Phycisphaerales > UBA1924 > JANSXG01. The sequence continues at coordinate 7,987 of JBICHT010000008.1, read as the reverse complement.
TCTGGTTCGGCAGGAACAGGATCTTCGTGTTGTCGGCGTAGTTCTCGTAGTCTTCGGTATCGTCGCCGAGCAGGTCGCCGGTGAAGAGGGTCGGATAGAGCTCGATATTACGCTCATCGGGGTTCTTCGCCCCGCGACCGGCGTAGCCACCCTTGAGCGACTTCACGCCAACGAACCGGGTTCCATTCCAGGTCAGTCCTGGTAACTCGATGCTCAGGTCCGGGTCGAGCGTGTCCACCCCATTCACGCGATCCGCGCGATACACACCGCCCGCGACGCGGAACTCGACGATCTCGCTGTCGTAGTTGAATTCCGCGTTCTCGAGGGCGTCTTGCAGAGACTGGAAGGCTGCATTCCAAGATGTACCGTCGCCGCCCACGGGAGCCGATGCGTCGATGTACACGAAGCGAGTCGGGTTGTGATCCGGCGAGGACGACAGTGCCACGATGTCTTCGAATTGGTGTAACCAGATCGATCCCACAGCGCAGTCGTCGCTGCCCCGCTGAATACCCTGCATACGAGCGGTGAACCATGCTTTGGACTCACGCTCTCGTGCGACGAGTTCGGCATTGCTCGGAATCGGCTCTCCGGCATGCTGCATCATCGCGGCCGGACTGGCGGTTAATGAGGCCAGTTCATCACGGGTCTCGATGGCTTGGGAATCAGGCGAAACACCAGGGGTTATCGCACTGAGTGACAACAGTGACAGCACTACCAGGAACATGGATCATTCTCCAGCGTTGAATACGGGGGATCGACATGAACACTCTCCATGTCCCCGGCGTATGTTGACGCGTCTGTGGAGATCTAGTTCCCTTGTGCGTTCCGCAAAATGTCGGCACGAGCCCCAAACACACCACGCGACCGAGGCCTCGGTCGCGTGGCATCCAATCCGGATCGGTCTTTATTCGGAGCAGGAGTGCCCGAAGACCGCGAGGACGATGTTGAGGTCTGCGAGGTCCACCGCCCCATCGCCGCTGGCGTCGCCGAAGGGGAGCTCCTGTCCGAAGTTCGCGAGCACCAGATTCAGGTCGCCGAGGTTTACCTCACCGTCGCCGTTGACATCGCCGGTGCAGGTCCCGGTGAACTCGTAGGCCCCGCGATCGACGACCGAGCCGATGATGCGCTCGTTGCCGTCGAGGTCGAAGTCGGAGGTGACGAATTCGTTCAACCCGGTGTTGACGGCCGGAGATCCGGGCGCGAGGCGGAGGTCCTCGTCGCCGGTGTAGGGTTCGCCGTCGGGGCCGAGGGGATCGATGAAGAAGGAGGCGGCGTTGTTGGCGAAGTCGAAAAGCAGATTTGTTTGTCCGATACTTCCGAGCAGGCCTGGATTTGAATTGCTCGCAAAAACAGAGCCTTCGGATTGTGGCTGCACTCCAAGGACCGTACACGCCGCACCGACAACGCTGTTCGTGAATTCAACGACTCGATTCGAAGCGGTGCCATTGGCGTGAATCGCCATCACTCCACCGCTGAAACTCGTACCGTTGATTCGTACAACCGGTCCACGAAAACCTATCGAATCCCCGGCAACCGTACTGCCAAGCAGGGTAATTGGCTGCTCGGATTCACTGGCCACGATCTGGTTGACTACAGGAGCACCGGAATAGTCCGTAGTGATTTCGGTGCGCACGATATCGACGGGGCCCGCCATGAAGTTGCCAATCAGACCGCCGCCGTTGTAAATCTCGACCCGACAATCCGACAGGCATACTTGCCCCGAGTCATTCATCGGAAGGAATGATCGTCCGACCCGATCGTGAATGAATCTCGGGACAAGTGATTCCAATAGTGAAAGCCCCCTCGCGTCGTAGACGATCCTAGATGTTTCTATCCGCAAGTTAGCCTGCTGGCCCCGTGTTGCGACGAAGGGTGTGGAGCGCGTGCCGCTAAAGGTGTAGCCGTAGCAGTTCGGCCCAAGTACCGAATTTCGGATGACCAGGTCACCGGCACCCAAGTAGACGAGCCCTCCAACCCGTCCACCTCCGAGACCGTTATCGAGTGCCCAGTACAGGCCGGGACCAAACGGGGAGGAATAAGGGCCACCATTGCGAATGGTGAACCCATCGAGCACGCCGCCGCCGCGAATACCAAGGCTGGTTACAACATGTTGGGCATTGTCTAGGAATGTTGAAGGTACGGCGAGATCATCGTCTCCAAGAATGTCACCGGTCAATACTGTTTCGTTGGCTATCCAGTCCCGTTGATCTGCTCTCGTCTCATTGCCAGCGAAACCGCCAAGCATTGTTACTGTTTCGAGCAACCGGAAAGACCGGATGCCGGCACGCTCGGTAGTCGGAAAGTATTCGCCAGCCGCCACCCAGATCTCGACTGGTCCAGACCGCGACGCGGCGATATCCAGCGCATCGGACGGGCTCTGAAACGCGTTCGCCCAACTCGAACCATCCCCGCCAGCCGGTCGAGATTTATCGACATACAGACGAATCGGCTTGGTTGAAAAATCCGTGATGAGCGGATCAACGAACTCCCATGACTGTCCTTGCTGCGCCTGCGGAGACGGGATGAACTCGGCGCACCCCGCATCCGCGGGGTAGCCGTACACACCTTCTCCTGGAATGCTCTCGACGGCACGCGGGTTGCCGAATATGTCCACAGGAATCGGCTCGGTAACATCGCAGTCACCATCAAGATCGGCGATGTCGAACAGTCCGATGTCGATACTCCATGATTCCGGCATATCTGGAAGGGCGATGGAATGGCCGAGTGCCGCAGAATCAAATCCGAGCGTCGGATCATCATCAACGGTACCGAGTCGTCCATCGGGACCAAGGAGCGAGACAAATCCGGGAATCGCTCCGGAGTTCATACGAACACGGGGCAGTCCAGGGTCTGCTTCAATGTATTCATTGAAACGACTGAAGATGTTCGCTTCGATGACATTGGGCGATTGCTGATTTGGTCTGGCGATTTGGATTTCGGTCTCGGGAGAGGATCCGGCATAACTGTAGTTTTGATCGAGGATGCAATTCTGGATAAGGCTCGACGCCCCGGTCGCCACTACGCTGAACCCGCCCCCGTCCTCGACCCAGTTCCCCACGAAAGTACAATGGACGAACTGTGTCGCAGTTGGACTGAATGCAGCGTTGTAGACCGCCCCGCCGACCCCTCCCAAAGTGCCGCTGGAAGTATTGCCTGAAAACAGCGAATTCTGAACTACAAACTCAGCTGGATCCAGAACGGTCGAAGCGATCGCACCTCCCGCGCTCGAGTCATTGGCGATAAATCGGCAGTTCGCGATCACATTCCTGCCGGACAGCTTGACGGCTCCGCCAAACATCCCGCTCCGGTTGTTGTGGAATGTGCAGCCAACCATTCTTCCATTGCTCATGATGACCGGCGACGCGTCTTGCTCTGACACTGGAAAATCATCGCCCGAGGCATCACACCAGCGGACGGTACAATCCGTCATCCATCGAGCTCCCCAGATACCGATACGCGCATGCTCGATGGTGATGCCGTTGAATTCGACAATTCCAAGCCCGAACGGCGTCTCAAACATTGTCTTCGTATTGTCAGAGTAGTTCTGGTAGTCCTCAGCATCGTCACCGAGCAAATCACCTGTAAACACCGTCGGGTACTTCTCGATATCACGCTCATCAGGGTTCTTCGCATCGCGCCCGGCGTATCCCCCGGCTATTCGCTTAAGGCCAGTCAAATTCGGGCTATAACCGGTAAGACGGCCGGTACGAAAAGTGAGATTGGGATCCATCGTATTGACGCCATTGACCCTGTCAGCTCGGTATAACCCACCCGCGATTCGGATCTCCCCTACTTCTCCAACAAATGATTCCGCGTTCAATGCATCATGCAGCGACTGGTAGGCGCTGGCCCAACTCGAACCATCTCCTCCTAGTGGCGCGCTGGCATCGACATACACAATATGGGTTGGTTCAAGCCCATCCCACGAGGCGAGCTTGGTGATCTCCTCGTACCCGAACGAAGAAAAATGACCTTCTGGCACACAGTCGCCGCGGCTGTCGATCGGCTCACCGGCACCCAGATCGGCGCAGAACAATAGGGCGCAGATAGACATCACACAGTTTTTCATATTTGTTCCTCTTGGACAAAAGGTGAGCCTACATCATCGTGGATGCCTCGGTCTGAGGGAAGAACAAACCCACGAAAAAACCCGCCGTTTCGGCGGGTTTGATAAATCGGGCAACTTGAGCGATCCCCTACCGCACCAACGCCGGCCCCGCCTGTGGATAAATCAGCACCCGATCGTGTACCTGCAGTGCCAAATCATCCCGCCCGTCTCCGGTCAGGTCGCTGATGATCGCCATGGATGGCTCGAAGGTTCGACCCGCTCCCTGCTGGAACAGTCGCGTCTCGAACACCTTGAACTCGTTGGCAAAGTGCAGTTTCCGCGATGCGCTGAAGGTGAAGATCTGGCACATCTGCTCGCTCGCATCGAGCACGACCATGTCCATGTAGCCGTCGCCGTTCACATCGCCGAAGGTCAGGTCGTGTTCATAGCGATCCTCGTCATCCGAGCGGTACACCGCGAACTCATCGAGCGTCACGCGCTCACCCGCGAGACGGATCACGGCGAAGCTGTCTTCGGTGAGCGCGAGAATATTCGGTGCGCCGTCGCCCGTGAAGGATCCGGCGCGAAGACCCGTCGTACGCAGACCGGGCGTACGGAGTTTGTCGGCGATGCGCCACGCCCCCGCGTTGTCGCGACTCATGAGAATCAGCAGGTCCGACCCCGTGTCCGATGCCGCGATCGTCTCGCGCCCATCGACCTCCAGCGTGGTGAGCGCGGACAGTCGGCTCGATGCGTCGGGCATCGTGATCTGGTCCACCACACGCCAACCGGTGTCGGCGTTGTAGCGCGCGGCACGCACAAAGTTCTGATCCGCGATGAGCAGCTCCATCGAGCCGTCGCCGTTCGAATCGAGCAGCGCGGTATTCTCCGGTCCCGCCGCCTGCACCAGGCCGAACTGCGGCATCTCACGATTGGTCAGCACCTTCGGCTCGGGCGTGTCGACGCCCGTCACCATGATCATGGGCTCGTTCGGCGTGAACAGAGCGATATCAGTTGTGCCGTCGCGATCGAAGTCCGCCGCGAGGATCGACTGCGGCGGGCGGTTCACACCCTCAAGCGGCACCACGACCGGATCACCCGATGGCGTGTGGATCTCCACTGTGTGGTCTCGCCGATCCCGCACAACCACCGCCAGCGCGGGACCGTTCGAGGACTGCATGGCGTTCATCGCGACCGGTGTAGCCCCCGCCGTTGCGATCGAAATCGGCTGGGGGAAACCGAGGCGACCGGTCGAGGCATCGTACTCGGCGACACCCACGGTCTTTTCTTCTTCCGACAACATGAACACCACCGGCTCGTCGCTGTTCCAATTTCCCGTCGCGATCACTTTCGGCTGCTTGAATGCGCTGAACATCTCCCCCGGACCGATGCCCACACCCTCAGTCTGCTTGTAGAGCACGATCGAGTTGGCGGAGTTGTCGGTGCTCACCAGATCAAGCAACCCATCGCCGTCGATGTCTGCGGTCACAACCGACCGATCGCGATTCGCGCCGCCACGGAACGCGTACACCTCGGGGAGCGCCTCACGCTCGGCCGCGGCTCCGGCTTCCGAGAGATCTTCCACTGATTCGGTAGACAGGTCGTACAGAACCACGCGCCGGGTTTGGGATTCGATCACGCCGATGGACGCCGCGTCCTTGCCCGGCATGCGCACCGTCTCGACTTCGATCACATTGGGCATCTCGAACCGCAGTTCTGCACCCAATAGCCCGACCGGTTCTCCGAGGTTCTCGCCCTTCACCGGTTCCTGCAGCCACATGCGAAGCGGGGCATCGGCCTGCGGCACGACGCCCAGGATCTCGCTCAACCCGTCTCCATTGAAGTCCTCGATAAAGAAGGCCACGATCTGCCCCCCCGACCCCAGCACCTTCGGTTCACCGACCGGGCCCGACTCGCCGAGCTCGAAGATCTGAAGGTGTCCATCGACAATGACCGTCAGTTCCGGCTTTGCATCACCTTGAACATCGGCGATCGCGAGAGAACTCGAACCCGTGCTGAGCCCCCGAGCACGACGCCGATCGACGACCTCGAACTTCATTTTCTCAGTCTGACCGACCGTCACGATCTCAGCGGGTTGGCCGCAGTACACGATGTCCTGCAAGCCGTCGCCGTCCACATCATGGACCACGAACGCCGTCACGCGATGCGCCAGGGGGACATCGACCCGGTCATACCACTCGCTGGGCGGCAGTTCGTTCGATTTGAAGCCCCGCTCCCGTTCGGAGAATGACCGGGCTTCGGAGCGTTGCAAATGGATTTCGAGGCGACTCTTGCGGTTGTTCACCACCACGAGGTCCATCAGCCCATCGCCGTTCATATCGGCACTCAGCACCGGGCCAGCACCGTCGTCGATGACCACCACGCGGGGTGACTCGAACCCGAAATAACCCGCCAAATCAGGGGAATCCTGCGAAAACGCCGTTCCTCCACCAATGCACAGACCGCAGCACGCGAGCAGCGCGACAGAACGAGGAAGATTGGCAGAACACTGTGAACGGGTCGTGATCATGGCGACTCCCAGAAATGAACCCGTGTTCCCACGGGGGAGCGGTACAGATGGCTTCAAAACCAGCATTTTGCGTCATGAACGCCGAAATGCACGGCCAGAACAAAAACTACGCGTCGAGCGGGCACTATACCCTGTGGTGGTACAAGAACCTGTCCCGCTTGGCAGCCGATTGGACGGGTACCAGGCAGCAGACTCCTTATCATGTACGCACAATCAGGCTTGCGGCTGCGGGCGGTGAAAACCGGCGCGCCAGAGCCCGAACACCTGTCCGGAGGAGAGCGCCTTCTTTTCGCGCCGCGAACACCCCTCCATTGTCCCCCCTGCCCGGCGTCACACGCCAGCCACGGAGCACCCGTTTTATGCGTTCCAAGCCCGTCGCCCGTCTCGCCACTACAGTCGCCCTGTTCACCGGTCTCGCGCTCTGCGCCCCGGCGCTGGCCCAATCCAGTGATGAACAGGGTTCGCTGACCATCGACACCATCACCCTCAACGACGGCAAGACCATCATGGCGCCGATCTTGAAGGAAACCTCCGAGAAAGTCTGGCTGGATATGGGATTTGATGTCCTCGTGGTTCCACGAGCCGACATCCGTTCGATCCTCCGCGCCGACCCCGCCGATGCCATGACCGACGAGGGTGACGCCTCAGCGCTCTTCTTCACCGCCGCCAAGGGCTCCCTGCCCGAGTCCAACCCGCGTGAACTCGCCCGCACCATCGGCGAAGCGGTCATCAAGGTCTCGACCCCCTCGGGCCTCGGTTCCGGATTCATCATCCATCCTGAGGGCTACGCGATCACCAACGCCCATGTGATTCAGGGTGAACAGAAACTCGAGGTCACCTTGTTCGAACAAGGTGAACGAGAATTTCAGCGCTCGACCATCGAGAATGTTGAGATCATCGCGGTCAACAACCACATTGACCTCGCCCTGATCAAGATCACCCGCCCTGACGGTCGCCCCTTCCGGTATGTGCCGATTCAGGCCAACGAAGACCTCGCCGCCGGTGAAGAAGTCTTTGCCATCGGGAACCCGCTTGGCCTCGAGCGTTCGCTGAGCACCGGCGTCATCGCGACCACGCAGCGGAACTTCGAGGGCCTGACCTTCATCCAGACCACCACCCAGATCAACCCCGGGAACTCCGGTGGCCCGCTGTTCAACCTCTACGGCGAAGTCATCGGCTGCACCAACATGGGTATCCCTTCGGGCGAGGGACTCGGCTTCGCGATTCCCGCCCGCTACATCAAAGACTTCATTCGCAACAACGACGCCTTCGCCTACGACAAGAACAACCCCAACTCCGGGTACAACTATCTCGCCGGACCGCCCCGCACGCAGTTCGGCATACCGTCCGTGCTGGATGACGAGAGTTCTGAAGACTAATCCTGTCCAGCGCCACCTCACCATTGATCC
>JBICHT010000007.1:0-24933 GCA_043101125.1 Phycisphaerales bacterium JB050 | reverse complement strand
CGCAGCAGTGCAGGGCGGGCTGCCGTACATTCCCACCGGTTCGGCTACCGGCATTCCGACCACCCCCGGCGTGACCGAATCCGCCATCAGTGACTGTGCCACTCTGCAGGGGCTCGCCCCGAGGCTGGGGTATGGCTACAGCGACGGCGTCCCGACCAGCGTCAAAGGCAACCCGCTGCCGAACTCGCCGGAGTTCACGGTGAGCCTGGGGGCGGATGAGCGTCATCGGCGGGCGATGGAAGCCCGTGCTCCTCTGTCACTTGCTCGGGGGGAGGAAACGCTTCGGTGAGTTGTGCCGCCTGGTGCCGAATGCCACCGAGCGGATGATCACCCTCCAACTCCGCGAACTCGAGGCGGATGGTGCGCTCAAGAGGCATGTCTACGCGGAGGTGCCGCCCCGCGTGGAGTACGAACTCACGGACTACGGCCGATCACTGGAACCGATCCTCAACTCCATGCAGGCCTGGGGACGCGAGTTCAAAGCGCGCCGTCTCGCCGAAGAGTCTCAGCAGGAACAGGGCGCAGGAGTCGAATGATTGGCTTCGCGAGACAAGAAACGCACGATTCACACACGAGAGCCATGACCCACCACCAACATCCCTTGGACCCGGACCACAGCATCGCCCCCGAGCCACTCTTCCGAATCGCAGCGGAAGACGATTGGCCACAGATCTGGCCTGTATTTCGTGCGGTTGTTGCCACGGGTGACACCTATATGTTCGAGCCATCCATTCGCGAAGACCGGGCAAAGGCGGCGTGGATGTTGGCTGGGGTTGAGCGGTCTCGAACATACATCGCGAAGATGTGTGGGGAAGTGGTCGCGACAGCCATCCTTCGGCCGAACCAACCAGGGCTCGGCGACCATGTCGCGAATGCCGCATGGATGGTCCACCCGCAAGCAGCAGGCAAAGGCATCGGGCGGAAGTTCGCCGACTATGTCATGAACGAGGCTCGGACTTTGGGTTACGAGGCGATGCAGTTTAATGCGGTGGTGGAGTCCAACACGCGGGCCGTTCGCTTATGGGAATCCATGGGATTCCGGACGGTCGGAAAGGTGCCCGCAGCGTTCCGGACTGCACAAGATACGCGGGAGTCTGTGCTGGTGATGTATAAATCACTCCACGAGAGTCTTCCTTAAACTCAGAGAAACAATCGGGTGTTGCCCGGGCTCCAGCCAAACGGATCATTCATACGCCATGAAGACGAAGCCAGATCCGATCGGGGAGCACGAGGACTCCTAGCCACCCGTCATGCGTCGGGCCGCCGCCGGATACTTCGCGCTCCAGGGGGTTTCTGGGCTTGCGTGGTGGGCCCTGCTCTTTTTTCACCCGGATGCGCGGGGCTGGTTCTTCCCGGATGCTCAAGGTGACCTGATCCGTCGCTCCCTCGCGGTGCCGGATATCTCGCTGTTTGCCCTCGGTTCTCTCGGGGCCGCGGCATGCTGCTGGTCAAATCGCATGGCGACAATCGCCTCAACGCTTATCGCGGGTGCGGTGTGGTACGCCACGCTCCTCGCGTTCGGATTCAGTTTCGCATCGGGGGTTGGTTGGCTCGGAGCGGTCGCGATGCTCGGTTCTGCGCTTGCCTGCTCGTTCGCCGCAACCCTTGCAAGCGGGAACCGCAGCATCCTGAAGATGTTCCGTGTCACAAAGCAGGCCTCGACGAGGGGACTCGCCCTGTCCACCCTCATGCAAACCGCTGTGTTCTGGGGGGTATTGCTCCTGGTGCTCCCGGTCCTCCTCATGTGGCTCGAACGGCAGGCGGGCATCCCCACGATCCCGCAAAGCGCCCCGCTCATTGTGGCCGATGCTGCGCTGTTTGCCATGGGTGCATTGCTCGGGGTCACCAGCGCGGTCTATATGGTCCGCCACGGGCGGGGCACACCCCTGCCAGCCGCTGCGGCACCGGTCATGGTGACTTCGGGGCCATATCGGTTCATCCGCAACCCGATGGCCGTGGTAGGGCTCGGGCAGGGCATGGCGGTTGCGCTGTGGTTCGGTTCGCCGACTATTCTGGCCTATGTCCTGCTCGGAGCACTGATCTGGCACATGGTGATCCGGCCCCTCGAAGAACACGACCTCGCACTCCGCTTCGGTGCATCGTTTGTCGCCTACCGACGCACCACGAGATGCTGGGTTCCGCGATTCACATCCATCGTGTCCTGATCGAAAAACAACAGGCCGCCCTCCTCGGCGACCCGCTGTCCTCTCTCGGCGTGTGAGATGACCGTATTACGGGCACACGCTCCCGAACGCCGCGAGCACCGCGTTCAGGTCTGCGAGGTTGATCTGTCCGTCGCCGTTCGCATCACCGAAGCAAGTTGGCCCGGTGCCCTCAGGCTGAAACTCGAACGCGCCCATGTCGATGTAGTAGCCGAAGACCGGCACTCCCGAGGCTCCGGTGTCCAGCGCGTTCACCACGCGCGGCTCGCCGTTGAAATCGGTGTTGACATCCGTGGGCATCGAGCCGGAGTTCCCGGCGTCAATGCCCGGAGAGCCGGCCAAAAGACGGAAATCGCCGCCGGCACGGTTCACAAACAGCGGTTCATCAGCAGAGTCACCGCCGAGGTTCCCAAGGCCGGGGAACCCGCCCTCGATGAGGCTGTAGGTCGCGATGTTCCCGCTGGTCGGCATTGGGTCCGTTCCATTGTCCCAGGCGATGCAGTTCCGCAAGCGGGCCGAACCAGACCCAGTGAGCCCGTCGAGTCCGGTGTCCGTCGTGTTGCCGACGAATGTCGAGTTCCGCACGAGGATGCCATCTGCCGCGTACAGCGCGCCGCCGTACGCGGTTGCTGAGTTCTCGGTAAACAGTGAGTTATTGATGACCGCATCGGTAGTTGAAATGTGGTAGATGGCGCCGCCCCGACCTTCGGTATTCGCGTTGCCGACCGCATTGCCGTGGAATGTCGAGTTGAACACGAGCAGTTGGTGGCCAGTAGTTGAATTGATGGCCCCGCCACGGTCCAACGCGGTGTTTCCGATGAACTCGCAGTTCCCGATCGATGAACTGCCGCCGATCAGGAATGCTGCGCCGCCAGGGTTGTCGCTGACATTCGAAGCGAAGACGGTGTCGCTCGCTGAAAAGTCGCTCTGGTTCAGGTACAGGCCGCCGCCGCTCGATGCGGCCTCGTTCGCTTCAATAATCGTGCTCTCGATGGTCAGGTTCGATGCATTGGAATAGATTGCACCCCCGATGGTTGCCAGGTTTCCCGTGATCACCGAGTCCCGCACGGTCACATTCGCGTTGTCTATGTAAATACCACCACCGCGGTTACCCGGCGAGGGGTCGGTCGCCTGACCGTTCGTGAGCGTAAACCCCTCGATCACACTGCCGTCGGCGGAAGCACCCTGAATGGTGATGACCGGCTCAAACCGCCCGATCGCGTTGATCGTGGTGGCCGCGGCACCGCCCGAACTCCGCAGCGTGAGCCGCTTGCCGAGAAAATCAAGATCCTCGAAGTAGGTCCCCGGTCCGACCACGATCTCGTCGTCCGCGGCCGCCAGGTTGATCGCGATCTGGATGGTCGGGAAGTCCCCCGGCACCTGCAGCACATCCGCGCTGGCCACTGTCGTACCAGCCATGCCGGCCAAAACAGCGAGAAGCCCGCATCGTTTCATAGGGTTCGTGTGATTCGTCATCGTCGTTCCTCTTCCTGTCTCGTCTGCCCGGCGATGCGGGCGGTGTGGAGTGAGAGCGTGCGTGGAGGCCGCTCTTCCTGAGAGGCGACAAACCGTCTCGGCGCGCCCGGCCGAGAACTCATCCAAAGCAGATTGGCAAAAATTTCACAAATTCCCGGGCGCACCCGTCCGTGATATCGCCTGCTTTTAAGGGAAGTCCCGATTCACCCCCGAATCAGTGCAAACACTGCCGAGCAAGGCAGAAAGGGCAGTAGCATGGACGCAGCCAGCACGGGCGTGAGGAGGGACCACTTGAAGCAGCAGGAAGCAACCCGGTTGCTCAACCGCGCCTCGGAAGGCGAGATCGCCGCCGCCGCCGATCTGCTGCCCCTCGTCTACGACGAACTCTGCTCGCTCGCCGAATCCTTCTTCCTCAACGAACGCCGGGACCACTCGCTCCAGCCAACCGCCCTCGTCCACGAGGCTTATGTCCGCCTGGTCGACCAATCTTCGATCGAGTTCAAAAGCCGCAACCAGTTCTTCGTCCTCGCCGCCAAAGCCATGCGCAACATCCTGGTCGATCACGCCCGCGCCAAAAACCGACTCAAGCGCGGCGGTGGGGGGCACTGGCAAGAAGTCACCATCACCCAGATCGAACGATCCATCGCTGACAAACAGCGCGATCAGGACACTGGCGAAGCCCCGGACATCGAGCGTATCCACGAAGCCGTCGCCAAACTCCACGCCTTCGACGAACGCAAGGCCCAACTCGTCGAACTCCGCTTCTTCGCGGGCCTCACCCTCGAAGCCGCGGCGGACATCCTCGGCATCGCACGCTCCACGGCCTCCGAAGACTGGCGTATGGCCCGCGCCTGGCTCCACCGGGAACTCCGGGAACCCAGTCCATGACCGTTGACCGCTTCGCCGAGACCGACCGCATCTTCCGCGCCGCCCTGCGCATCGAGCCTGATGGCCGGCGCGACTTTGTCGAGCGCCAATGCAAGGGCGACCAGTCGCTCCTCGTCGAAGTCATGGAACTCCTGGATGAGGACGAGGCCTCCCTCGGTGCCGGACCGCTCGACCGCCCGGCCCTCGGCGAGGGCTTTGCCCTTTCCGCATTCGCACCGGGAGGCGCAAGCCCATCCCCCGAACTCCCCGAATCCATCGGCCAGTACCGGGTCCATCGCCTGCTCGGTGTCGGCGGCATGGGCATCGTCTACGAGGCCGAGCAACACCATCCCAGGCGAACCGTCGCGCTCAAAGTCATCAACGCCGGCGTCGCCACCCCCGAGATGATCGAGCGCTTCCACCACGAAGCCGAAGTCCTCGCACGCCTGCACCACCCCGGCATCGCCCAGATCTACGAAGCCGGCACCTTCGAGTCTCAGCGAAACGGCGGCAACACCGAGCAACCCTATTTCGCCATGGAACTTGTCCGCGGCGAGCCGGTCAATGCCTATGTCAACTCGCGCTCACTCCCTATCCGTGAACGCCTCGAACTCATCGCCGGCATCTGCGACGCCGTGCAGCACGCCCACCAACGCGGCGTGATCCATCGCGACCTCAAGCCCGGCAACATCCTCGTGGAAGACGGCCTCGATGACACCACCATCGCGCCGCCCGGCACGACCGCGACTTCAACCATCCGCGCCCGACCCAAGATCCTCGACTTCGGCGTCGCCCGCGCCACCGATCGCGATCACCACACCGGCGCGAACCACACGCAGGACGGCCAACTCCTCGGCACGCTCCCTTACATGAGCCCCGAGCAGGCCACCGGCAAGTGGGACGATGTCGATACGCGCAGCGATGTCTACGCCCTAGGCGTGATCGCGTACGAGATCCTCGGCGAGCGCCTTCCCTACGAGGTCCGCGACCGCCCGATCGCCGACGCCGTCCAAACCATCGCGACCGATCCACCGACTTCGCTCAGCACCATCGACCGTCGCCTCGCCGGAGACATCGAGACCCTCATCGGCAAGGCGCTCGAGAAAGATCGCTCCCGACGCTACCAATCCGCCTCGGAATTCAGTGCGGATATACGGCGGTACCTCGGTGGCGAAGCGATCCAGGCCCGCCCGCCCAGCGCGCTCTACCAACTCCGAAAACTCGCCTTGCGCCACAAGCCCGTCGTCATCGGTGCATCCATCGCATTGGTCGTCGCCATCACGAGCGTCATCGCCATCTCCGTCGCTTTCGCACGATCCGTGCAGGACCGCAACGATCTTCGTCGCCAGACCGCGATCGCCACCGCCGTCAACGCGTTCTTCAATGAAGACATCCTCGCCGCCGCGATCTCAGACACCGAGGACCGCTCCGGTGTGACCGTCCGCCAGGTACTCGAAGAGGCGGCCTCCGCCATCGACGACGGTCGCTTCGCTGATGAACCGGCCGTCGAAGCCGCGATCCAACTCACCATCGGGCGCAGCCTCCGTCAACTCGGCGAACTCGACGGTGCAGAGTCCCATCTCGAGCGATCACTCGATTTACACACGCTGGTGTACCCGCGCGAAAGCGAACCGGTCATCACCGCGATGAACGAACTCGGAAAACTCTACAGCGTTCAAGACCGGGCCGAAGAGACCATCGCCATCTGGAGCGATGTCCTCGAACTCAAGCGCAAAGTCTTCGGCACCGCCGATCAGTCCACCATCGTTTCCATGTCCAACCTCGGCTCGGTGTATCGCGAGCAGCGCCGCTACGAGGATGCGCTCCCGCTGCACGAGGAGGCCCACAACCTCGCCGTGCAACACCTCGCCCCGGGCAATCCATGGCGACTCTCCGCGGCACGGGGCCTCGCCAGCATGTACCGCGATCTTGAGCGCTACAGCGAAGCCGAGCCGCTGTATCTCGAAACCATCGCGATCCTCCGCGAGCAATACGGTGAAGACCACACCGACACCCTCCGCGCCATGAACAGTCTCTGCGTTCTCTACCAGGACACCGGTCGCACCGAAGAAGCCGAGCAAGTGCTCCGCCAGATCCTCGGCACCTTCCTCGACCGCGCCGACCCCGGTCATCCCAACGCCCTGACCTTCCGCCACAACCTCGGCGTGCTGCTCCTGGAGTCCGGACGCTACGAAGCCGCCGCGGAGGTCTTCAAAGAAAACCTTCCCCTCATGCACGCGACCCTCGGGCGCGCCCACCGGGGCACGATCTTCACCACTTCATCGCTTGCCGAAACCTACGAAGCGCTCCACCAGCCGCGCAAGGCCGACGAACTGCTCGCCACCGTCCTCGAAGATTCCACCCGCATCAACGGCGAGAACCACATCGAAACGCTCCGCATCCTCGAACGGACCGCACGCATCCAGCAGGACCGCGGCGACCTCACGGGAGCGACCCGCACCACAGACCGCCTGATCCGCCAGGCCAGAACCTCGCTCCCGCAGGACGATCACAACCTCGCCCACTTCCTCATGACTCGGGCCGACATCCTCGAACAGGCCGTACAACCCGGGCAGGCCCTCGCGGCCTACGAAGAAGCCGAAGCGATCTATTCCGCCTTCTACGGCGAAGACCATCGGCGCACACGCGGCGCACACGAAGCGATCAAGCGGCTCCGCGCAACGCCCTGAAACCGGTTACTCCGGAGCGTCACCTTCGCCGGTCTCGCTGGCTTCATCTTCCGCGGGCTCGATCCGCAGCAACTTGCCATTCCGCTCATCGGTCAGCACATACAGATACCCGTCCGGACCCTGACGCACATCACGGATCCGCTCCTTGAACTGCATGATCTCGTGTCCGACGACCTTCTCGCCGTCGAACTTCACACGCCGAACCTGCTTCAGCACCAGCCCGCCCGCGAACAGATCGCCCTGCCAGTCTGGGAAGTGCTCGCCGGTGTAAAACGCCAATCCGCTCGCCGCGATGCTCGGCGTCCAGACCACCAACGGGTCTTCCAGTCCCGGCAGCGAGGTGTGCGGACTGACACGAGGCCCGGAATACTCGTACCCGTAGGTCACCAGCGGCCAGCCGTAGTTCTTGCCCGGCTCGATGACATTGAGTTCATCGCCGCCACGCGGCCCGTGCTCGGTCGCGTAAACCTTGCCTGTCTCCGGGTGAATCGCGATCCCCTGGGGGTTGCGATGCCCGTACGAATAAATTTCTTGCTTCGCATCGATCCGCGCCTGGAACGGGTTGTCCGTCGCTGGTGTGCCGTCGTCCATGATCCGCAGCATCTTCCCCCAGTGGATGCTCATGTCCTGCGCACGATCCTGGCTCGCACCCTCGCCCACACCGAACAGCAATGACCCATCCGGCAGAAACACCATGCGACAGCCGAAGTGGAACCCTCCGGATTTCGCCGGCTCAGTCGTAAACAACACCTCGAAATCCTGCAGCGCGTGATCCTCGAAACGCGCCCGCGCAATCCGCGTGTGATTCCCGCGAGCAGTCCCATGCGAATACGACAAATACACCAGCCGGTTGTTCTCGAAATCCGGATGCACGCGAATGTCCATCAGTCCCGCTTGTCGCTGCGCGTACACATCCGGATCCCCCGATACAGGCTCCGGGTGGAGTGTGCCGTCCGGATTCAGCAAACGGATCCGACCCGGTCGCTCGGTGATCAACGCCGAGCCGTCGGGCAGCCAGTCGATCGACCACGGATGAACCAGCCCGTCCACCACCTTGACCGCCTTCCAGCCCGTCGTCTGAGGCACATCCAGCCCAATCTGCTCGACCGGGCCCTCAAGCAGCGGCAATTGCTGGGCTTCGCCGCAGGAGGCAGCAGACAGGATCACACAGGCACAAAGAGACGACAGCAGGGAGGGGTGTTTCATGCACCCAGTCTAACCCCACGCTCGCCAATCGGGTTTGATCATCGTTTCCAGATGCCACTACCGAATTTTGCCGATACCCTGTGACGGTCGATCACGGGCGGAGGGGTTCCCCGCGATCGGCTTCAGGAGGTCCAGATCGTGAACGCGCAGTCCCCGCCCAATCCGCTGGCCGATCCTGCATCGTTCATTGCGATGTTTGTTCGCCGCCTTCCTCTCTACCGAGGCGGCGGCTACATCGCCTCCCGTCCACTCCTCAAACGCCTCGCCGCTCGCGAGCCCGCGGTGACCTGGGGCAAACTCCGCACCGGCGATCGCATCCACCTCAACCGCACCGACCTCGTCGGTCGGACCGTCTTCTACTACGGTGATTTCTCACGCGAAGTCACGGGCATCGCCAAACGCGTCCTTTCTCGCGGCGACACCATGCTCGACATCGGCGCCAACATCGCCGAGACCGGTCTCCAGTGCGCCCGCTTCGTCGGACCCGAAGGCCAGGTCCACGCCTTCGAGCCCAACCCCCGCATCGCGAATCTGGTCGAGTCCTCCGCGAAAGCCAACGGCTTCACCAACTTCACGATCCATCCCATCGGCCTCGGCGATCAGGACGCCACGCTCCAACTGCACATCCCCGCCGGAAACATCGGCGCAGGCTCGCTCGTCCGCCATGGCGACGATACCGCCATCGATCATGTCTCCGTGGCCGTCCGCCCATACAGCGCGTTCGCTCGAGAGAACAACATCCCGACGCCACGCTTCGTCAAAATCGATGTCGAAGGATTCGAGGCACCCATGATCGCAGGGGCCCGCGATCTCTGGGCAACCCAGCCGCCCGCCGTCATCATCTACGAAGTCAACCACACCGACGACACCCTCGAATCACACGAGGCCACAACCTCCCTCCGCGAACTCGGCTACGGCCTGTACCGCATCATCCGCCGGTGGGGGCCGCCCAAAGCCGAGCGCATCACCGACCTCACCGTCAGCGCGACAGCGCACGGCAACGATCTCCTCGCGATCCATCAGGACGCGGATCCGAAGTCCATCCTCGCAAAGATCAACCGCTGACTGATCGCCCCGGCGTTCACAAACGCCGCGATCACGCGAAGGTGTTTTCGATCACCACTTCGCTCAACGGCAACTGCCCCGGCTTCGGTCGCGCCGGTTGCGTGCCCTTGCCGATCGCGATCATCGGACCTATCACATGGTCATCGGGCAGGTTGATCAACTCCGCCACCTTCTCAATGTCGAATCCGATCATCGGGCAGGAGTCGTAGCCCATGCTCTTCGCCGCCAGCATGATCGTCTGCATCGCCATGCCGATCGACCGCTGCGCCTCGTCGCGCTGCAGCCACTCCCGCCCCTCGTGGAACACGCCCAACCACCCAACCAACATATCCGCCACCTCTTTGGGCGCGTCCTGCCAGTACCGCTCCGGGGATTTCTGCCACGCCTTCATGTCCGCGCTCATCACAATCAGCAGGCTCGCATCCATCATCTGCGCCTGGGCGTTCCCGTTCGCCCGGATCTGCCGGCGCAATTCCGGATCGCGCACCAGCACGAAACGCCAGTGCTGAATATTGAAACTCGTCGGCGACTGGATCGCGGCCTCAAGCAGCTTCGTGATGTCCGATTCGGGCATCGTGTAGTTGGGATCGAAATGCTTGACCGCACGCCGGGCGTAAATCGCTTCGAAGGTGTCCATGAGGTACTCCGTGGGAGGATGGGAGTGGGCAGAAACACTTGATTGTTCTCACAGGTTATGCCCGACGCCCAAGCTGCCGAAGCCAATTTGCCGCCCAGATCGTGCAGAATCAGGATTTTTTCATCATCCCGGCCACAATCCATGTCCCCCCGACTGTGGGTTTCCGCCTGCATCTCCAGACGAGGCCGTGATGGCCCCGCACCCAACTCAGGAGAGACACACCATGCAGATTCCCAGCCCTCGGGCCGTCCGTACCCTCGCCATCGCCGCCGTCGCGTGCGCCGCTCCGGCATCACTCGCCGGCCTGGGCGACTTCTTCGTCCTCGACAATATGAGCGATGGGCTTTACCGAGGCCAGACCGGCATCAACGCCAGCGACACGCTCCTCGGCCCACTCCCCGCACAGAACTGGTACGACCTCGCGCCCGGATTCGATGGCTCCTTCGTCTTCGCGATCACCGGCAACGATCTGGTCACACTCAGCACCACCGACGCAACCGTGCTGACCAGCATCGTCCCCGATCGCGAGTTCATCAGCATCGCCACCGATCGCGCCACCTCGACCGTCTACGCGGTCACCGCCGCAATCCCCGGCACGCCCCAGGGCGGTGAACTGATCACCGTTGATACCGCCACCGGCCAGACTACCACCATCGGCCTCCTCGGAGCCGGCACCGATGCACTCGAGCTCGTCGGCCTCGGGTTCGACCCGGTCACCGAGAGCGTCTTCATGACCGCAGCAAGCGGCGAACTCTTCTCGATCAACCCCAACACCGGTGCGGCCAGCCTCATCGGTTCCACGGGCCTCGGAGCGCCCTTCGATGTCGATTACAACCCCGCCGACGGCAATATGTATGTCACCGATGCCGATCGCGACCAACTCTTCCTCCTCGATCGCTCCGACGCCAGCGTTACCCTGAGCACCCTCTACACCGAAGCCGAATTCACCACCGGCCTCGCCTTCGTGGTCCCCGCGCCTGGGAGCGCCGCGCTGCTGTCCCTCGCAGCCCTCGGCGCGATGCGTCGCCGACGCTGATCGCCTCCTGATCCGCGTCGAACACGCAAAGCCACAGCACCCGCCCTGCACAGGGGGCGGGTGCTGTCGTTGACAGGCGTGCACGGATGGACCGAATAACCGCTCAGCCCGTGTGATCCACCACCGGCGCACTCGGCCCATTGGTCTTCACCGATTGAATCCCGTTCTCCATCGCCTGCTTCGAGGAGTACATCTCGCTCGTGCCGATGACCTCCCCGTTCGCCGCCTTGAGCACGAAGTACGGCTCATCCGCCTTCGAAGTCCTCCGCTCGTAGCGTCCATCGTCCGGCGAGTTGACCCTCACCGACTCGATCCCATTCTGCGCACTCGCCTTCGCGGTGTACCGCTCGCTCGTCAGGATCACCTCGCCGTTCCCGGCCTTGAGGTTGAACATGAACTGCCCATCGCTCGATTTCTTCAGTTCGTACATCGCGGCCATCGGTATCCTCCTTTGGCTGGCAGTGAAAATGGTTCAATCTATCCTACCCATACCTCCACAAAATCCAGCACAAAAGCCGCCCTATACAGCGTTCGACACCTTTGAACACCAGTATTTTCACCGGGATCAGAACCCTGAGCGCGAGCTCAGGGTCCCCAGCATCCGGCAGCAAAGTGCCACCAACCGAGCAGCGATGCCGAGCGATGAGAGCCCAATCGCGCAAGCGATGGTTCCTAAGCATATCGAGCAGCAATACCGCATCCGGACAACTACGAGAAATCGCTCGAGCAGAAGCGGCTCCCTACCGCGGGCCATATCCGATCACGGTCAATCCAAACGGCAGCGTCACCCGGTCATGCGCGTAAATCGACTCTGCAATGCTCACCGCCTTTGCGTAGTCACTGCTACCTCTACCGCTTCCACCTGAATATCGGTGGAGCAAGCAGATGATCAGATGATCAACGTCGATCATGACCATGGCTTGAACGATGTCGCGATAGAACGCATTGCCACCTGCCAGACCACGCCCTGCCTCGACCTCAAGGCCGCAGCGTGATTCCGGGTGGTAAGCATCAACTTCATAGTGAAGCGACGGCTCACCTCCTTCGCCGAAGAACACCGGTCGCTGAAGTTTGTCCGCATGTTTCTTGGACAGCTCTACATCGAACCCGATTGTGACGAGATCATCGCGAAGTACAGACAGAACGTTGTCGCTTCCGAATCGATTTCCCGCCGCAGCTGGTGCAATAACTTCATGGTGTCGCTCGAAGACTTCGACAACCTTCGGCACAATCTCTGGCGGGGGTTGCGTCGAGGGAAACGACCGGAATGATGTGTTTGCCTGAGTCATAGGAATCCATCCTACGGAAAAACGCCCGGGCCAAACCCAGGCGTCCTCATCATGCACAGAGTCGCAATCCCTCGCTAGGTTCCTGCGCTTCGTCCGTTTCAACTTCAGCGCCTCGAACAGGGCGACCAGTTCTCGTCGAACCAGAGACCTTGGTCAATCAAGGCAGTTCGTATTCAAGAAAGCGACGCAGGCGTTTCGGCAACTTGCTCGGCGCAGGCAACTCCAACTTCCCCCACGGCGTGTAAAGCGGTTTCTCCCGGTCCACAAAGTGGAGGTAGAAGGCAATGCGATTCGTCTCCGGGGGCCGCAGTCTGGACGAGTTGATGGGCCGACCGGCCTCATCGATCCAGACCTCCAAGTACGGGACTTGCGAAAATGATCTCCGTTCTTCGTCCTGAGAGATCTGGCCCAGGTCGGATGGAGTGATCGGTCGGTCCGCTTCGATCTCGAGAACATGAAGCCCGTCCATGTTCTCGCGAAGCCGTTCTGCGTCCTCGGCGATGGCCTCCGCCCGCTCCTCATCATCTAGACCGTAGTAGGAACCATCGTCCTCGCATACGGCGACCCAGTGCTTCTGGAACCATGCATCACTGAATTCAATCGGATACATGCCGATGATGCTCGCGTTCAACTCAGACTCGTTCTCGTACTGCTCCTCGTGGACTGCCGTGCTATCGTCGGTCACCGTCGCGGTCGCACAGCCGGCGGTGATGGCGAATGCCCCCAAGAGGATTCCGATACAGATCTGCGCCCGGCAGAATGCGTGGTACATGCTCTTCATGGTTGTGTGATATCGATACTGGTGCTTGAAAACGCAGCACACCACAAGGTGACACTGCGGACGAACAGCCTTTGAATGCCTCCATGGCATCAGGCAAATTTTAGCAAAAAAACGCCCGGGTCAAACCCGGGCGTCCTCATCATTCCACTTGATCACGCACCTGTTTACAGGTTCCCGCGCTTCTCCTGCTCCAGCACCAGCGCCTCAAACAGCGCCTTGAAGTTGCCCTTGCCGAAGCTCTGGCTGCCGCGACGACAGATGATCTCGAAGAACAGCGTCGGGCGGTCCTGCAGCGGCTTGGTGAACAACTGCAGCAGGTAGCCCTCGTCGTCCGCATCAACCAGCACACCCAACTGCTTGATCTTCTCGTGATCTTCCTTGACCGGGCTGTGCCCGTTCTCGGTCAGCATGGTGTTCACGCGGTCCCAGACGATGTCGTAGTAACTCTCGGGGATCTCCAGGAAGTCCACGCCGCGCTCACGCAGCGCCGCCACCGAGTGCAGCTCATCATTGGTCCGCAGCGCCAGGTGCTGCACACCCGGCGTCATGTTGTGCCACTCGAGGTACTCGAGGATCTGGCTCTTCTTCTTGCCGTCGGCCGGCTCGTTGATCGGCATCTTGATCAGGTTGTTGCCAGACGCCATCACCTTCGACATCAGCGCCGAGTGCTCGGTCGAGATGTCCTGATCATCGAAGTGCTTGAACATCTTGAACTCAAGCACATTCTCGTACCACTCGACCCAGTAGTTCATCTTGCCTTCTTCGACATTGCCGACGCAGTGATCGACGAACATCAGCCCGCACGGGTTCTCGCGGTTGTACTTGTTCAGCGCATGATCGCCGACCGCGCGGAACTGCGGAGCAAAGGTCACCGGCTCATACGCCATCGAGCCCTTCTTGATCTTCGCCAGGTCATACTTGCCCGTGCGGCTGACGAACGAGTGGATCGCGCGACCGTAAGTCTGAATGCCCGCATAAGTGATGCTGCCGTGCTCATCGCTCACGGTATACGGCTCGTACGCCGACTGACCACCGTTGGAGATCGCTCGCTCGTACGCCGCTTCCGCATCGTCCACATTGAAGGCGATGTCCTTCACGCCGTCGCCGTACAACGCCACTTCCTTGCACGCCGGATGGTCCGGGTGCAGACCCGACACCAGCAGCAGGCGGATATTGCCCTGCGTCAGCAGATACGCCGCCTCCTCGCGAGAGCCGGTCGTCAGGTCACGAACCTGCTCGATCTGGAAACCAAAGGTGTGCGCGTAAAACACCGCAGCCTGCTTCGCGTTGCCCACATAGAAGCGGACATGGTCCACATCCACAAGCTGCAGCGGATCGGTCGCGGTCGAAGTGCCGGAAGAAGTGTTCGGGGCGATGGTCATGTCGGGTCTCCCGTCTGAGAGGTGAAATCGAGTGCAGAACAACAGCATAGGGCTTCAGGGCCTTCGCTCCGCCGATTATCTTCCAAAATTCGCCCAATAGCAATGGATTATTCGGAAAATTCGCTTCTAGGCCGAATATTGTTCTTGCTCTCGGTAGTTCCGTCGTCGAAGATACACCACGACCGCCTCCCCTCCGCAACGGAGCCACCCATGGCCACCGACACCGCCCAGCCCGCAAACCAGTCCTCCACCAGCACCCGACGCCGGGCGAGAGCACGCGTCCGCTTCGATGCCATCGACCTCGCCGTCCTCGAACAACTCCAGTCCGACTCCAAAATCACCAACGCCATGCTCGCCCAGACCGTCGGCATCTCCCCGGCCAGCATGATCGAACGCGTCAAAAAACTCGAGGCCTCAGGCATCATCCGCGGCTATGTCGCCCTCCTCGACCCCGCCGAGGTCGACAAGTCCATGACCGCCATCGTCAGCGTCACCCTGCGCGAGCACGGCGAGCAACGCCTCCGCGAGTTCACCAGCGCCATCGACGACCTCTCCGAAGTCCAGGCCGCCTGGCACACCACCGGCGAGGAAGACTTCATCCTCCGCGTCATCGTCACCGACATGGCCCAGTACGAGGACTTCGTCGTCCACCGCCTCAGCACCATCCCCAACATCGCCCGCGTCCGCACCAGCTTCTGCCTGAGCACCCTCAAGGACACCACCCGCGTCCCGCTCGACGCCGTCGGCGAGACCGAGCCGGCCCTCGACGGCGCGAAGTAGGGGGGCGCTTCGGTTGCCTACAGCACCGCGCTGAACAACTTCGCGAAGTTCTGCAAAGTCCGCTCGCCCAACGGGCGCTTCGCCCAGTCCTCCGCGATCAAGAGACGCGACTGGCTCATGTACCTCTCCTGCAGCGCAACCAGTTCCTGCGCCACCGTCCCGCCAGCCATCAGCAGGCTCAGCTCGTAGTTCACATCGAACGACCGCCGGTCCATATTCCCCGACCCGATCAGCGCAATATTCCCATCCACGCTCAGGCTCTTGGCGTGCAGCAGGCCATCCTGATGCAGGTGCAGATTCACACCGGCGTTGAGCAGATCCTCGTACTGCGCTCGCGAGGCAAGATTGACCAGAGTGTTGTTCGACCGCTCCGGGACCACCACATCCACCCGCACACCCGCCTTCGCACGGATCTGCAGCGCCAGAATCGTCGGCTCATCCAGCACCAGATACGGCGTCGTCATGATCACCCGCTGGTCCGCCTCGTTGATCGCCGCCAGCATAATGTCCCGGAACGCGCCGGATCGCAGCGAGGGGCCGCTCGGCACCGCCACCGCGATCGTCTCTCCGACCTGCTCAAGGTCCGGCATCAATTCCTCGGGCAGTTCCTCGTTCGTCTCGGCCGCCCAGTCCTCGAAGAACACCGCCTGCAACTGAGACATCACCGGCCCTTCGACCCGAATCATGAGATCGCGCCACGCCGCACCGAAAGCGCCTCCGTAGTCCGCGTCCACCATGTTCTGCGAGCCCGTGTATCCGATCCGTCCATCGATGATCGCGAGTTTCCGGTGATTGCGCACATCGATCCGCGCCACACGCCGACGCAGAATGCCCGCGCGCAGCATCTCCACCACCTGAATCCCCTTCGCACGCATCTGCGGCGCCAGGTGCTTGATCGCGTGCGCCGAGCCTTGCCCGTCCATCAGCACGCGACAGGTCACGCCACGCTTCACCGCCCGAGTCAGCGCATCGGCGACCCGCAGCCCCGTTCGGTCCGCCGCGTAGATGTAGAACACCAGGTGCACATGCTGCTCCGCCGCATCGATATCGGCGATCAACCGATCGATCACCCCCTCGGTCGTATCCAGCATCGTGATCGCATTCCCCTTGACCGCGGGCATGCCAGAGAGCGCCATCGCCAGGCGAGCGAGGTCCCGCCGGTAGTGGGGCAGGTCATCCAACGCGACCAGATGCTCCTTCTGCGCGCGAACCCGGATCCGTTCCTCGTTCGATTCCGCCATCCGCCGGTGATGCTCAATCCGCTTCCGTCCCACCAACTGGCGCCCGATCACGAGATAGATCACCAGCCCGATGAACGGCTCGAAGAACACCACGATCAGCCAGGTCGTCGCCACCGCCGGCCGGTGCTTCTGCAGCACCACCGGGATCAACAGGATCCGAATCGCCCAGTGTGCGATCAGGATCAGCAGCGCGAGCGAGATCACATCACCGACCGCAAGGTGCAATTCCATGCCTACCTTATACACTCGACTCCCTCCCGCCTTCTTCCCTCGCGGGAGAAGGTGGCCGCGAAGCGGACGGATGAGGGGGCGGCCCGAACCTTCCAACGATTCAAGGGGCCGAGTGATTTGAGCCCAATCGCGCGAGCGATGGGTTCCCAGCATCCGGCCAGCCAATGCGATCTGCCGCCTTGGATTCCCACCCTCGGCGCACCAACCCCACGCTGCTACCATAACCCCATGATCAACAAGGTCCACAACACCGCCGCTGACGCCATCTCCGCCGCCAAAACCGCCGGCTCACTCACAGACGGCATGACCGTCCATGTCGGCGGCTTCGGGCTCTGCGGCATCCCCGAACAACTGATCATCGCCCTCCGCGACTCCGGCGTGAAAGACCTCACCTGCGTCTCCAACAACGCCGGCGTCGACGACTGGGGCCTCGGCCTGCTCCTCCAGACCAAGCAGATCAAGAAGATGGTCTCGTCCTATGTCGGCGAGAACGATGAATTCGCCCGCCAGTTCCTCGAAGGCGAACTCGAAGTCGAGTTCAACCCTCAGGGCACCCTCGCCGAGCGCATCCGCGCCGGCGGCGCAGGCATCCCCGTCTTCTACACCGCCACCGGCGTCGGCACCCAGATCGCCGAGGGCAAGGACACCCGCACGATCGAATTCAAGGGGCGCACACGCGACTACATCGCCGAAACCGGCATCTGGGCCTCCCTCGCCCTCGTCAAGGCGTGGAAGGCCGACACCGCCGGCAACCTCATCTACCGCAAGACCGCCCGCAACTTCAACCCCATGATGGCCACCGCCGCGTCCTTCACCATCGCCGAGGTCGAAGAAATCGTCGAAGTCTGCGCCATCGACCCCGACCAGGTCCACACCCCCGGCAACTTCGTCGATGCCATCGTCGTCACCCAGAGCGAAAAGCGCATCGAACAACGCACCACCCGCGAAGGCTGATTCCGCATCCGGGTGCCACGGGTTGACCCGAACGGCAACCCGTGCTCCTTCTCCCATCTCCTTGGTGGGACGGGCATCTTGCCCGTCGCTCGTGATCGACTCTCCTCCTTCTTCCCTTGGGGGGGCGGGAGAAGGTGGCCGCGAAACGGACGGATAAGGGGGCGGTCCGAACCTTCCGAGAATCAAAGCTCACCACCGTTGGGTGCCGTGGTCGGAGCCGAAGGCGCAGGCCACGCCAATTCTCCAACTCCATGCAATGCGCCACCGGCCAAACCCTGCCCCAAATCGCGCAAGCGATGGGTCCCAAGCAACCGGCAAGCCAATGCCAACAACCCGCGCCGCTTACTCCCCCGCACCATCCTTGGGCGCATGCTTCTCCAGCGTAAACGGCTCGTACCTCCCCAGCCGCTTCTGCACGCTCCGCTTCAACTTCCCCGCCTGCCACCGCGCCCAGTCCCCGAGATCGCTCAACCGCCACAGCGGCGAATCACCGATCGTCTCGTCCGGCCCGTACCCGAACCGCTTGAGCATCGGCCCCGCCGTGCGCTCGATCCGCCGGATCTCCTGCGGCGACAGCTTCGACCGGTACCGCCCGTGTCGCGCCTTGTCGATCGGTTTCATCGTCAACTGCTTCCACGATTTCTCGACCTCGAGGAACCCGCTCGCCTTCCGCTCGTGGTGACGCAGCATCGACTCATCAAACTCGATCCCGAGGAATGAGCAGATCCGCTTCAACTCCTCCTCCGGCTGGTCCACCAGCGTCTCGTAGCGCAACTCCAGATACCGCTGCGGCCCCAACGCCTTCGCCGCCTTCGCCTGACGCTCCATCACATCCCGCCAGTACACCGCCGTGCGCCACTTCGAGGGCTCACGCCACCACCATTCCTTCTGCAGCGACACCACCACATCGCGTGGGTCGCGATACATATGAATGAACTTCGCCCCCGGAAAGTCACCGAGGATCGCGTCGATGTACCGCTCGAAATGCGGCGTCTTCTCTCCGATCAGCAGCGACGCCGGCTCCGCCTCGCCCATGTTCATCGCCAGATGATCCAGCACCCACAGCATCAACTCCCGGCTGGTCCGGGCCTCCCCCGACCGCACCGCGACGCCGAACTCCTCCCCGTCCAGCCCGAGCTGCTCCCACCACCACTGCGTGACCACCTTCTCCAGGTACGCCTCGACCTCCTCATCCACCACCGGACACCGCAGACCGTGGGCCGCGGGGTGGAAGCGGCTGTAGAAATGCGTCTCCGGCGGAATGGTCACGCGTGGGTGACACATCAGCATCGCTTGCAGCAGCGTCGTGCCACACCGACCGGTACCGATGATAAAAAACGGATCGTCTCGCGCCATTCCGGGCAGGATACCCCACAGACAACGCCTGTGACCGGGGTGCCACGGGTTGATCCGAAGGGCAACCCGTGTTTCCTCGAATGAAGAGAAGATCCTGTACCCTTGTGTGCATGGGTCTTACCAGCCGCCTGCGCCGATTCGTCCGCCGCCACGCACCAAGCCGCAAGTCCGCGTTCACCGCGATCTATCACCTCGACGACTGGAACGCCAAGGACACCGCCGCCGAAGACGCCTCGGTCTCCGGCCCCGGCTCCACCCTCGACGCCACTTTCGCCGTCCGCCAGGCCCTGCCCACACTCATCACCGAACTCAACATACAGACCATGCTCGATGCGCCCTGCGGCGACTGCCGCTGGATCCGCCACGCCGACCTCGCCGGCGTCCGTTACACCGGGGCCGACATCGTTGAGCCGCTCATCGAAGCCAATCGCCAGCGCTTAAGCCCGTCCGACTTCATGGGCGTCAGCGCGCTCGACTTCGCCTGCACCGACCTCGTTGGCGATCCGCTTCCCAAGGTCGACCTCATCATGTGCCGCGACTGCCTCGTGCACCTCAAGAATGAAGATGTCCTCAAGGCCCTCGCCAACTTCCGAGCCAGCGGCAGCAGATGGCTCCTCTCCACCACCTTCCCCGACGCCACCGAGAACCCAAATCTCAAGAAAACCGGCGGCTGGCGACCCATCAATCTCCAACTCCCACCCTTCAACCTCCCAGCACCCCAGCGATTCATCACGGAACACCGCGAAAGCGGCGAACCGGAATCCCCCAAGCCGATCGAGAACTCCAAGTCGATGGGACTGTGGACACTCAACGAGGAGTAGCGATGTCAGAACTCACCACCGAGCCAGTAAAACCTCCCCCCGGCTTCGAAGAAAAGCGACGCATCCCGAAGCCGCTCCGCGGCAAGCCCTTCCGCTATGTGCAGCGTGCCGTCGCCCAGGTCGTGCAGAACCACCCGCACCGCAACCTGCTCATCCTCGGTCAGCCCAAGTCCGGGAGCACCTGGGTCCATCGAATGCTCGCCGACCTTCCCGGCTATGTGAAATGGACACCCGACAACATCAAGGTCTGGACCAACCACGACCTTCGCCGCAGCGACTTCATCCCTCCCGCACGCGGCTACACGGTCACCAAGGTTCACGCCCAGCCCAGCCCCGAGAACATCGCCATCGTCCGCGACACGCAGCGCCCGTACATCGTCACCGTGCGCGACCCACGCGATCTCGCCGTGAGTTGGGCTTACTTCATCGCCAACACCAAGGCCGTCGGCTATGAAGACATCCACGAGCGCACTGTCGAGGAACGCATCAGCATCTACATCGACAAGGTCCTGTCACGCATCCTCGACTGGGCCATCGGCTGGCACGACGAGTCAAGCCGGACCGGGCAAGGCCTCGTGCTGCGCTACGAGCAACTTCTAAGCGACACTCATGCGCAGGTTAAGAACGCCGTCGAGCACATGGGCGTGCGCGTGTCCGAGTCGAGGCTCGCGTCAATCATCGACCGCCACAGCTTCGCGAAGGCCACGGGGCGCCAGGCCGGTCAGGAAGATTCCAAGGCCTTCAACCGCAAAGGCATCGCCGGAGACTGGCGCAACCACTTTACCCCCGAGCACATCGTTGCGTTCCAAACCGTCGCCGCGGGGCGCATGGAACAACTCGGGTACGACTGGAAGTAGCCCGGAAACGCTCGACAAATAGCCGGGTGCCACGGGTTGGCCCGAAGGGCAACCCGCGTGATCCCCCAAGGGTGACGGGTGCCACGGGTTGACCCGAAGGGCAACCCGTGCGAGCCGCCAAGGGTGCCATGGTCGGAGCCCGACAAAGTCGGGCGCAGGCCATGCGAGGCGCAGAAGACAGTCGCAACTCGCAACCCACCGTCCGCGTGGCCAGCGATGCGACCACGGCACCCAAGAGCAAGCCCTAAAGATAAACCGCCCATCTGGGCGGCTTATCGATCACTCAGTTGTCCCGCACTCAGTTGTCCCGGCTCTCACCGGTCGCTCATCGCCACATAGGGCTGATCGTGAGCGCCCACATACTGCGCCTTCGGGCGGTACAGGCGGTTGTCGGCGAGTTGCTCGAGCATGTGGCCCGACCAGCCACCGATGCGGCTGAGGGCGAACATCGGCGTGAACAGGTCGAGTTTCAGGCCGATGCAGTGGTAAGTGGTCGCCGAGTAGAAGTCGACATTGGGGTAGATGCCCTTCGCGCCCAGTTCACGCTCCATCACCTGCTCGATGATGTGGCTCTTGGCGTAGAGCTCCTGGTTGCCGGTGTCCTCGGCGAGCTTCTTGGCCAGACCCTGCAGGTCGGTTGCGCGGGGGTCCTTGGTCTTGTAGACCCGGTGGCCGAAGCCCATGATCTTATCCTTGCGCTCGATCTTGCCCATGATGTACGCCTCGGCGTCGTCCACCGTGGGGATCTCGTTGAGCATCTTCATCACGCCCTCGTTCGCCCCGCCGTGCAGCGGACCACGCAGCGAGCCGATCGCGCCGGTGATGGCCGAGTAGACATCGCTGAGCGTCGAGATGATCACGCGGGTGGCGAAGGTCGAGTTGTTCAGGCCGTGGTCGGCGTGCAGGATCATGCAGATGTCGAACGCCCGCGCCATGGTGTCGGTCGGCTTCTCGCCGTTGAGCATGTAGAGGAAGTTCTCGGCGAAGCTCAGCGAGGTGTCGGGCTTCACCAGATCCAGCCCGCGACGGTAGCGGTCGAAGTAGGCCACGATCGTCGGGGCGTGCCCGAGGATGTTCAGCGCCTTGTCCTGCGCGGCTTCCAGATCGTTGGCGTTGGGGTCGCTGTCGTACATCGCCAGCGAGGAGACCAGCGTCCGCAGCACATGCATCGGCTCGGCGGTCTTGGGCAGCGAGGTCACCAGACGCACCAGATCCTCGGGCAACTCGTACCGCTTGCGGAGGTTCTGCGTGAACGCATCGAGTTCGTCCTGCTTGGGAAGCCGCTTGTTCCACAACAGGAACACGGTTTCCTCGAAGGTGGAGTTCGAGGACAACTCCCCGATCGGAATCCCGACATACTCCAGGATTCCCTTCTGACCGTCGATGAAGGACATTTCCGTCTCGGCGGCGACCACACCTTCAAGACCCTTGGGGGCACTGGCAACAGCGGACATGCTCGTCGAACCTTTCGGCTGGAACAGCCAAGGAGGGCAAAGACCTCGGGAAACGCGACCCCGGACCGGGGTGATCGCGATATGGTGACACCACTGCGGCCAGCCGAGCGTCCCGATCCGGGGCTCCGGGCCACGCCGCGAGACGCGACTATAGAACCCACCGCCCGACGCTTCAAATCGTTCACTTCCAAAGAAAACCGTTGATCTCCGCATGATCGTCCAAGGCCTCCTCCTCACCGACCCCGCTCAGCCGCCTCAACTCGGCTGGATCCGCACGGAACGCCCATCTGAGGCCGATCCCGGACGAATCGCGGAGATCGGCTACGGCGAACTCCCCGGCGATCTCAGACCGCCTGATTTTGGCGGACGCGACCGGATCATCTGCCCCGCCTTCACCGATGCCCATTTCCATGTGCCGCAGGTGGAATCGGTCGGGGCCGACGGCCTGCACCTCCTGGAGTGGCTCGATCGCGTGATCTTCCCCGCCGAGGCGTGGTGGGCGCGCGGCGGGGCGATGGCCTCGGCCCGCACCGCCGCCCGCCGACTGATCCGCCAGGGCACCGCCGGGGTCGCCGGCTACCTGACCTCCCACGCCGAGGCCTCGCGCGATGTCGCGATGTACTTCGCCAACCGAACGCCCCTGCGGTTCCATCTCGGTCGCTCGGCCATGGACCGCCACGCCCCCGATGACCTGACCGCCGAGGACCGCAGCCGCGCAAAGCAGTCGCCGATCCCCTCGCCGCTGCTGCCGGTGCTCGGCGTGAACCCGAAGCAGAACCGGCGCTTCATTTCGGCCAACCCGCGGTTCGCGGTCTCCTGCTCCGACGAACTACTCGCCGAGATCGGCTGGGCGGTCGCCGAGCGCGAGAAGGCGGGCGAGCGCATCATCGTGCAGACCCACCTGGCCGAGACCAGGCCCGAGTGCGCACTGATCGCCGAACTCTTCCCCGATGCGCCGCACTACACCGCGGTCTACGACCGGGCCGGGCTGCTCCGCACGGGCGCGCTGCTGGCGCACGGCATCTACCTCAGCGACGACGAACTCACGCTCATCCGCGAGCGCGACGCCACGATCGTTCACTGCCCCACGGCGAACCTGTTCCTGCAATCCGGCCTGTTCGACTGGACGCGCACGGCGCACGACCACGGCGTGCGTGTGTTGCTGGGCTCGGACATTGCGGGCGGGCCGGATGTCGCCATGCCGCGGGTCGCCCGGGCGATGATCGAGACCGCCAAGGCGCTGAAACTGACGCGTCGTGGCGCGGATGCCGATCGCGTCCGCGTACCCAGCCCGGTGGAGGTGTGGACCCTGATCACGGCAGGCAACGCGCAGATCTTTGAGCAGAAGGACCATGCGGACCGTTTCGGCGTGCTCGAAGAGGGCGCACACGCCGACCTGCTGGTCCTGCGCGTGCCCGACGCATGGCGCGATGAGCACCTGATCGGACGCCTGATCTACTCGTGGTCCTCGCGCCTGATCGAATCGCGGATCTTCAACGGTCAATTCGTGGACCCCCAGAACATCGAACGCCAGACGGGAGGCCGAGCGTGCTGATCCCCTTAGTAGTAGATAGACCTAAGAAACGGCCTACGGTCATCACCTACTGGTTGATCGCGATCTGCGTACTGGTTTCGCTTGTACAGGTCATCCTGCTGCGATTCAATGCGCCGCTGCACGATGATCTGTTCATGTCTGTGGAGGGAACCGGTCGAGGCATCCTTCTGCTTTGGCCGCCGGGATGGGAGCCGCACGGGTACGGATTTCGATTCTGGCAATTGTTCACCTCGGAATTCCTCCACGCGGACATGATGCATCTGCTCGGGAACATGCTCATCCTGTTCGTCTTCGGACCAGCGGTTGAAGACCGATTCGGTCGTGTCTGGTTCCTGCTCTTCTATCTGATTGGTGGTGTGGCGGCGAGCGGAGTCCATATGCTCGCGGGTGGACAGCAGACCTCGTACGGTTATCTGGCGATGCCGAGTCTCGGTGCGTCCGGTTCGATCTCGGCGGTCACCGGCGCGTTCCTTGTGTTGTTCCCGCAGTCAGGAGTTCGCTGCTTCTTCATATTCTTCATCGGGTTGTTCACAATCCCGGCCTGGTGGTTCATCGGGTTCGCGATCGCTCGTGACTTTCTCATGAGTGGACTTGGTGACGCATCGATCGCCTACGAAGCACACATCGGCGGCTACCTGTACGGCGCGGCAATCAGCGTGTTCCTCCTCTGGCGCAAGATCATTCCGCGCGAGCCGTATGACCTGTTCTCGATGGGCAAGCAGGCCCATAGGCGCCGCCAGTTCCGCGAACTGACCACCAAGCCACTCTCGGACCGGGTATGGGACGCGCCGCGCGGGGTTCCTGACGGAAAATCCGGAGTTCGGCCGAAACGCCTGTCGAGCCACACCGAGCAGGAGATGACCCGGCGCGCGGCGATCCACAGCGCGGTGGAACAGCAGAATCTCGACGAGGCCTCCCGCAAATACCTCGAACTCGTCGAGAACCACGGCGAGCAGTGCCTGTCGCGCGCGGCTCAACTCGCGATCGGCAACCACCTGCACGCCGAGGGCGACCATCAACACGCGGCGATGGCTTACCGCCAGTTCACCCAGAAATTCAACGCCGATTCCGAGACCAACCGGGTGCGACTGAT
>JBICHT010000006.1:0-2698 GCA_043101125.1 Phycisphaerales bacterium JB050 | reverse complement strand
CTGCCCCGCGGGCGATGGTGCGCAGCACCACGATCGAGCTGCCCCCGGCATCATCCGGGGCCCCGATCCAGCAACTCGCGGAATCCGAGCTCGCACGCATCCACCGTCTCGCGCCGAACAGCTTTTCATTCGGGCTCTGGGAACTCCCGCCCAGCGCTCGAGCGAATACCGCCCCGCAGACCATGGCCGTCACCTGTCGGAATGACGAAAGCGATGCGCTCTGCGATATCTGCGAGCACGCCGACCTCGAACCGATCGCCATCGACACCGCGGGCTTGGCCACCATCAGAGCACTTAACCTGGACAACCAGGGCACAAAGGCCATTCTCGAATTCGGCGAATCCGTCGCCATCCTTACCGTGGTCCACTGCGGCACACTGGTCTTTGAACGCTCGCTGGGCGAGATGACGCTCCGCCGACTCCGATCCGAGGTAGGCAAAACCCTGCGTCTACCCGCGAACGCGGTCGGCCGCCTCCTCCACGAACAAGGCTTGCTGCCCAACGAGAATTCGCTGTTGACCGGAGCAGTCGCCCACGCGCTCGAACTCTTCGTGGAGGAAATCGCTCACTCCGCGGCGTACGCGTCCAGTCGCTACGAAAAAGCCGCGATCGACCAGGTCTATCTCGTCGGTGCAGGAGCGAGCATCCCCGGACTCGCAGAGCACCTCGCCAAGTCGCTCGAGTGCGAGTTTATCGCTCCGCATCTGAGTGAGTTCGCAACCATGCGCGAACCCTTGGCCAAACGCCCGATGCCCGGCGAGGGAATCGCGGCCCTCGGCCTTGCCCGCTGGCGATCGGAGGCCGCCTGATGAAACCGATCAATCTTATCTCAGAAGACCGCAAGATCGAATACCGCAAGGCCAACTGCATCATGGCCTGGACTGGAGGATTGGCGGCTTGGACGGCCACCATCGCGACCGCATGCATGATCGCCGCGGCCCTGTCACACATCGAGTCTGACTTTGAGTCTACGCGATCGGCGCTGCTGCTCCGCACCACCGCCGCACAGTCCAGCGCGGCGGAGAGCAAGGCCACCATCGATCGGGTCAACGCCCGGCTCGCGATCACCAAGGCGGTCCGTTCATACCCAGACTGGAGCGTGCTGCTCCCAGTGGTTTCTGCCGAGATCGGCGAGCAGATCGCTCTTGAAAAGATCGCCTTGGAGCCGGTCCGCAGCGCAGATGCGCAGACCCGTGCGACGCTCACACTGAGCGGGGTCGGTATCAGCCGTGCTGCGGTCTCCGAGTTCGTGATGCGTCTGGAAGAGACCGGGGCGTTTGTCCGGGTGGAAACCGCCTCCGCACAGCGGCGTCCGATCCGGGACCACGAGTTCTTTGCGTTCGAACTGCATTGCCGCGTGGGGAGCGGCTGGGAAGGGGAGTCGCCATGAAAATCGAACATCCCTGCGGCACCATCCACGCCATCGGGATCGGAATCGGACTGCTGATCCTCGGCATCGGGTACTTACTCGGGGTTGCACCAGCACTCGAAGCCAAAGAGCGCTTGGGAAATGATCAGGCGACCCTGCGGACGATGCGCACCGAACTCGACAGCGCAGAAGAGAGCAGTCGAAAGATGCGCCAGATCGCCGAGAATGCCGAAGCCGAGCTGCGCCAGAACGAAATCAAACTCCGCCCCGTCACCGACCGCAACGAGGTCATCGGTGAACTCGCGACTTTCGCCGAACAGCAGAGGCTGAAACTGAATCAGATCAGGGCTGGTCGTCTCGAACCCGGCAATCCGATTTCGATTGTGCCCATTGTGATGTCCGGATCATGCCACTTTGAGGACTTTGATCGGACCCTCTCCGCACTGCGGGACGAGTTCCCGGATGTGCGCATCCGGTCGTTCACGATCGGTCGAACGCTCGCCCGTCCGGATCAGGAACCCAGTTTCGAGTTCCAACTGGTCTGGTGTATCGATTCTGCCGGTTGATCCGGCATTCTTTCTGAAGCGATCGCTTGCAGCCCGCCGCAACGAAACTGAAGGTTGCGGTATGGCTATGACACCTTCTGCCAAAAAGAAGCTCGGACTGTTGAGCGTTGCCTTGGTCGCGTTGGCGATCGACCGAGGACTTATCTTCTCCGGCGGAAGCGATGCCAATGCTCAGGCCACGCAAGGCCCTGCATCGGCGACCACGCCGTCCTCCTCTCAACAGGCGAACGGCAAAGCCTCGCCAACCATCGAAATTGCCGGCGTGCTGGAGACTCTGCGACAAGCCGTAGCCCAGGAGGAACCGCCGCGCGATGCTTTCCGACTGCCAGATATCCTGGCACCACAACCGGAAGTCGACTCCACGCCGATCCCGGTGAGTGCTGGCGATCGCGGACAGCAGCCCCAACCCGAATCGCCCCCGCAGGATATACCCGCCTTCGATCTGACCTCGATTATCGCGGCGTCAACAAACGATCCGATCGCCGTCATCAACGGCACCCCGATCCGTGTTGGGCAGACACGAAACGAGATCACACTGGTCTCGGTCACCACCCGCTCCGCAACAATCCGTTATGCGGACCGCTTGTTCCAGATCAAACTGAACAGCGATCACTGAGCAAACTTTCGCAAACCTTACAAATCCACCCCATCGGCGGGGTGGGTTTTCTTTTGTACTTCAGGAAGTGCCGGGTTTCTCCGATGGCCTTACACAGGGGATGCGGTCAAGCATCCGGACCGTACCAACTGCTTGGAGGCAACCATG
>JBICHT010000005.1:0-19457 GCA_043101125.1 Phycisphaerales bacterium JB050 | reverse complement strand
TTCCGATCGTTCGACCGCTGAAGTTGGCCGAGTTCACCGTGGCCTTTGCGATATCGGTGTCATCCACCCCCGAGAGGTTGTACGCGAGCGAGCCGTTGAGCAGTTTTAGTCCGCCGAACGACGCGGTATTGGCGATGCGGGTGATCGAGTCGATGGCCGAATCAATCTGGAGCTGGTT
Organism: Phycisphaerales bacterium JB050; assembly: GCA_043101125.1. GTDB lineage: Bacteria > Planctomycetota > Phycisphaerae > Phycisphaerales > UBA1924 > JANSXG01. Next base: position 19,279 of record JBICHT010000005.1, on the reverse strand, counting down.
CGCCGCGACTTCCTCTGCACTGAAGGCACCGGAGTTTGCTGCCTCCACGACGAGTGCCCTGATCGAGTTGAGCATATCGCTCACCTCGGTGAGGCCACCCTCGGTTGTCGCGATCACATTCGATGCGCGTTCCGAGTTTTTGATGCCCTGCTTGATACCTTCAAGCTCTGTGCGCAGGCGCTGGCTGATGATCAGTCCGGCGGGGTCGTCCGCACCGCGGTTGATACGCAGTCCGGTTGCAAGGCGCTGGAGGCGCGTTTCGAGGTTGCTGTTGTTTTTCGCCAGATTGAACTGGGCGACCATGCTCGAGATGTTCGAGTTGATCCTGGACATGACAATCCTCCGTGATTGCGTTCATCCGTTTATGGCGGACCGGGTGTGTCTCCGCATCCCGCTGTGCCGCACCGATTTCTGAATCCTGCCACCGGACGCCTGAGGAGTCCGACGACACCGAGTGTGTCCTTCGTGATTAGGCCCGTTTCTGAGCCTTCCCGTTGGGTGGTTGCGTTTGCACCAATCCCGACGAGCGGTTTGAGATGCCTGGCTTGGTCGTGCCTTGTCGCACTCTTCCGAGTGCGCTTTTGGACAGTTCTGCCAGGTCATCGCCGTCGACGCGCGCTGCGCGCTCGTTCTCGGCTTTGATTGCTTCATAAACTTCTTTGCGATGGACCGCGATCCGCGCCGGTGCGTTGATCCCGAGTCTCACTTTGTCGCCGCGTACATCGACGACAGTGATCTCGATGTCATCACCGATCATGATCGTTTCATCGCGTTGACGGGAGAGCACCAACATTTGCTCAAGGCTCCTTCCTTGGATTCCCGTTCTCGCGGGTGCCTGATCGCGCAACCACACCGTGGCGTCGGGTGCGTCCCGAACGCGTTCGTGTGTTTTGCACGACAAAGCACCACCAGCGGTTCGGGGCCGAAACCCCGGTGCGAATTGACCCATCCCGGGCAACCACGCAACCGCACAACCCGCTGGCTATTACGCCGACGCGGCCTTTGCCATTTCTTCGACCGACAGCAACTCGTGTCGCGTCGTCCACCGTTTTTCGGCGAGCACAAACTGCTCTCCGATCCTGTCGACGGTATTGATCACCAGAGGCCCTTGCAGGTTCCCGGTGAGCTTGCCGCCGACGCGGTTGACGATCACGAACACTTGCGCATCATCGAGGTTCCGAAGCCGCAGGTCTTCCGCCTGCTCGGACCGGATCGGTACCGAGTAGTCATTGAAGAACAGCGACGGATCGGTCACGACGAACGCGAGCGTCGGGTCATCGATGCATTGCAGCCAAAAGAAACAAGCGTCATCGCTCGGCTGCAACAAACAGTAACGCTGCTGCTCGCTGAATCCGAGCAGCCCTTTCGGAAAGGTAAGCACGCGGTCCTCCGCGATCTCAACCGTCCCGAACCGTGTGGTTTGCACTTCCATTGGAGTGCTCCGCTCCATCGGCCGACCATCCTGGAACACCCACGTCCTTCGCGGGCGACATCCTGTCCATTCCCCGTCAGCGGCCGAATTCCGCCGGGGATCCGAATCGAGCTCCCCGGCGTTAGCCAAGGAAGTTCAGAAGGCTCAGGGACTGCGAACTCGCCGCCACCTGATACGCCGCCTGCAGTTGGACCTGCAGGAGACTGAAGCGCGTTGACGCTTCGATGTAGTCCAGATCCTGCAGGTCGCTCTTGATTGAGCGGTCGAGCAGCATCCTTTCGTCGGTCCGGGTCTGGACCTGTTCCACACGAGCAGATCGCGTGCCAACTAAGGCTCGGGCCGAGGTCAAAAGGTCAATATCTCCCTGTAAATTCTCGGAAGCACGCGTTATTCCGCGCACATCGTTACCCAGGAGGGAATCTCGCAGTTCAATCAGGGAGGTCAGAAGCCCGTCAACGCGCACAGTTGACCGATCCGAACCGGCATAACTTGCCGCACCGGTCGAGCCGTCGAGCAAACCGAGGTCCTCTGCGGCGTAGCCGTTGAGACTGGTGACATTGATCGAGCCGGCTCCGCCAGCCGTATCCTGCAGGAGGATGCCGCCAACGGTCGTGTTGACCGAGGCCGTGAAGACAGCCCCCAAACCAGCCCCCGCGCCTTACGAGTTCGTCTTGTACCACACCGTCGCCAGCGTGTCCATGTCGGCGGGGACCAGGTCGACGGTGAATGTCGAACCATCGGTCAGGGTGATCTCGAAATCGAGGTTGCGGTCGGCGTCGGGCAACCCCGTGGTGGGATCGATCTGCCCGTCGGAAATTTCCACGCCACGACCATCGTTGAGCGTATCGATCCGGGTCGTGCCGGTCGAAGTCCGCATGCCGAGAGTCTCGGCGGCAAGGTTGCCGCCCGCTCCCTCATAGACGGCCATTCGCATCCCGGCAACTTCGTTGCGGATCGCCAGACGATCCCCATCCTCTGCGATCTCAAGCCGGACACCTAGGTCCAGGCGACTGATCTCCTCGGCGAGTTCGCCCACCGTCATACCAGCATTGGTCGTGACGGTCCCGTTGCGTCCGCCGTTGGAGATCGTGATGTCTCCAAAATCCATCGCCGCAAGCGCCGGATTCAGGGATCCGAGGGTTGTTCGTGCCGTGAGGGCGGGGTCAAGGTCGCCGTCGCCTCCGGGAGCGGTGGTCACGACATTGGTGAAATTGGTGCCCTCAAGGCCGAGGGCGGTGGCGGTCTCGCCGATTGGCCCGTCAACGAACGAAATCGTCGTGCCCGCATTGATCGAGGTGAACTCAAGACGATCGCCCGAGGCGGCGATCTGGACCGCATTGGGGTACACCCCCCCCAGTGCTCCGGGGTCGGCATCGCGGATCGCAGCCTCGATACGACGCCGGACATCACCGATGGTCTCCGCATCGGAGAGGTTCACATCGACGAAGATTGGGGTTCCCGAGTCAATACTGATGGTCAGGGTGCCTAGTTCACGCCCGACGGTCGGGCCGCGCAGGTCGCGAACGAAGGTCTGATCGGTGAGTACCGGGTTGAGGTCGCGGTCACCCTGTACGCGAGTGGAAAGAGAACCCGCTGCCTGCTCGGCACTGAGGGTAATCGGGAAGTCGAGTTCAGGCCCGAGTTCGGTCCGAAGCCCATTGCCGGTTCCAGAGTACCGGTAGCCGCCAAAGAAACTCTCGATGGGCGGCGAACTGACGCTGGAACCGCCAAAATAGTGAATCCCCGCGATATCGCGATTCATGACACCCGTGATCTGCGTGATCATCTGGTCGATGACTTCGGCCTGGGCAACGCGGGTTTCCGCATCGGAACCCACGCCGATCTGGCTGGAGGCGATCGACTGGGCCTCAAGCACCGTATCGAGCATCTCCGAGAGCGATGAGTCCATACTGTTGAGGACCGACCCGGCGTGGGTCATGTTGCGCAGACGCTGGGTGTCGCCTTCGAGGCGGTTGTCGAGCACGCCGACAACCGCCGCGGCGATGGGGTCGTCGCTCCCCCGCTCGATGCGCAGCCCGCTGCTGAGCTGGTTGTTGAGCCGGAGCAGATCGATATTGGTATTGGTGGCATTCCGCAGCGAGATCTGCGAAGACAGCAGGGAAGGGACGCGACCGAAGATGGCAGGAACAGTCATGGCGATCTCCTCCCGACTTACACGAGCGAAAGCAGTAGTTGAGTGAGTTCGTCCACCACACTGATGAACCGTGCCGCACCGGAGTACTGCTGCTGGTACTGAATAAGGTTGATGGACTCTTCGTCCATGCTGACGCCGCCGATGGCCCGCTCCTGGGCTTCAAGCGACTGACGCACGGCACTGAGGGATTCAAATCGAGTATTCGCCGAGCGTGTCTGCACGGCGTTGCGCTCGACGGTGGTTCCCCACATGTCCAGCAGGGTCACCTCGCCAGACGAGGCAAGCCCCTCATTGACAAACCGCGGAAAACGGGTGACCGGAGTATCGCGCAGCGAAGCGATGGCCAGTGCCGTCTCGTTGCCGCCCGGACCGGTTCCGACGCTGATCCGCTCGGGATCATCGGTAAGACGCTGGGCCACGCGGAGGTCGCCCCCCGAACCGCCACTGAAGAAGGTGTTGATGCCGAGCACCGCCAGCACACCCGAGGTGTCGTCGTTGAAACTGACATCGTAGCCAGCATCCGTGTAGATCCTCAGCGAGCCGGTCGGGGTGATCTCGGCGTTGAGGTTCGGCACGGCATCGATGGCGGCACGGAGGTCGTCGAGCGTGGTGTCGTCCCCGAAGCCGGTTGCGCCCGTGTTGTCCACCCCGTCGAGGTCCACGAAGATCGTCTGGTCGTAGGTGTTGCCGTTCTCATCGGTCACGCGGACCTGGAAACTGCCGTTGGCGGGCGTGTAGGGCAATAGCGCGAGCGTGGAATTGTTCGGATCGTTGAGGGCGAGGGTCCACTCGCTCGGATCAAGGTTTTCCGCCGATGTGATGTCGGTGATGCCGCTGGCCGGGCGCCCGGAAGTGTGCAGGCGGTTGACCTCGAACGCGAGGGTCGCCGTGACCGAATCCAGTTCATCGATGGTGCGTTGGATGGAGCCATCACGCTGGGCGAGCAGCCCGCCGAGGGTTCCGGAGGTCAGGCGGATCTCTTCCTGATCCAGCGTGGACATGATGCGGTATTCAACGCCTCCGGGTTCGTTGATCTGAGGATTGGGCTCGACGGATCGGACATCGAGTTCCATGCCGCGTGCGGTCGAGCCGAGCACGATGGGAAAGGAATCGACCAGCACATCAACCGCGCCCGATTCGCGCTCGATCACGGTTACATCAAGGAGCCCGGCCAGTTCATCGAGCAGAGCGCCGCGTTGATCGCGGAGGTTGCCTTCGACCGAATTCCCCTGCTCGGCGTTCACGAGCGCCTGGTTGAGTCCGGCGATCTCGGTCAGGAGCGTGTTGGCCCGATCGACCGTGTCCGCGATCTGGCTCTCGATCTGGGTTCGCTGCTGCACGAGGTCGCTGCGAAGACCGTTGATGTAGCCCGCGAGGTTCGCACCTTCTTCAACGACGGCGGAGCGGGTGACATTCGAGCCGGGGTTGTTCGCCAGTTCCGACCATGCGTTGAAGAATCGGCCCATCTGGGAGCTGAGGTCACCGTCTGTGAGCTCGTTCATCATGGCTTCGAGCGAACTCAGAACCTGACGCTCAACCGAGGCGGCGTTCTCCTGGGCCAGTGCTCCGCGGAACCGTGCAGTAAGAGCAGGGTCGATGGCCCGGGTGATCCGCGCAATCTCAACCCCACGACCGGCGTAACTGAGTCCGACGCGACCACCGCGGACCGGCTGCAGGTCCACGCGTTGCCGGTGGTATCCCGGTGTCGCGGCATTGGCCATGTTGTTACCGGTGACCTGGATCGCCGCCTGACTCGCGTTCAGGGCGGTTCTTCCGATCAGCAGTGAACTGGTGAGACTCATCGGTCGCTCCGATCATCTGCCCGCGCACGACCTGCGCATCCTGCGCCCAGCCGTGCCGAACAGGATGACTGTCGCAAGGACCGTGCCAGTACGGCATGATCCGATCGGATCAGCTGGAAAGGTCCAGCGCAGAGACGACGGCGGGGCCCGCGTCCATGCGCCCGCGGTTCGAATAGGTCTTGGCGTGATTGAGTTCACGGGCGACGCTGCGCATCAGACCGTCCATGTGCTTGGCCAGGGTCTCAGCGGCTTCACGGGCCGCGGCGTTCACCTCGGCCATCTCTGCGATTACCGAACGAAGGTGTCGAGCCATCGCCGCAAGACGGGAGCCGCGATCGCCTCGGATGCGCTCCGCGATCCAGCTCATGGTCGTCTGAGACTCTTCGGGTGAGCCGAGGATATCAGCGATATCACCGACGACATGAAGGCGGCGCTTTTCCGATTCCGCAACGGCCTGGATAATCCTGTTCTCCTGCGAGATGCAGACCGAGAGCTGGTCCACATCGGCCTTGCGGATCGCATCGAGATGAAGGTTCGCCAGCGAGTGGAGCTGCTCATAGTGGACGACGAGCTGACGCAGGATCTGCTCGAGTTCGTCGATGAGCGGGTCATCGGAGGCGATCCAGCCGCGTGGAGCGGGCTTGGGCGGCGCGGGGCGGGCCTTGGCCGACTTGACCTTGGCCAGGTGCTCTTCAATGCGCTTACGCTGCTCGGGCGTCAGGTTCTGCTGCATCACGCTGCTCCTTGCTTGCTCTGGCTGGTATCCGCAGTGTCCTCGGGCAGGCGGCTGCCGTGGAGACCGAGCATGCGGTCGCGCAGGGCGGCCACCATCGGCAGGTTCTGGGCCGACACGATGCGGTCAGCGATCTGGGCATCGATCATCGGTCCCATCTGCTTCTCGTAGGAGCCCGGTCCGAAGGGTTCAGCAGCCATGTTCGACTCGCGGAGCTGCTGCAGGATCGGCACGATGAAGGTCGCGGCGACGAGCTGCTCGGCACCCTTCTGGGCACGCTCGTACCGTTCGGGGTCTTGCTCGATCTTCTTCTGCTCTTCAACCTTCTCGTTCCAACGCTCCTCAGCACGGGTGTGGGCCTTGATCAGTGACTCTTCGAAATTCTGGCGGTGGTCCACCCGAACCCCAACCCGGCCAAGCGCGGCCTCCGAGGCACCCGACGCACCGATTGCATTCACTGCGCTGCTCATGAGCCCACCCAGTTGATGCTGACGCTCAGGGCGGTGTTCTGCTCGAGCGTGCGGAAAATATGGATCTGGTCCGCGACCGGCACTTCCAGGCGACGCATCGCTTCGAGCAGGGACTGGGCCTGCGCGTTGGACTTCGGGTCGGCGGTGGTGCTGATGAGCGTGGCGTTGGACTGGCGGATCTCTGGGTTCGCTGGCGTCGCAGGGATGGCCGGATCGATCACGGTCACAACCAGATTTCCACTGGTGATCACCGTCGGGCGGATGATGACATCGCCGGTGATGGTGATGACACCGGCCCGCTCGTCGATGGTGATCTTCGGCTCGAGGTTGAGCAGCGACTGGTCGAAACGGATCTTCTGCAACCCGGCGATGAACCGGGTGGGGTTGCCGTACTCTTCCTCGGGAATCGTGACCCGAACGGACCGGTCGTCGAGGGCCAGCGCGATGGGCGGAGCGCCGTCCGCCCGCAATCCCTGGCGGTCCTGGTTGATGAGGTCGGCAATGAGCGAGGTGGTCGTGTAGTCGGCGTAGTTCTCCCGGACATGGAAGGTGACCGTACCGTTTTCGATCACAAACCTTCGGGTGTCCTGGACAACACGACAGCCCTTGGCGACACGAGCGACGGTCGGTGTGTCGGAACCATCACTGCTCAGCAAACCGGAGGCGTACCCATACACCAGGGCGTCACCCGGCTTGGCACCCCGGAGCGGCGCGAGGAGCAGGCGTCCGCCAGTGAGGTCCTTGGCGTCGAACATGGTCTGGACATGCACATCGAAGCGATCGCCCTTAACGACCGACGATTCTGGCAGACGAGCCGTGACCATCACCACCGCGATCGAGCGTCCGGCCATGGCTTCTTCAAGATCAGGCACCGCCGCCCCGGCGTTCTCAAGGAGGGACGCGAGCATGCGAGCCTTCGGGAGCAGGTCTGGGCTGTCGCCGGTGTTGGGCAGACCGATGACCAATCCGAGGCCCCACCACTCGTCAGAACCCTGACCCTGCAGACGGGTGAGCTCTTCGATGGAGACATCGCTGACTTGGGCGATCACGGCAGGGGCCGCGCTCAGCAGCGCAAGGCATGCGCCGATCGTGGCCAGGAATCTTCCAAAACTGCTCGTCGTGTGTCGCATCCTGCGCTCCTTGCTGTGTGGCGGCAACTCCGTGCCAGCGTCTGGAACGGAATACGCAAGAGGTGTGCCGCGCATGAAAAACGGCCGACGGAGCAGGTCCGCCGGCCGCGAGAGGAGTGATCGGGGTTCAGAAGTTGAAGAGCGTGTCGAAGGCTCGGGGGATCAACCCTTTCTCGGAGCTTCGCTTCAGTTCGCCGTGGTGCTGGATATTCACCGCCAGGTTGGCCATCTGGTTGCTCTGGATGGTGTTGGCGATGGTGACATCTTCCTGACGGGCGAGACCCGAGATCACAATGACCTGCTCCTCGCCGTCGGTTCGGATCGAGGTCTTGCTCTCCAGGAGCATCGTGCCATTGGGCTTGACCTCAACGACGCGAGCGGTCACGCGGGCGGTCGTCTCTCGTTTCACCTCCTGCTCGCCATCACCGGAGTAAGAACGGTTGAAGTTCATGTCAGCAGTGATGGGCAGGCCGGGATACTCCTCCCAGCGCAACTCAAGAAGCTTGAGCAGGTCGGGCATACTGGTCACCCCGCCGGAGAAGTCATAAGACTTGTCGGTTTCCAGCGAGTTCTCGTTCTTGACTTCGGCCCGCTCGGAGACGATCACCGTGATGAGATCGTTCTCGCGGAACTGCCTGGGCTCGGGCGGCACCACATAGTAGAGGCTGGCCGTGGCGAGGGTCATGCCCTCAGTCAGTTCGGGCTGGATGATCCTGCCATCGGCATTGCGGAGTACGGGTCGGGCCGGCATGTCCATGGTGGACTGGGCCAGAGCCGGTGCAGCGAGGGTAGCGGTGAGAGCGATTGCCGCGACGGCGGTTCGGTGGGTGTTCATCAGTTCAGTTCCTTTCTGCCGCGTTCTCAGCGGGTGACGACGATCACGCGCTGGGGGCCATCGACCCGCGCCAACACAGTTTTTTTGGACTCGGTGAGCTGCACTTCGATGATCTCGCCCTCACGCCCGTCCTCGCGAGACCGACCGGCGGACTCAATCAGGAAACCATCGCCGTGGTAGATGATGATCACCGCGGAGTTCCGCTCAACGGCGATCGGCTTCTCGACATGGCTGCGCAGGAGCATGGTTCCGGCGGTCAGGCGGGTCGTGGCGATCTGACCGACATATTCGTACGCCTCTGCGGCGGGAACGGCATCGACATCGGCGGACAGCCACTCCTGAGTAGCCTCAAGCACGCCCCCGGGAATCGGCTCACGCCGGGAGACCTGCTCGCGCAGTTTCAAGACGGGACGCAGAACCTGCACCTCAACCTTGATGGTTTCTTCGCGATCCATCGAACCGCTGCCGCGATACCGTTGGACCTTCAAGAGCGCGATCGCGCTGCTATAGGTGGAGATGGGCTTGACCACGGTCCGCATCGAAGTGGCTGGCAACTCCAGCAGCCCCTCGGGCGCATCCAGGAACCGCAGGCGGAGGCGATCCGGCTCGATTTTCAGCTCACGAGCGAATGCACGGACTATCAGGATTTCAACGGTCGGTTCAGACGCATGGGCCCAATCCTCGATGGTTCTCCACGACTTCGTGGTCTCCTCCTGCTCCTCCTCAGTCCGGCGCATACCAGACACTGGGCGGAGCGAGCAGGTTCTGCCTGACAGGGTCAGTTGACCCATCGCCGCCTTCTGTTCATGCAAGACTCGTCGAACTTGCTGGAGCGTAACCTCGCCCGTGCCGGTGGCACCGAGCAGTTCGGAAGCCTCGTCGCAGATCACCAGGCGAGCGAGCGTGGAAGCGTATGCGCCTTCCAATTCGGCGACATCAATCAGCCGAATGGTCTGATCGGGTTCGACGATCGCCGCACGCTTGAGGCGCACCGAATCGGCAAGCGCGATGCCGCTGAGCACCAGGGCGATCAGAACAGTGAGAATGATTCGTGTGAGCGTGTTCATCGTGCGTAGCCTCCTGCTCGGCTCGATGGGGTCATGAATGGTCCGGAGAACGCGGATCAGCGACGGAGCTGGCCGATGGCCTGCAGCGTCTCATCCGAGGCGCGGACGACCTGGCTGTTCATCTCAAAGGCCCGCTGGGTGCGGATGAGTTCGATCAGTTCACGAGTGGGATCAACATTCGAGCCCTCGAGGTAGCCAGCTCGGATCTTGCCGAACCGCTCCGTCCCCGGTTCGCCCGTTATGGCCTGGCCGCTGGCGGCGGTCTCGACAAACAGGTTGCCGCCGATCTGTGACAAACCGGTCGGATTCACGAAGTTCGCGATCTCGATCTGCCCGATCTCCTGCGGATCCGTATCCCCATTGAACAGGGCGTACACCGTGCCATCGGTGCCGATCTCGATCTTCGCGGCATCCTCCGGGATGGTGATCCCAGGCTCCAGCCGGTACCCGAGATCGTTGCCGAGCACGAGGTCACCGTCGGCATTCTTCACGAAATTACCCGCACGAGTGTAGGCGACACCGGTTTCGCTGACCGAATCTTCGACGCGGACCTGAAAGAACCCATCGCCTTCGATGAGCATGTCCAGTTCCTTGCCGGTCTGGATCGGGGCCCCCTCACGGAAGTCGATCTGCGTGCCCGAGACCTTAACCCCGAGTCCGACATAGAGACCGGTTGGGCTGCGGTCGCCGTTGGCGTTCTCAACACCGGGCAGACGCTTCTCTTGATAGAGCAGGTCCTGGAAGTTCGCACGGCTGCCCTTGAAGCCGTCGGTGTTCACATTCGCGAGGTTGTTCGCGATGACATCGAGGCGCGTGTTGAGGGCGTTCATGCCCGTAGACGCTGAGTAGAGGGAAATGGTTGCCATGAGTCTGGATCCTCCGCACCCTTGTTGATGAACCCGGGCCGGCTCCGCCGACCCAACACCGTGCAGACGCAATCACCGGGCCAAAGAGCGCAGGATCAGGTTAGAGAATGCGCAAATGACCAAAAAAAACGTTGCAAAGTTTTCGATCCGCATTTTTTGCGCCCGGGTGCCCCGTGCCGCTCACCACTGGCGATACACATCCTCGGGAACACGATCCGCAGCAACCCGCACGGACGACACGGCCAGACGCGGGTTAACTCGTCCGTCCGAGCCTGTTGATCGCCTCACCCATCACATCAAAGATCGTCGAGGCCATGCGCATGTTGCTCTGGGCGGCTCGCGAGGCCGAGGTGACATCCATCATGCTCTTGATGGCATCCACCGCGGAGTCCTCCAGATGGCCCTGCTTGATGCGCCCGTTGGCGGCACGCAGCGAATTTGGAGAAACCTGCTCACCGAAGGTGAAGTCACCAGATCCCGCCTTCACCAGCAGAGTGGGGTCAGGAACCGTCACAAGCCCCAGCCGGCCAACGACCGCGCCGTCTTGGCGGAGCGAACCATCAGCATCAATATCCAGGCGAGCACCGGGGTCGATGCGGATGCGGCTCCCGCTATCGTCGAGCAAGGCCACACCGTCGGTCGAGCGGACGAGATACCCTTCAGGACTCAGGTCGAGTCGGCCGTCACGCGAGAGCGAGAACCCCTCGGGCAGGTCGGCGCGTTCGTAGCGAAAGAAACCCTCACCCTGCACGGCAATGTGGAGCGGGTTGTCAGAATCGGTCAGCGCGCCCTGAGCCTGGCTGACACGACTGAAGGTGGGCATCACACCAGCACCGAGGCGTTCGAGCATGGCGTTGGAGTCCATCCAGTAGAGGTTGTCTTCCTCGCGAACCGCAGCCCGCTGGCGGGTCGCGAAGGTGTCGGGCTTGTATCCGACGGTGGAGACATTGGCGAGGTTGTTGGAGAGGACATTCTGCTTGGCCATCGAGACCGACATGCCCGATGCCGCCATGTATAGGCCGTAATTCATGGTCTCGCGCCTCCCGAGGACGGCTCATCATCGAACGCGTCGAGGTCGATGCCGTGCAACTCGGCGTACTCGGCGACGGTCAGCAGGCCCGCGTCGGGCCAGTGGCCGTCACCCGAACGCTCCCACAGCGCGGATTCTGCTTCACGGTGCATCTCTGCAGCTTGGCGGGCGAGCGCAAGAATCGCCTCGCCGAGCGGCACATCCCCCGCGCCCTCGAGCGCAGGATCAGCCCCGAAGAGACGGCGCAACCGTTCGGTGATTCGAAAATCGTGCATAGGTGGCCTCCGTGCCTGTAGCGAGCGCACCGCGATCCTCGCGGCGGACAGGACCATCGCACCGAGCGTGCCAAAGTGCCGCCATGCCGATAAAACCGATTGATTCAGGTCAAAAGCAACGAATCCCGAGGATTTCCACAGCCAGACTGCCCCGATAACGCGTAGCGTCTGCGCACTGCCGCGCAGGCCCCGCGCGAGCCGATACCAGTAACCCCATGATCATGCGCTCTTCTGTGCCCTCATCCCGCAACGCCTACGCGACCGAGGCCCAAGGTTTCCTGACCTATCTCCGGGTCGAGTGCGGACTTTCGGTCAACACGATCACCGCCTACAGGAGCGACCTCGATGACCTGCGCGAGCACATCGAGGCCATCGGCAAACTGGACACGCTGGGCACCGTCGATTCCGAGGACATCGTCGCCCACCTGCGAGCGCTGCGCGTTGAACGCGAGCTGGCCTCCTCATCCATCGCACGACACCTCGCGGCGATCCGCATGTTCTTTCGCTATCTCACCGCCAACGGACGCATCCCCGAGGACCCCACCGAACTCATCGACCGCCCCACCATGTGGCAGAAGCTGCCGAATGTGCTCACGCCGGGCTCGATGCGGGCTCTGCTGGATGCCCCAGCCCCCTCGAAGGACCCTCGCGCCCTGCCGATGTGGCTGCGTGACAAGGCCCTCCTCGAAACCATGTATGCAAGCGGCCTGCGGGCTTCGGAGGTCGCCGATCTCTCGCTCAACGATGTCCACTTCGCGCTCGGGGTCATCAAGGCGACGGGCAAGGGCAACAAGCAGCGGATGATCCCCTTCGGTAAACCGGCCGAACGCGCCCTGCGCCGATACCTCGATGATTGCCGCCCTCGCCTGGACAAGGGCGACGGGCGCGACGACCCGGGCAGCCCGCTGCCTGGAAAACGCCTATTCCTGTCTCGCACAGGTCGACCACTGGAGCGCGTCGCGGTCTGGCAGATCGTTCGACGCAACGCCAAAGCCGCGGGCCTGCGCGATGTCCACCCCCATGTGTTGCGCCACTCGTTCGCGACGCACCTGCTCTCGGGCGGCGCGGACCTCCGCGTGGTGCAGGAACTGCTCGGCCACAACGACATCACGACCACACAGATCTATACCCGCGTCGACCAGCCGCGACTGAAAGCGATCCACGCGCAGTATCACCCGCGGGCATGAGCCACGCTCGCCGGGAATGAACGAGCAGGACGCTTACCCTTCGTATCCGCCTTCGCCGAGCACACGCTCGAAGATCACCAGATTCGTCGCCAGGTCGTGGTCGTACCGCACGCCGGTGATGTCATAGCCCTCGGCGATCGAGAACTGCAGCACCGAGCGCACCGTGTTCGGAACTTCGAAGCGAATGGAGCGGTAGCCTTCGGTCTTGGCCCAGTCCGCCGCGGCGACGAGCAACTGCGTGCCGATACCCGCGCGGCGCATCTCCGGAACCACACCGACAATCCATCCCTGATGCGTCGTCGGGCGCAATTCCATGCCGATGTAAAAACCGACCGCATCATCACCGATGCGCGCCACCTGCACGAGCACATTCCTGCGGCTCTGCAGATGACGAGCGATCCAATCCTGATCGCGCTCCGGGCGGAAGATGGAGTTGTACAGGTGCGTGATCGTGTCAAGATCCGCAGGATTAATCGTGTCGATTGTTGCGTCAGCCATCTTTCCGACCCCCTTTCACCGGATCGTACCTAACCGGTTGTCTATCGGCCGCGGCCTGTTCTTGAGTCAGAACACTACGCTTCCGCTCCTTATTCGCATGAACACCGGTCGGAGTTTCACGCCTCGGGAATCCGGAGCGGTCCAATAACGAAAAACATCGCACCCAGAGTGCTTTACAAGGGCCGGTGAGAATCAATATCAATTCCGCGCCGAATCAGTCCTTGGCGCGGGAGATGTAACTGCCATCATCGGTATTGATCTTCAGCGTTTCGCCAACGGTAATGAAATCGGGCACACGCGTCTTCAGGCCCGTCTCCATAATCGCTTCCTTCTGCACATTCGTGACAGTTGCACCCTTCACGCCCGGTTCGCACTCGGTGACGGTCAGTTCGACCGAACCCGGCAGTTCAATGAGCAGCGGCGTCTCGCCGTGGAACAGCACCGTCGTGGTCCCGTTCGGGCGGAGGTACAGCATGGAGTCCCCGGCCGTGTCTCGGTCCATCGTGAACTGATCGAAGGTTTCCGAGTCCATGAAGACATAGCCGTCGCCGTCTTCGTAGAGGTACTCGCAGGTGCGCCGATCGAGCGTCGTCGCCTCGACCGTGTCCGAGGAGCCGTACCGTTTCTCGATGTACCCCCCCTGCTTCACATCCTTCATCTTGACCTGCGCGTACGCCGGGCCCTTGCCGGGCTTCACATGGTCGTACTTGGTCACCACCATCAGGCGACCATCCAGATTCACAGCAACACCGGGGCGAAGATCAACAGCTTTCACAGCAATACCCTCAAGATAAACGGGGAAATCCGGGCCGGAATCGACCGGGACGACCATGGTAGCCGAACCCGCGCCCCATCGCCCAGAGCCATCACCGACCCGCAGCCAGCCCCCAGATTTCCCGGCTACCTGCTCAGGAGGCCCGCTTACGCCCGCATTCATCGCAGGTGCCGAACAGCGTGATGTGGTGGGCCCGCAGCGAATAACCCTTGGGCAGCATGCCCTGCATGTTCCCCGGGCAACCGTCCACATCGAACACACGCTGGCAGACATCGCAGCGGAAATGGTGATGATGGTGCTCAGCCGCCGTATGGTGCTCGTACCGGGGCGGCTCCCCCGGCAACTCCACAGCCACCGCCTCGCCCTCCTCGACGAGCATGCTCAGCGTCCGGTACACCGTCGCCATCCCGAGCTTCGGGATCTCGTCCTGCGCCAGCCCGAGCAGTTCCTGCGGGCTCAATGGCCGGCCGGCACTGGCGAGCGCATCCCGAATAGCCTGGCGCTGTGGGGTCGAACGGTTCATGGACGAATGATAGCGGTAGATATGCACCTTCTCCCCCCCCGAGGGAGAAGGTGGTCTTGTGCGGATTCAGTACAAGACCGGATGAGGGGGCGCCCCGAACCTTCCAGCCAATCACATCGCCAAAGGTTTAGAGCCCAATCGCGCAAGCGACGGGTCCCCAGCAACCGACAAGAACATGCCACCCACCGAGTAAACTGTTCCCACCCCATTACCAAGGAGATGCCATGATCCACTCCACCACCCCGACCCTCGAAGGCCAGACCATCACCCGCTATCACGGCGTGGTCACCGGCGAGGCCATCCTCGGCGCAAACATCGTCAAGGACTTCTTCGCCGGCATCCGCGATGTCGTCGGCGGACGCTCCGCGTCCTACGAGAAAGAACTGGGCCGAGCCCGCCAGATCGCCTTCCAGGAGATGACCGAAAAAGCCCAGTCCCTCGGCGCGAACGCCATCGTCGGCATCGACATCGACTACGAAACCCTCGGCCAGAACGGCGGCATGATGATGGTCACCGTCAGCGGCACGGCGGTGAGTGTCTGAGCCGCTTAGGCAACGAGTACTGAGTCCTGGGTGCCGTGGTCGGAGCCCGACAAAGTCGGGCGCAGGCCACGCGGAGCACTGAGTGGAGTTCCGAACCTCGCGCGGCCCGCGCTTCGCTCCGGCCACAAGCCCCCTCACCCCTTCGCACTCACCGTCAAATCCAGCTTCGTCCCATCCGCCGGCTTCCCGTCCTTCGGTGCCTGCTGCGCCAGCTTCCGTACCCGGTGCTCGCTCCAGTCCTTGACCAAGAGGTCCGGGCTGTCTGGGCCGTCCTTCACCGACAGGATGTCGTACACATTGTCGCGCTGCGCCGGCAGGAAGCCCGCCTCGCGGATCAGTCTGCACAGGACCGGCTCGTTCAGGCAGTAGGTTGTCCCCGCCGACGACACCACATTCTCCTCCATCATCACGCTGCCCATGTCGTTCGCGCCGTACATCAGCCCGAGCTGTCCGATGTGCGGCCCCATCGTCACCCAGCTCGAACCGATCGAGTACACATTGTCGAGCATCAGGCGGCTGACCGCCTGCGTCCGCAGGTACTCCGTCGCACCCGCCATCCGCAGCCGGCGCCCGAACTCCGGGTGCAAGTCCTTCGTGCCCGTGCCGTCGACATTGCCGACCACATCGCCGGGGAACGGCTGGCCGACTTCCTCGGGCCGACCCGCCGGGTCGTCGCCCCACTCCCGCAGGCGACCCAGCGGCGTGTTCTCCCGCTGGAACGGCCACGAGATGAACGCCTTGTAGTGGCCCCAGGTGCCCTCACCGGTCTCGACATTCTCGCGCAGCGCCCGGTCCTGCCACTCGCGCACCAGACGCATGTGGTGCACGCGGTCCGCGTAGCCCTCGATGTGCCCGAACATCATCGTCGCGCTGGTGAACATGCCCAGCGAGTGCGCGACATACATGCAGGTCAGCCACGCATCCGCCGTGCACTTGCCCAGCCCGATCTTGCGTCGCACCGCGTCGGAGAAGATCTCGCCGCCGCCGCCGGGCAACGAGTCCAGCCCGGCCTCGCGCAGGCGCACCATCACCCAGCGGATCTTCTCCTCCAGGTTCGCGCCGGGCGGGTCGAAAAAGTTCACGAACTCGATGAACTCCGGCGGGCTGAACGCGTGGATATGGATGTGCGGGAACTTCTCCTTGATCCCTGACAGCAGTTCCAGATACCAGTCCAGCGACAGGTCCGGGTTCATCCCGCCCTGCTTCAGGATCTGCGTGCCGCCGATGTCGCTCAGTTCGGCGATCTTCTCGTGGATCTGCTCGTGCTCCAGCGTGTACACATCGTGCTCGTGCCCCGAACGACGAAACGCGCAGAAGGTGCACTTGGCGGTGCAGATGTTCGTGTAGTTGATGTTCCGGTCGATCACATAGGTCCGCAGGTGATCGCCGTGAATCTCGCGGCACTTGGCATCCGCGAACCGACCGAGCGTGTGCAGCGGCGCCTCGGTCAGCAGCGTCAGGCCCTGCTCCGGCGTCAGGCGGAGTTCACCCGCAGCGACCGCCGCGAGGAATCCGGGATCGAGCGGGTTGGCATCGGGGCGCTCCGTGCCGAGGGTACGGGGCGGCAGGCTGGATCGTTCGGCGGAGGCGGGATGGATCATCGGAGCATTCTCAGGCGAAAAAGGTGATCTGAAAAGCGCAGGGAACACGCCAGTTTAGTTTCAATTCTTTTTGAAATCAATGCTCATCCCATCATCCATTCGCATCTTCTGTCCAGCACGCCATGGGAATTTCTGCCGTCTGTCCGCCCGACCTCAACGGTTATGCCGATTGGCTCACTCCGGAGGGTTAGTCCGCCCCCGAACATCGCTGGATCGCCTCTACCAACGGGTCGATGCTCGAGATGCGCCGCCCTCGGCTCAAGAAAGGACGAACGCCGGTGAACTGGCTCTCTGCGACGCCCAAGCCCCATATCTCGGCTGCGCTGCAGCACCTGCGATTCGGCATCGCCGTTTCCGCCACGGTGCTTGCGCTGTGCCTCGTGGGGCAGGTGCTCGTCTGGAGTTTCGTCCATTTCACCGAAGTCCGCGTCACCCAACTCGAAAACGAAACCGAGCAGCCGAGTTTCGATGTGGTGCGCCGGGCACAACCCTCAAAGAACACCGTTGGCACGATCTCGGGTGTTTCCAAGGGAGCGGCAGTCGGTGAATCCGGCAACCGCGAACATCCTCCCAAATCCGCCAACGATCAGCCCGCCCCGGTGCAAGCGACACCAGAAGGAGGCGTGGACCCCAACCTCGTCGAAAGTGCATCGGACCGAAAACTGCGTCAGGCAGCCGCGATCGTGCAGACCGCCGGTGTGATCGCCGCCGTCGTGCTGCTGGTCCTGATGTTCCAGGGCGTGGTCATCGCCGGAGGCGGCGCGGTCCCCGGTGTGGAGATGGCCGTGACCGCAACCAGTTGGGCCCTCCTGATTGCGCTGGTCTGCATCCCGCTCGGCAACTTTCTGCCCGCCACACCCTTCGAGGGCGTCTTCTCCTCGTACGACACCATCGTGAGCGAGAGCGAGGCCTACCGCCTGAAACGCGATGGCGCACCCGGCATGGTCGGGTTGTACGGCATGCATGTCGCCCTGCCCATCCTGCTGCTGATCGGACTCGCGGCATCAGTGCTGCGCTTCCGAGCCGGCATCGAGCGCGGCGTCATCGCCACCAGCGTCAGCGAGGCCCACGAGCGCCTGGAACGCGAAATCCGCTCGCGCAAAAATCTGGGTGAGATGGCCAACTCCCGCGCAATGGGTGCCCTCAACGCCACCGTCGCCGACCCCGTGACCGGCATGCCCGTTGCCGAACCGGAGCAGGTGTCGCAGCATCCTTCGTCATCATCGACTCCGGGCACGCAGGCCCGCCCGATCCTGGACCCCACCTACGGCAGTTACGGGCGCCCGCTGTAACGCTCGGACCTGCCCCCCCTTCAGAGCCCGCCCAAGGCCCGCTCGATCCGGTCCAGCACCGCATCGATCTCCGCCAATGCCTCCGTCAGCTGGCGCACATCGCCCACTTCCATCTCGTATCGCACGCCCGGCATCGCCCAGGATGCGTACCCGGAGGTGGCGTCGGGCGCGACGAAGCGGTTGCGCAGCCACTCCCGCTCACGCAGGCCCGAATCGGGTGACCACGCCAGGTCCACACCGCGTGTCTGCGCATTCACGCGCCGAACATCAATGATGCCGTTCTCCAGCGTCGCCACGATCCGGCTCGCACGATTCCCGAGCCGACGCCCCACCTTCGCCAGACGCTCCTGAATCTGCTCGGCCTGCCCGAGCGGACGATCCGGCAAACGATTCTTCAGCCCGTCGATCGCCGTCGAGGCCTCTTCCAGCACGCGGTGCGGCTCGGCGGGCAGCAGATCGGCGTTGGCCAATCGCGATGCGATCACCCCGGTCATCCGCGCCACCATCAACGCCGGCTCATAGTCCTCCCCGACGACCTGCCGGTACCAGGTGATCGTGTCATAGAGCGAGTGGTACGAGGTGCCCTGCGAACCCGAAGCACCGACAGAGATCGATGGAATCCCCGCGTGGCACAGGAACCCGACATGGTCCGACCCACCACCCAGCGTGCCGATCCGGGGCTCGGTCGCCCCACGCCCCGAACGCGACAACCACAGTGCATGCACCGTCAGTTCCGGATCGCGGGCCTGCGGCACCACCTTCGACGCATCGGCGATGAGCCCCTTGTAGCCCGGCCAACTCGACGCGTTGAAATACGGCCCCATCGCCGACATGTCGAGGTTGATGTAGCCCACGCACCCGGCGGCCGATCCCGACTTGCCACGCAAGACATCGATGTTCGCCTCGACCCATTCCGCCGAGCCGATGATGCCGTACTCCTCGGCGGCCCACGCCGCGAACACGACGGTGCGTTGGGGGCGCCAGCCGTCAGCCGCCATCTGCGACATAACCCGCGCCACATCCATCACACAGATCAGCCCCGCCAGCGGATCGGCCGCGCCGTGGA
>JBICHT010000004.1:0-29508 GCA_043101125.1 Phycisphaerales bacterium JB050 | reverse complement strand
CTTCTCGCCGAGGGTGTTGATGGCTTCGAGGCCGGACTGGTCGTAGACGCGGGTGTAGTAGAAGTCGATGACGACATCGTCGGGGTCGTTCTTCGGGTCGAAGAGTTGCTTGAAGGCCTGGGCGGAGGCGAAGAAGAGCGGGCCGTGGAGTTGATAGTGCTTCGCGCCGAACTCGTCGAGTTTGACATCGACGCCGATGTGCTTGGCGTGCTGCCAGGCGAAGGACAGGGCCGAGAGGATGACGCCGATGATGACGGCGGTGGCAAGGTCGTGCATGATCGCGGTGTAGCCGGCGACGACGACCATGACGAACATGTCGCGCGCGGGCATCTTGCCGAACATGCGCAGGGAGGCCCACTCGAAGGTGCCGATGACGACCATGAACATCACGCCGACGAGCGCGGCGATGGGGATCATCTCGATCCACTGCGAGAGGAAGAGCATGAAGGCGAGGAGGGAGACGGCGGCGGTGATGCCGGAGAATCGCCCGCGTCCGCCGGAGTTCACATTGATGAGCGACTGGCCGATCATGGCGCAGCCGCCCATGCCGCCGAAGAGGCCGCAGGTGATGTTGGCGGCGCCCTGACCGATGCACTCGCGGTTGCCGCGTCCGCGGGTGTCGGTGATCTCGTCGATGAGGGTCATGGTCATCAGGGATTCGATGAGGCCGACGGCGGCGAGGATGAAGGCGAAGGGCGCGATGATGCGCAGGGTTTCCCAGGTCACGGGCGGCAGGGCGTACTCGTGGAAGAACAGTTTGGGCAGGCCGGCCTTGAGGCCGATGGCGTCTTCGTCGATCGCGGCGATGGCGGCGGCGATGGCTTCCGGGGTGGCTTCTGGGTTGGGCTCTGGCGCGGGGGTCGGGGAGGAGTGGGCATGGGCGAGGCCCTCGGCGGGGCCGACGATTTTCGCCGCGGCTTCGGCGCGAGCGTTGTTCATGAGCATGTCGCCGACGGTGAGGACGACATGGGAGTTGCCCTCGGGGGCGAGGTCGGGGCTGAGCCAGGCGTTCCCGGCGGCGGCGATCGCGCTGACGGTGAGGATGGCGACCAGCGAGGACGGGACGGCGCGGGTGATCTTCGGGAGGAGCCAGATGATGGCCATGGTGAGCGCGACGAGCGCGAGCATGATCCACAGGGCGGGGCCTTGGACGAAGCGGACACTGCCGAGGTTGTCGGCGAATTTGAAGCTGCCGATCTGGGCCATGCCGATGACGATGGCCAGGCCGTTGACGAAGCCGAGCATGACCGGGTGGGGGACCATGCGGATGAGTTTGCCGAGGCGTGCGGTGCCGACGAGGACCTGGATGATGCCGCAGAGCATGACGGCGGGGAAGAGGTACTTGATGCCGTGGATCGCGACGAGGGAGACGACGACGACGGCCATCGCGCCGGTGGCGCCGGAGATCATGCCGGGTCGGCCGCCGACGATGGCGGTGATCAGGCCGATGAAGAAGGCGGAGTAGAGGCCGATGATCGGCGAGACGCCGGCGACGAAGGCGAAGGCGACGGCTTCGGGGACCAGGGCGAGCGCGACGGTGAGGCCGGAGAGGAAGTCGTTGCGCAGGTTGCCCTTCTGCGCACGGAAAAAGTTCAGCATAGCCGGTGCGGCTCCGAGAATGAGAAGCAAAACATCCGCAGCCGTTTGGCTCCGAGTGCGAGAGAGAAGCAGATTGATCGCGGGGAAGACGCGGCGGCCGGTCTTGCGGGGATCGAAAACGGTTCTGCGTCTTGAGGCCCGATGATACCGGGCCGGGGCGGGGTGGGCAAAGGAAGCGGTTGGTGAACGCGCGACCCGGTGGTTCGGGGCGCCCCCTCATCCGGTCATGTGCTGAAGGCGCACGCGGCCACCTTCTCTCGCGAGGGGAGAAGGAGGGTTTAGGCCAGTTCGACCTCGATGGCCTTCTCGAGCGAGCGGTGCACGGGGCACTTGAGGGCGATCTCGCGGAGGCGTGTGATCTGTTCTTCGGTCAGGTCGTCGCCCTCGAGGTCGAGTTCGATGCGGATGGATTCGAGGACCTTGGACTTATCGCGGGTGGGGAAGATGCGGACTTCGGAACTCTTCAGGGGCCACTGCTTGCGTGCGGCGTAGCCTCGGACGGTCATGAGCATGCAGCCGGCGAGGGCGGCGTAGAGGTAGCCGAAGGGGGTGGGGCCGGTGTTGAGGCCGTCCTCGATGTCGGTGGGCTGATCGACGCGGATGGTGTGGCCCTGGGTTTGGACATCGGTGGCGTAGTTCTCGATGGAGATGCGCCCGACGGCGGTGGGCTCCACGGAGGTTTGGACTGGGGCCTGGTTGGTGTTGGTGGTGTTGCTCATAGATGAAGCGTACGCCCTGGAAACGCGGGTTATTCCGGATACTGGGGGATGGGGTCGAGGAGTGGCGGGATTTTGACGATGAAATATTGACTTCTATTTCAATCGTTGTAGAATGACACCATGAACTCAACCGATGAGGCCATACCGAAGCGTGATCGTGTGTTCCATGTGCGGGATCCGGAGCACTTCGAGGCGATCGGTTCGCCGGTGCGCCTGACTGTTCTGGAGTTCTTTCGCAGCCGCGGCCCGATGGCGGTGGCAGAGTTGGCGGAACTGATGGGGAGGCCGGCGGATGGGCTGTATCACCACTTGAAGAAGTTGGAGCGGGCGGGGGTGGTGCGTGCGGTGGCGACGCGGCAGCGGGGGAAGCAGATCGAGCGGGTGTACGACGCGACGGCGGATGAATACCGCTTGTCGGAGAACGCGGAACAGTTTGTGCGGATCTGGCGGCTGATCAGTTCGCATGCCGAGCGGAATCTGGCGGAAGGTCTGGCGGCGGGGGTCACCCGTTTCGGCGGAGCGGGGCGCAACAGCACGATGCGGATCGAGACGGCTCAACTGGACGATGCCGGGGCGGCGGAGGTGCTGGAGCACATCGAGGCGATCCGAGCGATTTTCAGCCGAGCCCGGGAGGAGCCGCGTGGAGAGCAGCGGGTGTTCACCTTCCTGTTCCAGCCGGTGCCCTCGGTTCTGGGGGGCAGGCGTGATGGGGGGCGAGATAGTGGGCGGGTGTCCGGCAAAGGTGGAAACGGGACACGATCCAAAGGCAATGCGGGCGGTAGAACAACTAAGAACGAGGCGGGCACGAAGAGCGTCCGATCCGGGAGGAAGACACAATGAGCGGTCAAGAGGGTACGAACACGGAATCGTTGATCCGCGAGGAGCGGTTCGCGGTGTGGTTGAGTGTTGGGGTGGTGTTTCTCTGCCTGCTCACGACCTCCATGCTGGGCATGGTGTTGCGATCGAGTGATGAACCGGAAGCGCCGGTGGAGGAAGTCGCTCCCGAGGCGATCTCGGATCAACGGGTGCAGGAGCACCTGGAGAGTTTCGACATTGTTTGGAGCACGGTGAACGAGCGTCACTGGGATCCCGAGTATCTGGAGTCTGTTGGATGGGATGCAGCGCGAGAGGAGTTGCGCCCGCGTGTCGAACAGGCTTCGAGCGATGCGGAGGCCGCGGGCGTGATGGGCGAGTTGCTCGAGCGTCTGCGCCTGTCGCACTACCAGATCATCCCCAGTGCGGCGTACGACGATGAAGTTCGTGCGGGCGGCGAGGGCGTGAGCGGGATCAGCGTGCGGATTCTGGATGGCAAGCCGGTGGTGTTTCGCGTGGCGGAGGGCAGTCCTGCGGAGGAGGCTGGGGTGAAGCCCGGTTGGATTGTTGAGACGATCGGCGAACGGCGTGCGTCGGACCTGATGGATCGGTTGGCGCAGCGCGAAGCAGCGACGGGGGATCGGCCGGGTGTGATTTCGTCGCTGGTCTTCGAGGCGCAGTTGACCGGTGCGGTGGGCGAGACGCTGGAAGTCGGTTTCCTCGACGGCGAGGATGAACCATGCGCCGTTGAGATGGTGCTCGCCGAGAGCCCGGACCCGATGTTCGAGGCGGCGAACCTTCCCGCGATGCCGGTACACATCTCATCGAGCGTGCTCGATGACTCGGTGGTGTACTTCACCTTCAGCGCGTTCATGGACCCGGGGCGGCTGATGTCGCAGTTCGAGAGGGCGGTGAACGAGGCCCGGGATCGCGGCGGCCTGGTGATTGATCTGCGGGGCAATGTCGGGGGGATCATCATGCTGTGCAACGGTCTCGGCGGCTGGCTGCTGACCGATAGGCCCTCGGCCACGCTGGGGCAGCTCGAAATGCGTCGGAGCGATCTGAAGTTGGTGATGAACCGGCGTGCGAACCCGCTCCACAAGCCGGTGGCGGTGCTGATCGATGAACGCTCGATTTCGTCGGCGGAGATCCTGTCCGGTGGTTTGAAGGACACCGGGGTTGCCCGGGTGTTCGGGAGCACCAGCGCGGGGATGAGCCTCCCCTCGACGGTGCAGAATCTGCCCAACGGCGATCGTTTCCAGTTCGCGATCTCGAACTACACTTCCGCCTCGGGTCGCGTGCTTGAGAAGAACGGGGTGGAGCCGGATGTGGTGACCCCGCTGACGCGCGAGGCGCTTCTGGAGGGGCGGGACCCGGCGATGGAGGCCGCGCTGCGGTGGATCCGGGCGCAGTCCAACTGAATTGAATCACTCGAAACTTTGACGACTCGAACTTGTTTGAACGAAGGAGAAGGACCAATGAAGAACTGTTCCCGTAAACGGATGGCGATGAGCGGTGTACTGGCGGCGACGATGGTCGGCGGTGCCGGCATGCTGATCGCCCCGAGCACGCTCGCGAACACGGCGATCACACAGGACGCCGAAGCGCCCGTGAAGCTCCCGGCCGCCAAAGAGATCATCGCCAAGTATGTGCAGGTGACCGGTGGCGAGGATGCCTACAAGGCGCGCAAAAGCATCGTGACCAAGGCGAAGCTCGAGATCCCGATGGCGGGCATGACCGCCGACCTGACGATGCGCCAGCTCGCGCCGAACAAGATGATCACCGTGGTGGATCTGGGAAACTTCGGCAAGCAGACGACCATCTTCGACGGCGAGACTGGCTGGGAGATCAGTTCGATGACTGGCCCGCGCCTGCTGAGTGAAGAAGAGACAGGCTCGGCCAAGCGTCAGGCGGCGTTCGATGCGCAGATCAACCCGGGCAAGTACTACGAGACGATGGAAACCACTGCCAAGAAGGACTTCGGTGGCGAGTCGGCGTACGAGGTCAAACTGACCGCGAAGGACGGGAGCAGCGTCACGCAGTATTACGCGGTGGAGAGCGGGCTCATGCTCGGGCAGACCTCGACGCAGGTGACGCAGATGGGCGAGGTCGAATCGACCGTGAAGCTCGGCGACTATCGCGAGGTCGGCGGGATGAAGGTTCCGTTCAAGATCACGATCGAGATGCCGGCGATGGGTATGACCCAGGAGTTGAAGATTACCAGTGTCGAATTCGACGCGGTGGTCGACGCGAAGGAGTTCGCCATGCCCGCCGAGATCAAGCAGCTCAAGGAGCAGCGCGACGGCGCGGCGAACTGATCGAACTCTCGTTTACCGGGTGGATGTGAGGTAGAGCATCTGCTCGGGATTGGTCGGGATCTCTTCGACCAGATTGAACTGCCCTTCGATGATGCGCCGCCATTCATCGAAGGGTTTTTTATTGACATGCAGGTCTTCGCCGTTGCAGATGGACTCGCCGTTGTGGATCGAGAACGCCTGGCGATCGACCAGCTTGAAGTTCTCGAACAGGCGCAGCACGCCGTCGTCGGGGATGTGCTCGATGACATCGATGCACAGGGCGGTCTGGTATTTTCCGGCGAGGTCGAGGGGGCGGGTGATGTCGCCGACGAGCATGTCGTTGCCGAGGTCGATCTGGTCGATTCCGTCGGCTTCGAAGCCGTTCTCTCGGAGGTGACGCACGGTGTGGCCGCGTCCGCAGCCGATGTCCATGACCTTGCCGGTCAGCCACTTCTTGTACAGCGGGAAGAGGCGGACCCCGGGGCAGCGGTTGATTTCGGCGTTGCCGTACCAGTCTTCGGTTTCGTAGATGGTCTGGTAGAGGTCGCGGCTGTCGGCGTGATCGCTCGGGGAGGTCATGGCGGTGCTCCTTGCTTGCTGGGCGCATGGTAGCCGCTGCGCGGGTTGGGGTTGGTGTACGGGTGCAAAAATGAAAAGGCACCGACCGAAGGGCCGGTGCCTTTCCGTGAGGAGGTTTGTGTGCCCTTAGAAGGGGTGCTGCTTGAGCAGTTCGTCAAGGATGGCCTCGACTGCACCGTTCGAGGCATCGGCCACGACCATGTTGCCGTTTCGGTCGATGATGTAGTAATCGGGGTAACTGTTGACCTTGAAGGCTTCGTTGGTGGAGCCGCTGGGGTCGGCGGCGATGGGATAGGTGATGCCGTGCTCGGAAGCGGTCTCGCTCATCTTATCCACGCCGCGTGGGTGGCACACGCCGATGAAGACGACGCCCTTGTCGGCGTACTTCTCGGCGATGGCGTTGTTCTTGGGGATGGAGGCGATGCAGGGGCCGCACCAGGTCGCCCAGAAGTCGAGCACGACGATTTTGCCCTTGAGGTCGTCTGCGCTGAGTTCGGATGAGTTCATCCAGTTCTCGACGGTGAGCGCGGGGGCGGGCTTGCCGTGCATGGTGTTGAGCATCTCGCGCCGGTCGCCGTCACCCTCGAGCCACTCGGCTTTCGCAGCGAGGGTCGGCTTGGTGAGCGGTGTGGCTGGGATGCTCGCGGTGTCGGAGGCTTCACCGGCTTCGATCTCGATGAGTTTCTTCATCGCGTCTTCGACCTTGTCGGAGCGGATGCCGGCGGCCCGGATGACGCCTTTGGAGTCGATGAGGACATAGTAGGGCCACCACTGCACGCCGTAGGCGGTCGCGGTTTTGTCGTCCTCGTCCATTGCGGTGGGGACCTTCATGCCGCAGTCGTTGGCGGTCTCGACCATGACATCGCCCTTGCGGGTGTTGCAGACGGCGAAGACGCGCATGTTCTCGCTGTATTTTTCGGCGAGCGCGGAGACCTTCGGGGCCGCGGCACGACAGGGCGGGCACCAGGTGCCCCAGAAGTCGATGAGCACCGGTTTGCCCGCGTACTCGGCCATCTTGGAGGCCTGCGTGTTGTTCGGGTCGTTGTGCCACTCGCCGACATTGAGGTCCGCGGCCTTCTTGCCGACGATGGAGTTGATCTTCTCCCAGTTGGCATCGGTCTTGGCCCAGAACCACTCGGCGGGGAAGTGGTCGTTCGGCACGGCCATCGATTTGTCCTGGGCGCTCGCAGCGTCGGTGGGCGTATCCGCGTCGGCGGCGAAGGCGGGGGCGGTGAGCATCGCGCACCCGAGGGCGGCGGCGGTCAGGAAGCGGTTGAGCATGGGATGGGTCCTCCGTTGGAATGCCTGCCGCGACCGGTCGTGAGTGGGGGTGGCCCGGCGTCCGCTTCATCGTAAGGCGAGCGCGTCGATTTCAAAGAGAAAATCAGGGATGGGGGGATAGAAATCGGGCTGAATATGGGAGAACCCGTCGTGCCGAATGGGTTAGGGCATTCGCTGCAGGCGTGGCCTGCGCTTTGCTTGACCACGCCCCCAACGCGGTGGGGCGATCAGAAGACCCGCTTCCTGATACCGGTGCTACTGATCCCGGCGTGAGCGGATGAGCACCCGCTTCTTCGGGAGCCACGGCCCAACGACATAGGGTGCGGCGAGGAGGATCGCGACGCCGATCGGGACCAGGCCGTATTGGGGCTTGTCGGTGCCGATGAAGCCGAGGAAGAAGAACGGGGTCGCGGCGACGACCGCGCCAGCCCAGAGCAGCACGCGGGTGCGCTGGCGGGTGGAGCGGAGGGGCTTGTGGGGGATCACGCAGATGTACATGTAGGCCGGGAAGATGAGGCCGTAGGACGAGATGATCAGATCGTAGAAGAAGCGTTCGACGGGGTAGCCGGGGCGAGGATCGTGCAGGTCGGTGACGGCGTTGCCGAAGAACAGCGCGAAGCAGAACAGGAAGCTGAAGCAGAACAGGCGGAGTTTGGCCTGGCGGACGGCGGTGGGGCGACCCTCGGTATCGCGTGGTTTGGAGAGGTCGTACTTGTGGAAACCGCCGGCTCTGCCCAGGGCGCGGAGGTGCACACCGGCGGTGAACGAGGCCTGGACCGCGATGTGGGCGACGATGTAGATGCTCATCGTGTTGCTGTCGATGAGGCGACCGGCGTAGCCGAGGGTCATGCCGATCATGAGCAGGAAGAACACGCCGTAGCCGAGGACCGAGGCGATCGAGCCGGTGGGTTCGGTCGTGTCCTGTCGGACACGGTTGATGGTGAGGTCGAGGTAGGGGCAGAGCAGGAAGCCGAAGACGATGGCGGGGGCGATCTTCCAGATGCCGTGCGGGTCGCCGGTGAGGCTGACGATGCCCTTTTCGCGTGGGAGCATGAAGGCCGGTTGATCGGCGCTGGTGCGGATCGCGACATAGGCCATGGCGATGGAGAACAGCCAGACGACCGCCGCGGCGAACCACGAGGCGCGCCAAGGGAGCAGGGCGAAGATGATGGTCAGGGCGGCGAAGACCGCGGTCGAGATGGAGACGAGCGGCGCGGGGATGTCGATCTTCGCCACTTCTGTGCGCAGCAGGAAGCTGACGACATAAAGTTGGAAGGCGATGGTCACGACGCTGAAGGCCATGCAGGCGATGTCGTGGCGGGTGGTGAGTTTCACCGAGGAGCGGGTGGACCAGGTTTGTGGGTCGCGCGAGTTGCCGGGTCGGAGGATGAGGCCGACAGAGGCGGCGCCGATGACATTGGGGATCGCGAAGACGAGCCAGGCGATCCAGCCGAAGTCGCGCGTGAGGTAGTAGGGGAACCACATGCCAATGACCCAGGTCCACGAACTGGCGAGGAACAGGGCGGGCAGGATCGCGCGGAGGGTGGCGCGGGAGATGGGGGTGGGTCTCGGTGCGGTGTCCATGGTGTGTGATGCGGGTTACGCGTTGAGCGTGACTTTGGGGACGGCGCGCTGGCGGTCGTCGTCGAGTTGGAAGAAGTCGGAGCGGGTGAATCCGCCGATGCTGGCGATGATGTTCGAGGGGAACATCTCGACGAGTTGGTTCAGTTCGCGGACATTGCCGTTGAAGAAGCGGCGTGCCGCGGCGATGCGGTCCTCGGTGTTGGCGAGCTGGGCCTGCAGGTCGCGGAAGTTGCGGTCGGCCTTGAGTTCGGGGTAGCCCTCGACGACGACGAAGACCTGGCGGAGTGCGTTGACGAGTTGCTGTTCGTCGCGGGCTTGGGAGTCTACGGAGTCGTGGTTGGCCGCGGCCTGGTTGCGGAGGCGGGTGATCTGTTCGAGGGTGTCGCGTTCGTGAGCGGCGTAGGCCTTGACGGTCTCGACGAGGTTGGGGATGAGGTCGTAGCGGCGTTTGAGTTCGACATCGACATCGGCCCAGGACTCGCGCATGTGGGCCCGGATGCTGACGAGGCGGTTGTAGATCGCCAGCGCGTAGATCAGGGGCAGGAGCACGACGACTCCGACGATGATCAGGATGAGCACGGTGGGGGGCATGGGGCAGAGTGTACTTTGACGGGCCGGTCCCGGTTAGTCCGCGTTCAACAGTCCTGCCAGTGCCTCGGCCCAATCAGCTACCTCTGCGAACCGTTCCGGTTTCCAGATAGACTCTCCGTCGGAAATGCAGATGGAGTCGCCGTGATACCCGATCTCGAGAGAACCGAGACGATCGCTAATCGTTAGCAGGAAGCGACGCACCGTAAGGTCAATTGTGTACCGGGCATGGTGGCTGTCCGCGCTGCGCACCACGAACTTCGTGGAAAACTCGCTGTCGTGGAAGTCGATATTCTCGTGGTGTCCATCGTGTTTGAAGCACCCCTCTGTTCCTTTAAGTCTGATCGTTACGAGGGTAGTGCGCGGCTTATCGAGGTTGATAGCCGCGTAACTGAAGTCAAAGAAGCTCGGTGGTGGCCTGCTTTTGGCACCGTAGAGCCATATCGGCACATGCCGTGTATCCCGGAAGTCCCCGCAGAACAACACCGAGGATCCGGTCTTCGGGTCGATTGCCCTGAGGAGGGAGTGCAGTTGATGGGGTTGCAAGCCCTGCCAGAAGATCGAGTACAACGCGAGCGATTCCGGGATTTGGACACGCTCCGTTGAGAACTCGAATCCGATCCGGTCGGCTGCTTGCCTGAGTTCAGCTCGTCGTCGAAGGATGTTGATTTCTCGAGCTTTGATCCTGCGAACTCGTTCATGCTCGTGTCGGCATGCTCTTACGGCAAGCCAGACCAGAAGGACCGTGCCTCCGAGCGCCGGAATCCACCACCACCACGGAAAGACCGGCCCCCAAGTCACTTCCCCCGCTCCCGCAGCGTCTCCAGCAGGTGCTCCGGCCAGTTCTCGAAGAAACGCTCGGCCCACGCGATGGCCTGTTCGAACTGCTCGGGCTTCCAGATGGAGCTGCCGTTGCTGAGGCAGATGCGGCTGTTCTCCATGTCGATCGCGGGCAGGCCGGGGACGGGCGAGCCTTCGAGGAAGAACTCCATCATGCGCGGCGTGAACAGGTCGTAGGCGAAGCGCTTGTCCGGGGACTTGATGCAGAACTTCTTGCTGAACTCGGACGACTCGAAGTCGATGTCGTCGAAGCCGAGCATGTCGGTGAACTTGTCGAAGAGGTTCTCGCGCCGGGCGAGGACATCGGGGATGCCGTGGAAGGGTAGTTCGATGATCAGATAACTGAAGTGGTAGGTGTGTGTGCTACGGTTCTTGCCGCTTCCGCTTGTGACTTTGTAGGTGAAGTCACCGGCTTTGGCGAAGCAGGATTGACCGAAGACCGTGAGCGATCCGGAGAGGGTGTCGTAGGCGGCGCGGGAGTGGCCGCGTCGGAAGATCTCGAAGTGGCTGTACTGCTCGTCGTGGTCGCGGTCCTTGTGTTCGCTGAAGCGCCAGCCGAGGCGGTCGGCCAGGGCCTGCATCGCGGCGATGCGTTCCTGGCGTTTTTTGTGCGAGTAGATCGCGCCGAGCACGATCAGAACGAGCACAGCGATAGCGATCAACGCGAAAGCGAAACCCTGCATGGAACTCAGTGTAGCGAGTGGGGAGGTTGCGTCGGCGGATTGTCAGGGAGGGGGGGGATTCAGACCGTGCCGCGTACGGCGGTTTTGCGTCCGGCCTTCTTGCGATCGCGATGGTGGACCTTGGGGGTCACATGGAAGGTGACCTTGCAGCGACCGACCCGCTTCTCGACATCGGAGGGCTTGCTGGGGGGCTGGACGATGTTGATGGTCAGATCGAGGTTGAACTCGGTGCCGGTGGCGATGAGGGCCTGGAGTTCTTCGTCCTTGTCGACCACGCGATACACGGCCGGGCCGAAGCAGGGGCGGAGGAACTTGTAGTGCAGTTCCTTGCAGACCACGGTGTAGTCCTTGCCGGCTTTCTGGAAGATGTACATGCCGCCGGCGACCTCGGAGTTGCCCAGGAGGGCGGCCCCGGCCATGGCGTTGTACCAATTCTTGTTGAAACGCCGGAAGGGCAGGATGTAAGAGTTCTGCGCGCCGTCGCGCTTGGCCATCTTGATGCCCGACTTGAAGGCGTAGGGCAGGAAGACGAGCGAAACGACACGGTGCCAGAAGTTGTTCTTGGTTGAGAGGCGGGAGATGAAGGCTTCGAGCTTCTCCCACATGGTCTGTTTCTGGGGGCGGTCGGCACGCTTGGTCTTGCGTGGGTGGGGACGCTCGGTGGCGACACCGCTGCTGGACGCGGTCACGGGTTTGTTCGCGGCGAGGGCGCGGTCCGCGGGCTCAAACCGCTCGGATGCGGGGGTGCCGGTCGCCGTGTCGTCGGGATTGGGAGCGCGGTGGTCGTCTGCCATCATGGACCAGTATAGCACTGACGGTGCTGGAGCCGAGTCGGTGGGGTGGGGGCGGCGGAGTTTGCCACATTGGCAGGCGAAAGGGGCCTGTTCAGGGCGTTTCAGCCCAGTGGCTTCTTTTCCCTCTTTCCGGCGAGGTAGCTTTCCATGATCGTGGAGCCGAGGTCCCCGGCGGTGCAGTAGAACGCGACGCCCCGGACAAGGCGGGTGAGTTGGTCGATGAAGCCGACCCAGTCCATGCCGTAGTACTCCTCGATCAGTGCGAAGGAGGAGATGCGGATGCCCTGTTGGGAGCAGCGGAAGGCCTCTTCGAGGGTGGCCTCGGCGGAGTCGATGCTGGGCGGGTAGATGAGGTTCAGGATCTCGTGGCCGGGTCCGGCTTTGGAGGTGGTGAGGTGCGCGGTGGGCTGGCCGTCGGTGATGATGAAGATCTGCTTGTTCTGGGCGCCCTTGCACGAGAGCTGCTGGCGTGCGAGGCGGAGCGCGTGGTGCAGGTTCGTGAAGTGCGGGTGGGTCTGGTCGGCCTGGTCGAGGGGCACGCGCACGCGGACTTCCCACTCGTGGGTGGTGACCGGTTTGGGCATGACCAAGGGCAGGTCCGGCTCGCTGATGCGCTCGGCGGTCGAGGCGAAGCCGATGAACTCGACCGAGTCGAGCGGGAACTTCTCGCGGATCATGCCCGCCATGCCGAGCGCGACGCGTTTCGCGGCGATGTGCCGGCCGTAGCGCATCATCGAGCCCGACAGGTCGATGAGGATGCACAGGGCCGAGTCGGTGGAGGACTCGACCTGGTGGAGTTCGAAGTCGTCGGGGTGGAACTTGAGGGGGAGTTTGGGCGCGCCGTTGCCGGAGGGGTTTTCGCGCACGGTGCGCTGGATGGTGTTGCGCAGGGTCGGGCCGAGGGCGAGTTCGGAGAGCGGGTCGCCGAACTGGTAGGGCTTGGTGCCATCGGTGCGGTCGCCGGCGCGACCGGGGTCGGTGGTGGGGTGGCCGTCGCGCACGCCGGGCTTGAGGTTGCGGAAGATCTCGAGGAAAGCGCGGTGCTGCATGCCCCGGAGCATGCGCGGCGTCATGCGGAGCGTGCCGTCGGGCTCGCGCTCGAGCAGGCCCGCCTCGATCATGTCGTCGATGAGTTGGGCGATCTGGTCGTCGGGGTGCTCGTCTAGGGCATCGAGGCCCTGCTGGCCGTATTCGACGATGAAGTCGACCAGCCCGGAGGAGGGGAAGAGTTCATCGGGCGAGAGGAACTTGCCGGGGCCGTCGCCGACGAGTTCGGAATAGGTGACTTTGCGCGGCATGGGGGATGGTAGGCACCGCCGCGTGGGTGGTGATTCGCAGTTACGGGTTCAGTGCTTCGAAGCTCAGACCTGTTGCTTTCTTAAGGGCTTTGCACTCTTCAGGAGTTTTAAACATCAGCAGAACGCATTGGCCGCCGTCACCGATCATCCAGAATCTTGAGCGGGATCCTTGCCGCTGCGCGATCCGATCCATCCATGAGAAGAGTCTTGGATCAGCCCAATCATCCTCATATTCGGCATCGAAGCGATGATCTTCACCGTTCAGTCTGAAGGACAGGCAGGCGGATCGCTCCTCGTGGTCAATCTGGTCCTCGATGTCTTCAAGCGGGAGGGTGCCCTTGGTGATTCGCGAGAGTTGTCGTGCGATATCGACATACGCGCCTTCATCTTCGATGCACTCTAGATCCAATGCGTAGAGATCGTCGGTGTAATAGCGTCCCCACGGCGGTTCTTCGATTTCTGTGCCCATCACGAAGGCGAGCTGAAAATACGGCTGCTCCTCGAAGATCGTCCGATCGTCATCGGAAACGACCATTTCGGGTGCGTATTTAGGATGGAGTTCGATACCGCACTGTCGCAGAACTCGAAACTGCTCTTCGAGTGGGATGCGCTTGGGGCCTCGTTTAAACAAGCCAATCATCATGCACCCTCTCAAACAGATTTACTCCCCAGCGCTCGATTCCATCTGGAGTGAGGCGAGGGCGGTGGCCTTGTCGGGGGCGAAGTCGAAGACCTTGTCGAGGCCGGTGAGCATCATGACCGACCACACGGCGTCGCGCGTGCCGGCGATCTTGAGTTTGCCGTCGTGCGCGGCGAGCGCTTTGCGCACGCGCAGGAGTTGGGCGATGTTCGAGGAGTTGAGGTAGGTGACATCTTCCATGTTCACCACCACGCTCGAGTGCTGACCGTTCGAGGGGTTCTCGAGACGGGCCAGGAGCGCGTTGAGTTCCTCGGACAGACTCGGCTCGTCGGCCAAATCGCAGATGATGATCTTGTCGGACCAGTCGGTCGCCATGCCTGCTCTCCTGGGTGATCGGCCCGGTCCTCCCGGGCGTCGGCGATCAGAGAATCTCGATGACCTCGAAACGGAGCTCGCCGCGGGGTGCATCGACGCGGATGGTCTCACCGATGCGTGCTTTCATCAAGGCCTCGCCCATGGGGCTGTTGGCGGTGACCTCGGTGACATCCTCGGGTGCGGAGCCGGAGGCCTCGCCCACGAGCAGGAAAAGCTCCTCATCGCCGTATTTCAGGTCCTTGAGTTTCACGGTGGCTCCGAGGAACACCATGCCCTCTGGGATTGCCCCATCGCTGATGACCGAGGCCTTGGCGAGGCGTTCCTCGAGGCGACGGATCTCGGCCTCGTTCATGCCCTGGTCTTCGCGAGCGGCGTGGTACTCGGCGTTTTCCTTGAGGTCGCCGAGGGCCCGGGCCTCCTCGATCCGCTTGGTGATCTCGGGGCGTTTGGCTTGCGCGGCCTTGAGTCGCTCCTGGAGTTTGATTTTCTCGTCGGCTGTGATGACATCCATTTCTGCACTCCGAAAACAAAACCGTGGCTCTGTGGCCACGGTGAGGGTCTTTCTTCTGATGGGATCACTGTAGCGGGTCTGGGCGCTGATTGGAAGCAAAATTACGGTGCGGAGTCATCTCGTCCTGGTCGGTGGAGCGCCAGGGTGACCACGCGCCCGCGATGGCGAAGGCGCCGAGCGAGAGGATCATCGGCAGCGCGATAAGTACCCACTCGAATAGGGAGAGTGAGGCGCGCATGTTCGGTGCCGAGGCGGTGATGGCCGGAGCGGCGGTGAACGGGGATGCGTAGGCGAACAGGCCACCTCCTAGTCCGCCGACGCCACCGCCGCCCCCGGCGGCCATGGCGTCCTGCGGCGGGAGCAATCCCGTCCAGCCGGCCACCACGGTGAGCACGGGACCGAAGCCGATGGTGATGAGGATGAGCAGCATCGCGATGACGCGTGTCGTGCTGGACTGCTGCGGCTCGCGCAACGCCCAGAAGACCGGGGCGGTGGTGAACGCCGTCCAACTCACGACGAGCAGGATGAGCGCGCCCGCGATGGGCAGCGGCCAATTGGTGAGCATCGGCATCGGCACGATGATCGCGGCGACGGGGAGCACGACGATCATGGCATCGACCATGAGGGCGCGGAAGGGATTGCGCGGACGGTACTGGCTGAGGCGCGTCATCGGGAACAGCACGCAGGAGCCGACGAGTGAGAGGAAGATCATCGCCTGGCAGCCGAAGGTGAACTGCACGCGTGAGGGCATGCCGACCGAGCGCACCGCGAAGATGGTCAGCATCGCGCAGATCATGAGATACAGCGACCAGTACAGCGCGAAGAAACGCGGCTCGGCCTTGCGGTGTGCCCAGGGGTCGCTGCCTCGTCGTCTCAGTTCGGGCACGAAGACCATCGGCCCGATGCGGAAGCCGGTGTGCTGCGGTGGTGCTGAAGGGCGTTCGTCGGGGAGGTCCGCAGGATGGACATAGCCACTGCCGTCGGGGCCATAGACCACGATCGGGCGGCTGGGCGACTGCTCGTCCGGGAACGGATCGAACAACGGGTCGTTGTCCTCGGGGTGAAGCGGACGACGGCCCGGCGGGATGGGGGGCTGGTCAGCCACCCCCAGAGGGTACCTCATCGATGGTGACCGCTTCACCATTCAAGACGAGAGTTCTTCCGGGTTTGGCTTCGGAACGGGCACTCCCGGTGGTGAACATGGCGACCCGTTCCAGGCGGGTGCGGTAGCCGACTTCACCGGGGAGCGGGCCGTCCGGGCCGGGCACCGAGCCCCAGACGAGGGTTGCACCGTGCCGGGTCAGCAGTCGCATCGAGCGGGATCCGGTCTCGACATAGCGACGAAGATCGACCCCCGCGATCTGCCCGAGATCTTCGCGACGGAAGCCGCTGGAGTCCTTCGCGGCATCGGCGAGATAGCCGAGCAGCACGAGTGCGTCCTCGACATCGCCGCCGGTCCAGACCTCGGCATGGTCCGGCGCGGGCATGTACGGGTCTCTGATGCGCAGGTACGACTCGGGGACGGGTGACTGCGTGGGGAGTCGCATGCGCACGGCATCCAGTCCGACGAGGTAGTCGGTGGCTCCCTGTTCGACGATGGCCGCCGGGGCGCGCCAGTCCCCGGTGATGCGGATGATGTTGCCGGGGAGGCGGCGCACGGTGGGGCCGGTGCGGAACCAGCCGGTGTTGGCCAGATCGTTGCGGATTTTCTCGATCGCCGCGTGATCGAAGGGGTTTTCTCCGGCGTAGTGCTGCGCGTGCTGGGCGAAGTCCTGCATGGACTCGGCGATGAAGGGCTCGACCGGCCCGAGTGCTTCGTTGGCCCAGTCGGGGATGTCGAGCTCGACCGTGGGCGGCTCGGCACGGATTTCTGCGACGCGTGCCTGGAGGTCGTCGGTCCCGACCATCCAGAGGGTGAAGGTGGTCACGATGAGCGTGGCGGCACCGATGTGTCCGGCGTGATCCA
This sequence comes from Phycisphaerales bacterium JB050, assembly GCA_043101125.1. Lineage (GTDB taxonomy): Bacteria > Planctomycetota > Phycisphaerae > Phycisphaerales > UBA1924 > JANSXG01. The sequence goes on along the minus strand of JBICHT010000004.1, from coordinate 12,941 downwards.
TGACATGGGCGAGGCCGCCGAGGGTGGTATCCCAGGCGTCGCGGAGGCGGGTGAAGAGGCCGGGGGAGTCCTTGGCCTTCTTCTTTGATTTTCTGGGGGATTTGGTGTTTTTTCGAGCCATAGCAGCAGGTACTGTCGGCGTAGCGGGTTGGTTCGGTGCAGTTTGGGGGAGGGAGTCGCCGATGCCGGGGGTGTGGTCCTCGCGGAGTGAAGCCTAGGCGAGGGTCGGCATCGAGTCGCGTTGTCGGCATGGCCTGCGTCCGACTGCGTCGGACTTGACCATGGCACCCAAGGCGGACGCCCCGCCCCTCACCCGGGCGCGTGCATCGGCGAGCACGCCGCGTGATCCGCCATTGCCGCTTCGATCAGGCGTTCGCACAGCGCGAGCATGGGCAGGCCGGCGTGGGCCGCGGCTTTGGGGAGCAGGGAATGGCTGGTGAAGCCGGGCATGGTGTTGATTTCGAGGAAATGGGCGATCCCGGTTTGATCGTCGTACATGTAGTCGGCCCGGGCGAGGTGGCGGACGCCCATGGCCTCGGCGAGGGCTATAGAGAAAGTTTGCATCGCGTCGGTGACGGCTTCGGGCAGGTCCGGGGTGACGATGTAGATCGTGTCGTCGCGCTGGTACTTCGCGGCGTAGTCGTACAAGTCGGTGGCGGGGCGGATCTCGATCAGCGGCACGCGGAGCAGGGCGGGTGTGGGGCGACCCGAGTCATCGGTGGGGCCCGCGATCACGCCGCTGGTGAGCTCGCGACCGAGGGTGAGCGGCTCGGCGATGTAGGCCTTGGGCACGGCTCGGATGGCCTGGAGGGCCTCGGTCCACTGCGATTCGGTCTTCACGATGTGCAGGCCGAAGGTGGAGCCTTCGAAGGTGGGTTTGGCGACGAAGGGGAGCGGCAGGGGTATGTCGTCCGACGCGGGGTTCACCAGTTCGGTGTGCGAGACCTTGATGATCGACGCGAGCGGGTGGCTGGCGAAACGGGCGAGCACGGTGGTCGCGATGCGCTTGGTTTCGGCCTTGTCGATCGCGCGACGAGCGGCGGGGGGTTGGCAACCGACATAGGCGACTCCGCAGCGTTCGAGCAGTTCCTGCAGCGGACCACCTTCGCCCCATCGCCCGTGCAGGGCGGGGAAGACGCAGGCGGCGTGATGGTGCGCGATCAGGTCGGTCAGGTCCTGCGGCCTGGGCCGATCGATGAGTTCGTAGCGTGGTTCAAAGCGTTCGGAGCGCGTCAGGGCCTCGAAGATGCTGCTGGCGGACTCGACGGAGACCGGGTGTTCGGCGTCGGGGCCACCGGCGAGGACGAGGACGATGGGGCGGTCTGGGGTGGCGCGAGAGGTGCTCATGTCACTCGCTCCGTTGCCATACGCGGACCTCGCGTTCGAGTCGCACGCCGCAGAAGTCATATACGCGTTTCTCGACGGCGTTCATGAGATCGATGATGTCTTGCGCGAGGCATCCCTCGTGGGTGATGATGAAGTTGGCGTGGCGATCGGAGACTTCGGCGCCGCCGATGCGCAGCCCCTTGCAGCCAGCCTCGTCGATGAGTTTGCCCGCGGAGACTCGTACACCGGCTCCGGGCAGGCCGGAGGCGACGGCGAGTGGGTTTTTGAAGCAGCACCCGGCCGAGCGTTCGGCCATTGGTTGGGTCTTCTTCTTGTAAGCCATGACCTCCTTGAGGCGGTTGCGGAGGGCGGGTCGGGTTTTTTCGGAGACCTTGCGGAGCCGGAGTTCGACGCTGGTGATAACCAGGTGTTCGAGCCCGGAGTGGCGGTAGTCGAAGCTGATCTGGTCGGCGGGGATAACCACCTCGGCCCCGGTCATGGTCAGGGCGTGGACCCTGCTGACCAGTTCGGAGATTGAGCCGAACGCGCCGCCGGCGTTCATGATGACCGCGCCTCCGATCGTGGCGGGGATGCCCGCGAGCGATTCGAGCCCGGCGTAGCCCTCGCGGACGGACTCCACGATGAGGCGGGGCAGGTTCGCGCCGGCCTGAGCGTGGAGGATGATTTCATCAGGGGTTTCGCCGGGGGAGTACTCGCACGCGTCGAGGTCAGCGAGGTCGAGCACGATGCCGTCGATGCCGTCGTCGTGGACGAGGAGGTTCGCGCCGTCGCCAAATATACGGATTGTGTGGCCCGCATAAGCGATGAGGCAGTCGGTGAGTTCTTCGCGATCGGCGGGGCGGGCGTAGCGGTCTGCGCCGCCGCCGACACCGAACCAGGTGTCGATCGGCTTATGGAATTCGATGATGTCGTAGAGGGTGCGGCTCATGGGTGGTGCCGTCGGTTCCGGAGGAGAGAGGTACAGAGTTCTGGGCTTATACCACAGCGTTCGTGGGCATCGCGATCGGGGCTTGTGAGTGTTGCGCGACGGTGGAAACGCAGAGGCTGATTTGCAATGTTAAGAAATCGGTCTTCACAGTGTTCACGCTGGAGAAACCGCGGCACGGCGACGATGCGAGCCATCGTGCTCGGCCGGTAGAGGCTGTCGGGTACGGAGAAACAGAGTTGTTTTGACCTTATGACCAGGAGTTCCCCGATGCCTCGTATCAATTTGACGCTCCGTCAACGCTTGTTCCTTGGGAGTGGCCTGCTCGCTGTCCTCACAGTGGCTGCGTGCGCCTTTGGCATGTTTTCAACAGGACGCATTGCGTCGTCATTTGATGGATTGCTGGACCGCACGATTGCGAGTGCGGATCTTGCGACCGAGGCGGCCTGGCACACGCAGGTGGCAGCAGGGCACCAGGGGGAATTCCTCTTGGGTCGCCAGCTGGAGAGCATGGAATCTCTTCAGAAGGAACTCGTCGAGGCTCAGGAATCGATGAGCCTCGTGAGCAATTTGCTGGATAACCCCGCCCGCCTGTCGCAGGTGGAGGCGATCAACGAGCAACTTTCCTCGCTGGTCACGGCGAACCGTTCCCTGGTTCAGGCCTATGAGTATCGCGGTTTGACGCACGAACTGGGTATGGAGGGGAAACTTCGAACCGCGGTCCACGCGCTTGAAGAAGAGCTCGACGGCGTCAGTTTCGATGACCTGTCGGTCCTCATGCTCATGGCTCGTCGGCACGAGAAAGATTACCTGCTTCGCGGAGACCGGAAGTATCTCGAGCGTGTCGACCAGCGTCTGGCCGAATTCGAGGCGGCGGCAGCGGAGCACGGGATCGAAGACGAAACTCGCGGGCGCTGGGGCGAACTCTGGCACGCCTATCGCAACAGCCTCGTCGCCCTCGCGGACGCCGAGGACGAAGTCAAACGGTACACACAGGAAGCCAACGACCTGTCCGCATCGACGATCGCGGCGGTCAACCAGTTCCGCGAGGGACTCGAGGAAGATGTGGCCGAAGCCCGGCAGTCTGTGGCTGAGGTTCGCTCGGCGACCGACAGCAGTTTGGTCGTGCTGCTCGGCGTCTCGGTGGCCCTTGCCCTCGGGATGACCATCTGGACTGTGCGTGGGGTGGTCACTTCGGTCCGCAAAGTTTCCGAGCGTGCCGAACGGATCGCCGTTGGTGATCTTTCGGGTGAGGCGATCGTGGTGAAGACGCGCGACGAGATCGGCGCACTTGGCACCGCCGTCAACAGCATGCGTGATTCGCTTGCGGAACTCGTCCGGGGCATCAGCGACACCTCGACGGAAGTCGCGAGCATGAGCGAGAGCATCGCCAGCGCGAGCCAGGAGACTTCACACACTATTCGCGAGCAAGAGGCACAGTCGAACCAGGTCGCCGCGGCGGTCGCGGAGATGACCAGTTCGATCGAGGAAGTCGCCAACAACAGTGACGAGGTTGCTCGCGGCTCGGTCGAGGCGGGGGAAAAGGCCCGCGAAGGTGCCGAGGTTGTGGGCCAGACGGTCTCCGAGATGCGGGAGATCGCCGATCAGGTCAAGACGCTTTCGAAGCTTGTGGATTCGCTTGGTGACAAGAGCCAGCAGATCGGTCAGATCGTGGAAGTCATCAACGACATCGCGGACCAGACGAACCTGCTTGCCCTGAACGCTGCGATCGAAGCGGCGCGGGCTGGTGAGCACGGACGCGGCTTCGCGGTCGTGGCCGACGAAGTCAGAAAACTGGCGGACCGGACTACGAAGGCAACCGCTGAGGTGTCCGAGAGCATCGCCTCGATCCAGCGTGAGACCACCCAGGCTGTTGAGGAGATGAACTCCAGCACCGAACGGGTGACGAACGGCGTAGGCTTGGCCGAGCGTGCGGGTCAATCTCTCGCAGCGATTACCTCTGGGTCTGCGGATGTGTCGCGCAAGATCGAGTCCATCGCTGCGGCGGCTCGCCAGCAATCGTCGGCGGCCGAGGAGATTTCTCGTTCCGTGGATGCGATCCGCAGCGCGACCGAGGAATCGGCCACCGGTGCGGCCCAATCCGCTGAGGCGGCGACGCGTCTGAACCAGAAGGCTGAAGAACTGCGTCAGGCGGTCGAGCGGTTCAGGTTGGAATGATTGGTCGGTGGTGCGTCCGATTACCGCACGATTGTAGATATTAGAGAGGGTATTTCTTAACAGAGTTAAGCGAAGCACTTAAGTAGGGGTAGGGATTCCCCGAGATCCTTCCGAGACTCGCGCCGCCGTTTGAACCGTGTGGTTCAGGCGGATGCGAGCGTTTTGGGAGGATCGCATCATGAGACGCTTTCGGTTTTCGCTTCGTACGAGGGTAATTTTCGGGACAGGTTTGGTCGGGGTGCTTGCCATCGCGGCGTGTGTCGTCGGTTTTCGCGCGACTTCAAATTTGTCCGGAGCATTCGATGAACTTGTGGACACCTCGATCGCCTGGGCTTCCCTGGCGGATGAGGCCATGACGCACACGCAGGCCGCGGCTTACTACAACCAGCGGTTCATGGTCACTCGGGATCTGGCCATGGCCGAGGCTTCGCAGGCTGAGGCCAACAAGACGGGTGAAGTCTTGCGCAAACTGCAGGAGGCGCTCGGCGGTAGCCAGGAGGCACAGGTAGCCGGTGACGGTGTGATCCAGTCCGAACGATACGCTGTGCTCACATCAGAACTGGCGAAAGCGTACGAACGGCGTGGACTGACCCACAAGGACGGGCTTGAGGGTGCGTTGCGCGAAGCGGTGCACGCACTCGAAACCGACCTCCAGCAGCAGGAGCACCCGACGCTTTCGGTGCTGATGCTGATGGCGCGTCGCCACGAGAAGGACTATCTGCTTCGCGGTGATACCAAGTACATGGCGAGTGTGGAAAGCAGACTCGAAGAGTTCAAGGCGGAAGCCGAGCGTCTTGAAATTGCTCCGGAAACTCGCGAACGCTGGATCGGGTTGTGGCAAACCTACCAGACGAGTCTGCGCAACCTGGTCGAGGCGGAGCAGGAAGCGTTCAGCCTCGCTGCGGAATCGCAGACCTGTTCCGAAGACCTGCTCGCGAGTATCTCGTCGATGAGAGAACGGGTGCTGCAAGATTCCGCCGCGCAGCAGGAGGCCGGTGCGGCGAAGGTCGCTTCGACTGAGAAGAGCGCCTATCGGGGGCTCATTGGCGTGTTGATCACAATCATCGTTGGTGCGGCGGTCTCGATCTTCTGGACCGTTCGCGGGGTGGTGCGTGCGATCCGAGCGGTGTCCGAACGCGCCGAGCGCATCGCGGTCGGCGATCTGAGCGGAGAACCGATCGATGTGGAGTCGCGCGACGAGATCGGCCAGTTGGCCCAGTCGGTGAACACGATGCGTGATTCTCTCGCGGAGCTCGTGCGCGGCATCACGCTGACCGCCACCGAGGTGGCCGAGATGTCTGAAAACATCGCCGCCGCCAGCCAGCAGAGTGCCCAGAACATCCGTGAGCAGGAGTCCCAGTCGAACCAGGTCGCCGCGGCGGTCGCGGAGATGACCAGTTCGATTGACGAGGTTGCCAACAACAGCGACGAGGTATCCCGTGGCGCGGTTGACGCGGGAGACAAGGCCCGCGAGGGTGCTCAGATCGTGGCGCAGACCGTATCGGAAATGCGTGAGATCGCCGATCAGGTCGCGACGCTTTCCAATCTCGTCGGTTCGCTTGGTGACAAGAGCCAGCAGATCGGTCAGATCGTGGAAGTCATCAACGACATCGCGGACCAGACGAACCTGCTCGCGTTGAACGCCGCGATCGAAGCGGCCCGTGCCGGCGAGCACGGTCGAGGCTTCGCGGTGGTCGCCGACGAGGTTCGGAAACTGGCCGACCGGACGACCAAGGCCACGGCCGAGGTGTCCGAGAGCATCGCCTCGATCCAGACCGAGACCAAGCGCGCTGTGACTGAGATGGAATCGAGCACCAGTCGCGTTTCAAGCGGTGTCGAACTTGCTGAACGAGCCGGTGGTTCGCTGCAGGCGATCACATCGGGATCGGCCAATGTATCGCGGATGATCGAATCTATCGCCGCGGCAGCCCGTCAGCAGTCGACGGCGGCGGAGGAGATCTCGCATTCGGTTGATGCGATCCGAAGCTCGAACGAGGAAACCGCGACCGGCGCGGCGCAATCCGCCGAGGCGGCGACGCGTCTGAATGTGAAAGCCGAGGAACTGCGTCAGGCCGTTGAACGGTTCACGCTGGATTGACGCCGGATTGACGCCGGTGTTCAGTGGGTCTTCGTCTGGGCCTTGACGAAATCGTGGGCGACGCTGGTCACCGGGCCGGCGCCCATGATGACGACGAGATCGCCCGGGCGGACGATCTGCTGGAGTTGCTCAACAATCGCCCCGAAGGGGTACAAGTGCATCGCGCGGATGTCCTGCTGGCGGAGCCGATCAACGAGGTCCGCCGCGGACACCCGCGTTTTTTCGATCTCCGAGTCCCGGACGAAGTAGATGTGCGGCACGATCACGATGTCAGCATGGCTGAACGATTGCGCGAATTCTTCCATGAGGAACCGCGTGCGTGAATGCTGATGGGGCTGGAACACGCAGATCAGGCGCCCTTCCCGGTCGGAGAGTTCGGCCTCGCGCAGGGCGCGCAGGGTCGTTTCGATCTCCGTGGGGTGATGGCCGTAATCGTCGTACACGCGCACGGTTCCGGCTGATGCATCGCTCGAGTGCACGGGGATGTCGCCGAGGAGTTGCAGTCGCCGATCAACGCCGGTGAAACTGGCCAGTGCTGATTCGACCTTGGCCTCGCTTGCTCCGAGCCACAGGGCGAGCACCGCGGCGGTGGCGCTGTTCATCGCCATGTGGTCGCCGGGCTGCTTGATCGTCCAGGAGAGGTCCAGTTTTCCGGTTTCCAGATCGGCGGTCAGGCTGACCCGCCGGGCCGCTGCGTCGTAGGAGACGACATAGTCCGCCGCGGGGTTGAAGCCGATCGTCGAGACTGCGCAGTCCAGCCCGGCGGTGACCACGCGCCGGTGGGCGTTGTCGTGGGCGATGAGCAGGCGACCGCCGCGATCGGCACCGGGGAGGCGGAGCGCGAACTCGTGGAAAGCCTCGACCACGGCATCGAGCGAGCCGTAGATGTCGAGGTGATCGGCCTCGATGTTGTTGATCACGCCGATGGTCGGGTGCAGTTTGTGGAACGAGCGGTTGAACTCGCAGGCCTCACCGATCAGGATGCCGGGTTCCCCTGCGCGGGGACCGAGGGGGATCGCGTCGGCACCCAAGTGAAAGCCGGTGGGCAGGTCGGAGTTCGGCTTGCGGAGTTGGGCGCAGGTCGCGCCCACGATGACCGTGGGATCGATCCCGGCCTGGATGAGCGTGTGACCGAGCATGCCCACGGTGGTGGACTTGCCGTGCGTGCCGGCGATGGCGATGCCGGTTCGGCCCAGCATGCACTTGCCCAGCGCCTCGGCGTAGGTCATGGTCGGCACACCGGCGTTCACGGCGGCGGACAGTTCCGGGTGGTCCGCACCGATCGCCGCGGAGGCGATGACCAGATCGAGCCCCTCGGGGAGTGTCGCGCCCGACTGGTCGAAGCCGACCTCGACTCCCGAAGCGGTCAGCATCTCGGTGACTGGGGATGGCGTGCGATCGGAGCCGCTGACGATCCCGCCGCGTGCCGTGAGCATCTGGGCCAGACCGGACATGCCGCACCCGCCGATGCCGATGAGGTGGCAGCGGGCACCGGAGATCTGGAAGGGTTGGCTGAGCGCCGGGGACATGGTGGGTAATTCGGTGGTGCGCGGAGATCGGGCCGAAGGCGATGTGGTCATAGAGAAGGTATCGGCGAAGCATCGGGTAAGCGAAGAAAATCCGAAGATACGGTATGCGCGGTAGGTTGCTCGCATGAGCGATGAATCTGCCGACTACAAGATCGCCTGCCTCTGCGAACTCCGGGATGAGCAAGGGAGGTACCTGCTGCTGCATCGTGCCAAGTCACCGAACAAGGGGCTGTACTCCCCGATCGGCGGCAAACTGGAGACGCGGGTTGGCGAAAGTCCGGCCCAGTGTGCGCAGCGTGAAATCTTCGAAGAAGCCGGGGTGACGGTCGGCATCGAGCACCTGCACCTGGCGGGCGTCATCTCCGAGCGGGGCTACCACGCGCCGGATGGTGCGCCCCCCACACACTGGCTGATGTTCTGGTATCGCGTGCTCGGGCCGGTGAAGGTGGAGTGCGAGGAGTTCGATGAGGGGCGACTGGAGTGGATCGAACCCGAACGGCTCATGACGCTCGACCTGCCCCGCACCGATCGCGAGGTCATCTGGCCAGCGGTGCTGGGGCATGAGGGCGGCTTCTTCTCGCTGCACATCGACTGCACCATCGAGCCGATGAGATGGACTCTCGAACAGTCGGATCGGAAGTGCGGGGCGTAAATCGGCCCGGTTCACGCTCCGGATGCCCTCGTTCACGCCAGTAGTATCTTGAACATGCTGAAATACCTCGCTCTCGCGTTCGGTTTTTTTGCTTCCCTCCAGGCTTTGGGTGCCGAGACGATGGCCACCGGGGGGAACCCTGCCTCGATGGTGGTTTTTGCCGAGGCCGAGGCCGTCGCGGCACTCACCGACGGCACGGTCTTGGCCGCCCGGACGAGGGTTGGGCAGGGCAAAGTCGTGACCCTCGGGCACGGTGGCTTCCTGAACGATGAGCGCGGAGAGACCCGGTCCTTCGTGCTCGATCAACTCGAATGGCTCGCCGGTGGTGATTCGGTCCGCGCGTGGGGCGTGAACGACGCGCTCGCGGCGGGACTTCACGAACGCGGGATCACCGTCGAAAGTGTGCGCGCCAGCGAACGCGATCTGGATTTCGATCGGGTGGACCTGATCGTCGGCTCGCCGCAGGCATTCGAGCGGGCCGGACGGCTTGATGATCTCGCCGACTGGCTGCGCCGGGGCGGCGCGATGCTCAGCGTCGAGACCGCCTGGGGGCAGATCCAACTGGGCCACGCCTCCTCCGCGGGCGATCTCGCGGCGAACCGCTTGCTCGGTGACTTTGGCATTCTCTACACCGAGCGAGCGCTCTCCCCAGGGCGGGATGGTCTGTACGAACTCGACCCCGAAGCCGCGGCGAACGCGAACGCGGAGGACGCGCTGCGCGTGCTGGCTGGCGAGCGATTGGGCACGGGAGGCGGCGATGTCGTGTTCGCGTCCCGCATCGCGCGGGATGCCCTCGCGTTGGTTCCGCTGGACAGCCCGTTGATTCGCAAGGCCGATGAACTCGCGCTCGCGCACGCCCGGGAACTCAACCAGGCCTACCGGTCGATGGCCGATCGCCCGCTGAAGCCCGCCCAGCATCCGCTTGCCTGCGCGTTGTTGGATCTGGAAGCCCGGCGAGCGAAGCACGGCGTGGTTCGGGCGCACCCGAGTGCGGCGGCTTTTCCCGGGCCCGTGCCCGCGGACATGCCTCGCGTGACGAGACGCCTGCGCTTGGATCGCATTCCCGGTTGGCGCTCGACCGGGTTGTACGCGCCTCCGGGTGAAACCGTGACGGTTCGCGTCTTAGCGGGAGAGGTCGGCGGTGCGGCGCTGCAGATCGGCGCATGGCGCGATCCGCAGGACTTTGAGGAGCGTGTGCGGATGCCCATCGCGATCTACCGGTCGGATCTGGAAGAACGCCGTGCGAGCGCCGCGTCCCCGATCGGCGGGCCGGTGTACCTCGATCTGCCCGGGGAGGTCGCGACGAGGGGGATCACGGTCGAGATCTCGGGGGCCGTCGAGATGGCGCGCTACCGGCATGGGGAGACCGACCTGGGCGAATGGCAGAGCCGGATTCGCTCGCTGCCGGTGGCATGGGCGGAACTGGAGTCCGACGAACTGGTCTTCACCATTCCCGCCGAGGCCGTCCGCGATCTCGATCGGCCCGATTTGGTGATGGAGCACTGGAAGCGGGTCCACGAGGCGATGCAGGCGATGGAACCGCGCTCGCCCCGCCATTGGCCTGACCAACAGCAGCGCTTTGTGGCGGAGAAGCGACTGTCCTGGGGGTACATGTACTGCCCGTCGGATGGGCCACTGGTGATCCCGATGACGGAGGCCCGTCAGATGGTGGACATCGCCAACTTCGATGCCGAGGGCAGCAACGAACTCTGGGGGCACTACCACGAGATGGGCCATTCCCACCAGAACCCGATGTGGACCTTTGACGGCACGGGCGAGGTCACGGTGAATATCTTTACGGTGCTCACCCTGAACACGGTCAACGGCTATCCATTGGACGACCCGGCCATGCGCACCGAGCCGGGGCGAGCACTGGCGACCATGGTCAGGCATGCAAAGGCCGGTGCGCCGTATGACACATGGAAGCGTGATCCGTTTCTCGCTCTGCAAACCTACGCGATGCTCTGGCAGCGGTTCGGCTGGGACTCATTCCGCAAGACTTTCCGGGCGTACGACGGTCTGGCCGCGGCCGATCGTCCGAAGAACGACGAGGAGAAGCGTGATCTGTTCGTGATCACGATGAGCCGCACGCTCGGGCGGAACCTCGGGCCGTATTTCGAGGCGTGGGGCGTGCCGCTCAGCCCGCGTGTCAAGCAAGCGATCGGTCACCTGTCGGTGTGGATGCCCGCGGGCTGGGAAGAGGCCATGGCCGAGGCGCGATGAGTTGGGTGCTCAGGGCGTGGGTTTGCCGAGGATGGCGGTGATCGCGCAGTACCCGGCGGCGGCGAGGGCGATGCACAAGACCGTCGTCACCACGACATACAGGGTGGCTTCGGCCAAGCGACCATTCTGCATCAGTTTGAGGGCCTCCACCGAGAAGGTGGAATAGGTTGTGAACGCGCCGAGCAAGCCGACGGCCAGCCCGGTGTGCAGAGCCGGGTGTAGGTGATCGGGTCGGGCGAGTGTCCACGCCAGCACCGCGCCGAGCAGCAGCGAACCGAAGGCGTTGATCACGACGGTCGCCCGCTCGGGGTGTTCGGGCATCATTCGAGTGCCGACCACGCTCACGAGGTATCGCAGCACCGCGCCGGCTGCTCCGCCGATGGCGACCGCCAGCAGGTGCGAGGCGAGCAGCGGGGCGGTGGTTTCGGCGGCATCGAGCGCCTGGGAGGCGGTGGGGATGGGGGAGGACGAGGAACCGGGCATAGCCCTCCAGCGTACCGTCGGGCGACGAACCGGGCCGAGCGGCGCGTATTTTCAGCCAGACGGGGCGTATAGTGTGCAGATGCAGAGCCTGAACTCGACCTCAAGATGGGTAACGCGTTGCCTCGCGGCAGGGTGCCTGATGCTCCTGATGTCCCTCGGGGCGATTGGTCAGGAGCAGCCGGCGGGCGGCTCGCCAGACGCACCCTCCGGCCCCGCACCGGTCCCGGCGGTTCGCCAGGCAGACAACCTGGCGGTCATCACGATCGAGGGTGGGATCGACGGGGTTACGCTCCGGAGTGTGCAGCGCCGGATCAAACTCGCCGAGGAGGCGGGAGCCGATGCCATCGTCATCGAGCTCAATACCCCCGGCGGCGAGGTGCCAGCCGTGACAGAAATCACGACGGCCCTCAAAGGCACCAACCTGCACACTATCGCGTGGGTGAACCCGCAGGCTTACTCCGGGGGGGCGATCATCGCTTTGGCCTGCGACGAGATCGTCGTGAGTTCCAACGCGACCATGGGCGACGCGGGGATCATCCAGATCGGCATGGGCAAGCAGGGGATCGGGATGCAGAAAATCCCCGCAAACGAGCGAGCGAAAATCACCGCTCCGCTCATCGCCGACTTGGTTGATTCGGCCCGTCGCAACGGGCACGACGAGGTGCTGGTGCAGGCGTTTTCGACGCTCGGGGTCGAAACCTGGCAGGTCCGCAACAAGCAGACCGGCCGGTACTACTTCCTCACCGATCGTGAATACAAAGCGTTGTTCAAGCAGGCACCGCCCCGGACCAGTGAGCCGTACATGGCTTCCGGGGGGGAGATCAACCTGCAGGAAAGCGGCGAACGCATTTACAAAGATGACGGTAATCCACGCGGTGAATCTCTCGATGCAGGCTACACGCCCGGATCGAACCAGATCACGCCCGGCATGATCAGCGCGACAAATCTCGCGCTCAACGCCAAGGGCACGCCCGGTTCGACCCGTCCGAACTTCGCGAATGAGAACCCGGATGACTACGAGTATGTGCGCTACGCAACCGACGGCAACAGTTTCCTCACGCTGACCACACCCGGTTTGAAGGAATTCGGCTTTGCCAAGGCCGAGATCAACACCGATGAGGAACTGCGCCAGTTCACCGGGACTCCACCTGACCAGATGGTTCGACTGAATCAGACCTGGTCGGAATCGGTTGTGCAGTTTTTGACCCAGGGGCCGCGCGGCATGCTGATCCGCGGGGTGCTGGTTGTCCTGTTCTTGCTCTGCATGTTCATCGAACTCTCCATGCCCGGTGCCGGCGTGTTCGGCGTGATCGCGCTGGTCGCCCTCGGTGGCCTGGTGATCCCGCCGATGATGATCAACGCCTCGGGCTGGTGGCCGGCGGTCGCGGTGGTCGGTGGGGTCCTCCTGCTCGGGATCGAGATTTTCATCCTGCCCGGGACCGGTGTGGCGGGCATATCCGGTTTGCTGCTCGTCTTGGGAGGTCTGATCGGGACCTTCGCCGGGAG
>JBICHT010000003.1:0-11555 GCA_043101125.1 Phycisphaerales bacterium JB050 | reverse complement strand
GACCCGGATGAAGAGGAAACCGCGTCGGCTCAGCCGTTGCCACCACCGGCGATGGGGCCACCGGGCATGCCGTCGCCTCCACCACCGTGGTTGGGCCCGTCAAAATCGCTCGATCCCTTCGAATCCAGCAATTCCCACGCGGTCTCCATCGCACTCACCGCGTCGGAAGGATTGACGAGATCGCCGGGCAAACTCGCCAGCAGGCGACCGTCAACATCGCTGAACCAAGTCACGCTCAGATCAGCCTTGAACATGTAGTTGCCAACCTGGTGGTTGTAATCAAACTGCGTCCGCATCGCGTCCGCGAGCAGCGTGGTGGAATTGCGATAGTCCGTGAAGTACCGCACATTCTGAGGCAGGCGGTACTGATAATTCGTTGCAATATCACCGTCATGTTCGTCGTACAGCGACTTGTAGTGATCGAACGCATGGTCACCCGTGTGGCTCGGGCAGTAGAACGCCTGAGCCGCATCCAGGTACTCACCCGCATACAACTGCCCCAAACCATCCCAGCGGTTCGGGTACTCCACGACGACGCGATCCTCTGTGGCGTTCTCGGACAAGTAGATGAAGATTGTGTCCTGTGGGCTGTAGTCGCGACTGTCCTCATCAAGGAACTCACTCGGCGGCAAGCGATCGCCGTGCTCGTACGCGTACATCTGCAAGGCCATACCGATCTGACGCATGTTCGAGGCGCAGCCGACCCGACGCGCAGCCTCTTGGGCCTTCGACAGCGAGGGGAGCAGGATCGAAATCAGAGTGGCAATAACCGCGAGAGAAACCAACAGATCAACCAACGAAAACCCGCGCCCTGATCGCCTTGCTGCAGAGCAGCCGCGATGAACTTGTTCGGAACGCAGCGGTGTGTGGCTTGAGGTCATGGTGAGTTCCCACGAAATGGCAGGTGTATGCCCTTCCCTAATATAGTCGGTCAACTCGGGAATGCCATACATTTCTTCACACTCTGGCGTGGAATTCTCGGGCGAAGCCCATGGAATTGTTCCGATTACAGCCTATATTGTTATAGGCAAACACACTGAATCCCAGTATTTCAGACAATTCTGTTGAGTTCGGGCATCCGAACGAGAAATTCCCGCGTATAAGAAATCGTCGGGTTTCAGTTCCGTATACGGTGTGTGTACGGGCACTCGACTGTTTGTATCTCTTCATCTTCTCGAGGAAAGCACGCGCTCGACATGGTCACCGCTCCCGCACAATCCGGTTCAGCCGATTCCGGCGCTCCGGATCCTTCGCCGGAGCAAGACCTTCTCCTGATGCAGCGGGTCGCCTCGGATGACGAAGTCGCCATCGGCGAGCTCTACGACCGCTTCGCCCCGCTGGTGTACCGCATGGCCTACCAGACCATGCCGTCACGCACGGATGCCGAAGATGTCGTTCAGGAGGTCTTTCTGCGCCTCTGGCGGACCGCAGATCGCTTTGACCCGAAAAGAGCCGCTTTGGTGACATGGGTCATGCTGATCGCGCGTCGTCATATGGTCGACCGTCTCCGTCGGTTCCGCTCTCGTCTCAACCCTTCGCGGCTGGAAGAGGGCTGGACCTCACAATCCGATGAACACGCCCCAATAGTGGGCATGGTGCAAGACGAACGCTACGCCGCCGTCTTGCGAAGAGTAGACATGTTGCCCGAGTTGCAGCAGACCGTCGTCAAGAGGGCGTACCTCGGCGGCCAGACGCTGAAGCAGATCGGGATCGAACTCGGCGTGCCACTCGGCACGATCAAATCCGCGCTCAGCAGGGCGCTGGTGCGGCTCCGAGAAACTAGTGTGGGGGAGGAGTTTTCGTCATGAATACAGAACAACTTATCGAAATGGCGTCTCTCGACGCGCTCGGTATGCTCGATACCGAAGAGCGCGCCGAATTCGAAGCGGCATTCCGCGCCGCTTCGCCATCGATCCAGGCGCAGATACGACGCGAACAAAAACGCTTCGCCAACGCTGATCACCTCCTCCCGCAGGTCGATCCTCCCGCCGGGCTCAAGTTCAGGGTCATGTCCGCTGTCCGCGACGCCATCATCGGCCTCACCGCCGGCGATGCCGCCGCCGCTGCCAAGGCCGTCTCCACCGGCAGCAAAACCGGAGCATGGTTCAACTCCACCACCATCTGGCGCGCCGCCTGCATCGGCTTCGCCACCACCACCGTCCTCCTCACCGGTGTCACCGCGTATGTCTTCGACAGCAACCAGGCCTACCGCGAAGAGACCGAGATCGCCCTCGGACGCGCCCGGCTCACCGAACTCGGCTCCGATTTCCAGGAAGTCGCACTCGCTCAGGGAGCCAAGGTTTTCGACTTCATCCCAGACGAATCACTCTCAACCCAGGCACGACTCTGGGTCCACCCCAAAACCCAGGTCGCCTTCCTCTTCTGCAAGGACATGCCCGTCTCCAACGGCCGCTACTCGCTCGTTCTCGAGCGAGACGGTGCGGCACCACAGACCGTCCGCGAGTTCCGCGCCAGCGAGGGCATGATCACCTTCCGCGTGGATCGTGTGGACCTCGAAACCGTTGGTGACCTGGCCATCTACGGTCCGCGCTTCACCGACCGCCCCGACGAACGCATCCTCGGCATGAGTTGATCACCGGCTGATCCGTTCCTCGCCACGACAAGAACTCCTCCACAGCGCACCCGTCCGATCCGGACGGGTGCGTTTTTGTTTGTGTGTTGAGGAGCCGCTTCGAGCGTCTCAGAACATCAAGCGCCGACCCTCCGTCGACGCCGCACCCTCCGTCGGCCCGATCTCCAACGCCGTGTAATCCGCGCTGTCCGTGAGCCGGTCCTCAAACTGAGTCAGGTCCCGCGACATCCGGCGCCACATCACCATCGAACCAAAGAGCGCGACCCCGCACGCCCCACCGAACATCATCGCGAAGAAATTCAGGCGAGGATCCTCCACGGGCGTCGGATCGGTCGAAACCGGCTCGATGACCGCCGTCGCCACACCGTCCAGGCGATGATCGCGCGTCTCGTTGGCGAAACTGGAAAGCGCACCGCTGAAAGTGTCCAGCACTCGCTCCGTCCGCTCACGACCGGCGGCGGTATACAGCAGCGTCAATTCACCGTCCGCACTCGACTCCCAGGTGACCAACCCGTCGGTCACCATCGCGCGAACATCGCTCGGCGTGCCGAAGTTGGCGTAGCCTCGCTGCTTCAGGCGTCGCGCCGCGAGTTCGTGAAACTGCGGATCATCCAGCAGCGCCTCGTGGTATTCCTGCCAGGACTCCTTCTGGCGCGGGCTCAGATCGGTTTCCTGCGGGTCGATCCCGAGTTCCACACTCGCGACATGGATCGGCTTGGCGATCTGCCCCGCCGCGTACCACGACAGCATCGCCAGGATCGCCATCGTCACGACCGACGCGAGCATGATGTTCGCCGCCTTCCTCTTCGAGGCACTCGCCGCCACCTTCTTCGCCTTCCGATCCAGCGCCGCCTTGGCCTCGGCCAGTTGCTCACGCTGCGCGAAGAGCTGCTCGGACTCCTTCCGGATCGCTTCCCGCTCCTGCTCACTCCCCGTGCTCGACATCGGCGACATCGGCTTGGCAGCGGTGCCCTTCTGTTCCAGAGCCTTTTCCCGCGCGGCGAGCTTGTGCGCCAGCACATCGAGCTCCTGCTGCTTGGCGAGAAGCTTCTGGTGCATCGCGTCCAACTCGCCCTTCTGCGGCGACGAGCCATCGCTTCCACCCGCGCTGGGTGACGAGGCACGCTCCTCAAGCTGACGCACACGCGTCATCGCCTGGTCAAGTTTGCCCTTGAGCAGTTCGATTGCCCGGTCACGCTTCGTAATCTCCGTGGGGTCAATCCCACCGGATGACGCCTCCGGGCGGCTCGACACCTCCGACTTCAGCGATTCCACCTCCGCGCTCAGCGATTCAACCTTCTCACCAGCCGCCCGGGCCTGTTCCTGCGCATCGCTCAGGTGCCGGCCAGCCTCGGCGAGCTGGTCGCGAGTCTTGGACAGTTCCGCTTCAAGTTCAGCCCGACGGGCATCGGCCTGCGCCGCGGCCTCGCTGGTGCTGCCCTGTTCGCTCTCCACCGCCGAAGCCTGCCGCTGCGCTTCATCGGCTCGATGTTGTGAATCTTCAAGCTGCTGGGAGAGTTCCCCGACCTTGGCTTCCAGTTCTTCGCGACGAGAGCGCTCGGTGTTCGCAGCGTTCCCGGCCTCTTCAATCGCCGCGCGGGCCTGGTCGAGCTCGGATTCGAGTGAGCGCACCCGCTCATCAACCGATTGCTTTTCGCCTTCCAGGCGCGAGTCCATCTCCGCCCGGAGCTCCTGCTCACGCTGCTGCATGCGCTCTTCAGCTTCGGTGCGGATCTTCTCGATCTCGGCATTCCGCTCATCGAGCTGCGTCCGCATCCCCTCGATCTCGTTCCGGGTCGCTTCGAGTTCTTCACCGAGTTCACGGAGGCGCGACTCGAACTCCCCAGCGATCTGCTCGCGCATCTCGTGATCGCGTTGCTCGGTTTCGCGCTCCCTCGCTTCGATCTCTTCCACCCGACGCCGCAGTTCAGCATCGCGGGATTCCAGACGCTGGCTCCGCTCATCCAGCGTCCGTTCGAGTTCTTCAGTGCGCTTGCGGTGTTCTTCGACCTCGACGCGAGCCTTCTCGAGTTCGGCTTCGCGCTTCTCGGCCTCGGCGAGCATGTTCTCGGTGATGCGCTGGTTCTCGCGCGATTCTTCTTCAAGCGCCGCGACGCTCTTCTCTCGCTCGTCGAGCAGAGCCTGCTGCGCGTCGAGTTCCTGGCGCGCCTGCTCAAGGTCGTCGATCAAGGATTCCCGGTCCGCCTTCAGCCGCTGTAGTTCACCGAGCTGCGACTCGATGGTTGACAGCAACCCGAGCATCTGATCCCCGTCCTTGCTGATCCCCCGCATCCCCTTTACGGGCGGTATCGCGGCGTCGGGAGCCGGCGCCACGGGAGGGGCGGGCGGCTCTTCTCGAGTCTCCACGCCGACCGGTGCCGATGCGGGCTCGGGTTCAGCAGCCTGCTGTTCCTGGGCCACCTCCACAGACTCATCGGGCGCATGGTCGGCCTCCGCGCCTGCATCCGACGCAGGGTGCTCCGCAAGGTCCGCTTGCAGGTTCGAGGCGAAGCGATCGTCGCTCGTGGTGGTTTCGTCGGGATTCCCGCCGCCATACAGCGGGCGAGACGCCGGAACATCGGCATCCGGCGGGGTCTGCGGCATGAACGGGCCGCCGAACGAACCGCCCGAGGACTGCTGGTCCTCAAACCGATCGCCGTCCTGTTCATCCTTGCTCCGTCGCTTGCCGAACATCTGTCGCCCTCCCGGGTCTTGAGCGGGGATACCGCCGCGCGTCACGACGCGACTTGCCGTGTCCAGAGCATCGAACCAACCGGGCCCGGGCTGCACCCGGGGCGTGCCACCACCAGCCCGCACCGCCTCCCCGATCCGCTCAAGTGGCACGCCTCGCCCCGTCGCACCCCCAGGACCTTCCGATAACGCTGATCAGGGTGTTCGAGGATTTCGCCCCACGCGGGTCGATTCTCTGGGCATGTTTCAATACAATTTGAAAATTCGATACACCGAAAGACGACCCGATGACCACCGCCACCATCTCCGCCAAACCGCTCCAAACCCCGGCCCACGCCGATTCTCGCCTTGATGCCATCCGCGCCAAGGTCGAAGCGGGGGAGCGCCTCACCCTCGACGACGGCGACCTGCTGTTCTCCACCCCCGATATCTGGACCGTGCTGGAGCTCGCCGACACCGTCCGGCGTCGCCTCACCCCCGGCATCGCCTACTACAACATCAACCGCCACCTCAACTACTCGAATGTCTGCGCGCTCTCCTGCAAATTCTGCGAGTTCTATCGCAAGAAGGATCAGGCCGGCGCGTACACCCGCGACCTTGACTACATCCGCGAGCAGGCCCGTGAGGCCATCGAGAACGGCGCGACCGAGATGCACATCGTCGGCGGGCTGCACCCCTACCTGCCGTGGGAGTACTACCCCGACATGCTCCGGGCCATCAAGGAAGTCGCGCCCGACCTGCACCTCAAGGCCTTCACCGCCGTGGAGATCGTCCACCTCGCCAAGATCGCCAAGAAGTACAAGGCCAAGGACCGCGTCGAAGGCATCCGCTGGGTGCTCAGCGAGTTGAAAGCCGCCGGCCTCGGCTCCCTGCCCGGCGGCGGTGCAGAAGTCTTCGACGACCGTGTTCACGACGAGACCCACAAGGGCAAGATCCGCTCCGATGTCTGGCTCGATGTCCATCGCGTAGCCCACGAACTCGGCCTCAACAGCAACTGCACGATTCTCTACGGCCACATCGAGCAACGCCGCGAACGCCTCGTTCACATGGACATGCTCCGAAGGGCGCAGGACCGCGCCCTGCACCGCCTCGGCTACGCCGGCGAACCCATGCGCCCCGAGTGGGCACGCGATGACGCCGACGGTTTCGCGGGCGGCGATCAGGAAGCCGAAGCCAACGGGGAAGGCCAGATCCCCGTCGTGTCCCTACTCCGCCCCGGCGTCGAATCCCCCGAGCGCCTGCGCGAACAGGGCAAGATCAGCGCCGAAGACGGCGGCTACTTCCAGACCCTCATCCCGCTCCCGTTCTTCCCCGACGGCAGCGAACTCGAGCACCTGCCCGGCCCCTCCGGCCTGGAAAACTACCGCACGCTGGCCGTCGCGCGACTCATGCTCGACAACTTCCCGCACATCAAGGCGTTCTGGATCATGCAGACGCTCAAGATGGCCCAGGTCATGCTCCAGAGCGGCGCGGACGACATCGACGGCACCGTCGTCTGGTACGACATCACCAAGGTCGGCGGCGCGAGCACCCACCAGGAAGTCACCGTCCGCGATCTCCAGAAGGCCATCCGCGAGGCGGGCTTCGAACCCGTCGAACGCGATACCCTCTACCGACGCGTCGGACGCGATGGGAAGAAGTGGTGGGTCGAAGGATGAACGCCAAGCGTTTCCTCACCTGATCGCCCCACCCAAAACCAGAAAAGTAAACCGCTTAAGCCCGCGTTTGCGCGCGCAAAAATGCCTCGGCAAAAATGCGCGCATGTGACTTTTTCAAAAAATTTTCTGCCCGTATTTCCTACGGATTCTCACGACGGTGTGCGCGCATCTCCGCGTTGGCGCGCGCAGCGTGGCTTCGGCCGCCCTGAGGGTGAGGGCTGCACACATTTTTCCCGCGGCCCATCCAACCCAAGGAGGCTGCCATGCACACCACACCCGACACCGACATCAACACCATTGAGACTTCTGAACTCCTCGCCGTCCGCCACCAGATCGAACTCGAACGCCTGCGCCTCGAGCTCACCATGATCCGCGTGCAAACCAAGGCCCTCGAAACCCTTGAACGGTTGATGGACGACCCCGAGCCGACGGGTAATGAGAAGCAGGACCGCTTCGAAGCCACCAAGCGCAACCGCCAGCGCCTCGCGGCGAACCAGGTCCTCATCCACTGCCGCACCGCCGAACGCGAAAAACGATTGGCTCAAGCCAAACAACGATTAGAGCCCAATCGCGCAAGCGATGGGTCACAAACTTCAGAGAAGGAAATGCCTGATCCTCCTTCTCCCCTCGAGGGGCGCCCCGAACCTTCCGACCATCCCGATTCTTCCGGTGCCACTGGCGGCTCGCCCGCCAGTGCCGGGCCAGACCAACCAGAACCCCGTCCCGATCACAGCACACCGACACCCCCACAACACTGGCCGACCAGCGCCCAGTGGCACACCATCACGAAGCCCAAACGCTCTCGCTACAAAGTCCGCAAGCCCAAACATCCCCGCCGCTCGCGCAAGCGCAAACACGCCAAGCGGTGAACGCTTTGGATTACGCCCCAAGCCTCATCCGGATAAGGAAATCGTCCAGCTCTGCCGACGCGGAGGGTTCATCAGGAAGAGTAGACTCTTCGCTGGCCTTGTCGAGTATCATCGACAGTCGATTGAACTGCTGATTATGGAAGTCCAGATCGGCATCGCTCAACAATGCTCGCTCGCTGCCTTCCACCTTTGCCTGGATGAGGTCGTCGATCCAAGGAAGCTCGAAGTGCTCATTGAGCACCCGCAGGTTTGATTCCACTTCACCGGTTCGCATCAAGTGTATTCCGGCGAGCAGCGGGCGGTAAGTGTAGAGCAAACCCTTGACCGTGCCGTGTGCTGCATTGGACACCTTGTCCCATTGTTTGGATGCGAAACTCCGGAAATGGTGTCGATGATGCTTCGTGATACAGCGAGAAGCGATGCTCTTGAGTTCATCGAAGTCTTCCGTTGCTTCGACGATGAGCGGCGAAAAGATTTGCTCCAGCACATAGCCGTTCTTGCCGAGCAGCATCCGGAAGTACTTTGCCGCGTCGTGCGTCACGATGTCCATCTCGATTCTGCAATCTCGATCGAGGATATCGTAGGTATCGCGGGGCGGGCGCAGCCGGAGACATGCTTCCGCAGCAGCGATATGGCAGCCGCGCAGATCGTAGTCCGAGTCCTCAGATGCGAACCCGTAGAGATGACCGCCGCTCATCGTGAGGAACAGGCGCGGCCACGGGTGCGCATCGAGATACGGCTGGATTAAATCCAGATCTATGTTCAGGTCACGGAGATCCATGTCGTGATCAGGACTCAGCTGTGCGCCGCCTCGGGCAACACCGCCTTGCGGCCCACCGAGTAGTACGCGAAGCCGTTCTGGGCCATTTGCTCGAGTTTGTACAGGTTGCGACCGTCGAAGATCGCCGGGCTCTTCAACAGGCTCTTGATCCGTTTGAAGTCGGGCTGACGGAACTCGTCCCACTCGGTGGAGATCACCAACGCGTCCGCGCCATCGAGGATGTCGTACATGTCATCCACGATCGTGAACTTGCCCGGGTTCTCCTTCTCGACATTGGCGGAAGCCACCGGGTCGAAGCCGCGACAGGAGGCACCTGCATCGGTGGCCCACTTCATCATCGAGATCGCCGGGGCCTCGCGGATGTCGTCGGTCTGCGGCTTAAACGCCATGCCCCAGAAGGCGATCGTCTTGCCGGCCAGCCCGCCGTCGTCGGCGAAGTGGTTCTGAATCTTCTGGAAGAACAGCTTGCGCTGGCGCTGATTGACATCATGCACCGCCTGAGAGAGCTGGGTGTCGATGCCGGTCTCATCGCCCATCATGATGCAGGCGAGTGTGTCCTTGGGGAAGCAGGAGCCGCCGTAGCCAAGACCGGGGTAGAGGAACTTGTTACCGATGCGGCTGTCGGAGCACATGCCCTCGCGTACACGATTGATGTTCGCCCCGTACGCTTCGCAGAGGTTCGCGACCTCGTTGATAAAGCTGATCTTGGTGGCCAGGAAGCTGTTGGAGGCATATTTGACCATCTCGGCCGAGGGCACATCCATCACGAAGATCGGGTGCCCCTGACGCACGAAGGGCTCGTAGAGGTCGCGCATCAGTTCGCCGGTGCGCTCGTCGTCCACACCGACCACGACGCGATCGGGGCGGTTGAAGTCGTCGATCGCCGCGCCTTCCTTGAGGAACTCGGGGTTGTCGGCGACCGAGAAGGGGATGTCCGGGCCGACGATGGCGCGGATGCGATCGCGGACCTTGTGGGTCGTGCCGACCGGAACGGTGGACTTGACCACCACAACCTTCGGTTCCTGGTTCGGACCGAGTTCCTTCATGACATGCGCGATGTCGTCGGCGGCCTGCCAGACATAGCTCATGTTGGTCTTGCCGTCGGGGCCGGTGGGGGTGCCGACGCAGATGAACACCATTTGAGCGTCGCGATACGCCTTGGCCTGATCGGTGGTGAAGTGCAGGCGACCGGCGCTGACATTCTTCTTCATGAGCTCGGTCAGGCCGGGCTCGTAGATCGGACAGCCGCCGTCGTTGAGCACTTGAATCTTGCGTTCGTCGATGTCGAAGCAGATCACATCGTTGCCGGTGTTGCTGAAGCAGACCCCGGTGACGAGGCCAACATATCCGGTTCCGATCATGGTCAGACGCATGGTGCTCTCTCCTGCTGGCGTTCGATTGAGGCGATCATCGCCCTGATCGATCAATTTCGGCCGGGTGATCGTCTCGCTTGGGCGAGACCGCCGGTTTCGGGTTCAAAGGTGGTTCGAGAGGATTGGACGCCGTTCTCGGACCCGTGTCCGGTGGCCATCCCTCTGGTTGGGGAGACAGTGTACCGGTACGCCGGGCAGCCGGTCGGAGTTCGGAATGGAAGGCGGTGAGTCAGTCTCTCACAGATCCTTTGCAAAGCAGCGGATTCGGGCGACCTCCCGATACCCCAGAGCTCGGTGGGCGGCATCGCTAGGGTGATTTTCGAGTTCCGCATCCGAGGCCATCTCGGTACAGCCGTGCTCTCGGGCCCAATCCTCGGCCCGAGCGACCAGAGCACCGCCGATGCCGTGCCCTCTCGCGGATTCGAGCACCATCCAGCCCTCGATAAAGCCCACAGGATCGGTGCGACAGCCTTCGGCGAAGCGCCGCAACGCGACCTCGACGAAGCCGAGGATGGCATCTGGCCGGTGAAGATCGACCGCGAGGAAGACCGCGTAGGACATGCCGCGTGTGGAGCCATCGGTCAGGATCTCGCGGGTTTCGAGGAGCGAGTCCGCGTCATCGGTGGTCTCGAAGAGTTCATCACGCAGAGTGCGCCATCGTTCAGCGCAAGGATCATCCATGCCGGTGAGGGGCCGGATGGTAAATCTGGGCTGGGCCGGGCTTGGAGTGCACACGGGGCGTCAGTAGTTCGGTGTAGGGGCGCGGTAGTGGGACATCTCGATGGATTTGAACCATTCGATCGTCTTGGAGAGCCCTTCCCGGAGGGAGATGGTCGGTTCCCAATCAAGTTTCGCTTTGGCGAGGGAGATATCGGGGCGACGGCGCTGGGGGTCATCGAGCGGCGCCGGGCCGTACTGAATTGTGCTCGACGATCCGGACAGTTCGATGACCAATTCGGCGAGTTGCTTGATGGTGAATTCGCCGGGGTTGCCAATATTGACGGGACCAACAAATCCCTGTTCGTTGTTCATCATGCGGATCATGGCTTCGACGAGATCGTCTCGATAGCAGAACGACCTCGTCTGCTCGCCTTCGCCATAGATCGTGATCGGTTCGTTGAGCAACGCCTGGCGGATGAAGTTCGAGATGACGCGACCATCGTATGGGTGCATGCGTGGGCCGTAGGTATTGAAGATGCGGACGATTCGGACATCGACCCCGTGCGCATGGTGATAATCGTGAAACAGGGTTTCGGCGGCCCGCTTGCCTTCGTCGTAGCAGGCGCGGGGGCCGATGGTGTTGACCGAACCCTTGTAGGACTCGGGTTGAGGGTGCACTTCCGGGTCGCCGTAGATCTCGCTGGTGGAGGCCTGGAGGATTTTGGCTCGACAGCGTTTGGCCATACCGAGCATGTTGATCGCGCCCATGACGGAGGTCTTCATGGTCTTGATGGGGTTGTACTGATAGTGACCGGGCGCGGCGGGGCAGGCGAGATTGTAGATATCGTCGACCTCGAGCCAGATTGGCAGGGTGATGTCGTGACGGATCAACTCGAAGTTATGGCGGTCGAGTAGGTGATCGACATTCGA
>JBICHT010000002.1:0-25415 GCA_043101125.1 Phycisphaerales bacterium JB050 | reverse complement strand
GCGATGGTGATGTCCGTGGCATCGGCACGCTCGGCATCGGTCGGCGCGGCCTGGCGTTTGGCGTTCGTGGCGGACTCCGCCTTGATCGTTTCGGCCTCGTCGGCGGTCGCGAGCGACTCGGCCATCATGGCTTGCGCAAGGGCGGAGAGTTCGGCGAGTTGGTCCTCAGTCAGCGGTGCGGGTGTGGCGTCCTGCGCCACATCCTCAGTGGCTTCGTCCTCGTTCTGGTCGACGGACGCGACGGTGGTCTGGGTGTACCCGATGATCAGTTTGACGCGTTTGGGGAGCAGGATGCCGCGGCGCGTGAGTTCCTGGGTATCGAGTTCGTACTGCCAGGTTGGGAGGTCGAAGAGGTGGCCCTGCGGCTCATCGTCTGCGGGGGTTTGCTTGCGGAGGTCGGCCGCGTCGATGACTTCGACGGCGTTGCCCTGCTCGGCCAAGAGGCGGCGGAGGGTTTCGGCCAGAGCCTGGGCATCGATGCGCGAACGATCGACGGCAAGGGTGCGGATCTCGCGGCTGCCTGCGAGCGTGGCTCCGTCGAGTTCGGAGGCGAGGGATTCGATCTGAGCGATCTGCTCGGCGCTGCCACGGACGATGAGAGAGTTGGAGGCAGCATCAACGCGGATGGTGGGCGCGGGGACGGTGGAAACCTGGGTGTCGTCTTCGAAGAGCAGAGTGGCGTTCTGGGCCACGGACGCGGCATCGGCGTTGCGGAGCGTCAGGACGCGCACGAGGCGGTCGGTTCGACCGATCTCGCTCGGGGCGACATCGAGTTGAGTGATGAGTTCCTCGGCGATGGAGGCGATCGCGGCTGGCGCGGTGACGATCACGGCGTTCACTCGTGGTTCGGCAGCGATGCGAACCTCAGCGATCGCGTCAAGAGCACGAGGATTGCGGCGGAGGAGTTCCATCCGCATCCAGGTGTCGAGGCGTTCGGAGGCGAGGAGTTGTTCGACCACCGGTGCCACGAGTTCGGCGCGGTTGTTCGTCAGGTACACCGTTCGAACGGTGATGGACTCATCGCCGGAAGGAACATCGATCTCCTTGATGATGCCTTCGAGGTAGTCGATGTCGGTTTCCGCACCGGAAACGATGATGGCGTTGGAACCGCCGGCGGCGGTCACTTCGACGCTGCCGCCTGAGGGGAGGTCGGCGGTGGAGAGGGTGCGCGAGAGCGCGGGGGCGGTCTGCGCGGCATCGGCGAAACGCAAGGGGATGACGCGCAGGACATCGCGCCCTACCGCGCTGTCGCCGGAATCGAGTTGAGCGATGATCTCTCTCGCGGTCTCGACGAGGTCTACGGGGGCGGTGACGATGAGGGTGTTAGTTGCGCGATCGGCGACGACTTCGATGCTGCCGGCCACGGCGTCTTCGGAGAGGCCCTTGTCGCGACGGAGTTCTTCGAGACGGGCGGTCAGGAGGCGGGTGACGGTCGGTTCGATGCGATCGGCACGGGCCTTGGAAAGATTGAAGAAACTGAGTTGCGTGCGGGGACCACCGGAGCGGGCTTCGACCTCATCGATGACCTGCTCGATGCGTTCGAAGGCCTCGGGGACGGCGGAGATGATCAGCGTGCGCGAGACGGGGTCCGCCTCGACAGTAAAGCCGGTTTCGCCGCTAGCGGTCTCGGCCAACCCGCCGGATTCGGCGAGGTTGCGGAGCGTGCGAGCAAGGGTATCGAGGTTGGCGGAGGGGACGCTGTAAGTGCGGAGTTCGCGGTTGCCGCGAACCTCGGTGCGGTCGAGTTGCTCGACGAGTTGTTCGAACCCGGCGAGGCGATTGGCGGGCGCGTCGACGATGATGGAGTTGGTCTGCTGGTCGGCGCGGACCACGACATCCTTGGGCTCGCGCAGGTTGGGCATGGGGCGCCCGAAGCGGTCTACGGGAACCGGCGGTTCAGGGAACATCTGGTCGAGGGTGCGCGCGAGTTGTTCGGCGCGGGCAACGCGGAGCGGGAAGATGCGGATCTCGCGTCCGTCGGAGTCGTAGGACTGCGCATCGTTGAGTTCGGAGACGAGGCGTTCGACCTCGGGGAGCATTTCCGGGTGTGCCGAGACGATGAGGGTGTTGGTGGCGGCGTCGGCGCGGATGGAGACGGGTTTGGCGGCGCGCTCTTCGGCTGGACGCTGGGAGAACGCGTCGTTGAGGACGCCGGCGATGCCGCTGGCCTCGGCGGTGCGGAGGCGGAGGATCCGGAGCGGACCGGCCTGGGCATCGGAGGGGACATCGAGCGAGCGGATGAGCGATTCGATAATCGCGTGCTGTCCGGGCTGGGCAGCGATGAGGAGGGTGTTGTTGCGCTCGATGGGTTCGATGACCGGATCGACGACATTGCCCGCGCTGAATGGGCGAGAAGACTCGATGAGATCCTTCAGGAAGGCGACGATCTCCCCCGCCTGGGCGTGCTGGAGTTCGACCATGCGGAGTTCGCGCGGCGGACCGGCCTGCTCCTCGAGCTGGTCGATGATGCGCATGAACCGGGACATGGCCTCGGCTTCGGCGACAACGAGCAGGCTGTTGGTGGACTCATCGACGGTGACATCGACGGGTGTGGAGCCGGGGAGCTCGGCGGTCTGCTGGGTGTAGATTTGCTCTGCGCGCTGGGCGACCTCGCGGGGGTCGGCGTTGTCCAGACGGATGACGCGGAGTTCGCGTTCGACGGGCACGGCGGAGAGATCCGAGAGGATGCGCTCGACGATGGTATGGGTGGATTCATCGCCGGCAACGATCAGCGTGCGTGAACGCGGCTCGCTCTCGATGGTGACTGGCACGCGGGATGCGCCGGGCTGGGCCGGGCCGTTGAGTGAGCCCTGGCTGGCGAGGGTCCGCAGCGTCCGGGTGATGGCATCGAGATCAGCGCGTGGGATGGAGTAGGTGCGGAGTTCGGCTTGCGGAGGCAGTTCGACGCGATCGAGCTTCTCGACCAGCGCGGTGAACGCGGGCATGCGTTCCGCTGGGGCATCCACGATGAGCGAGTTCGAGGCGTTGTCGGCGGTGACCTGTACCTCACGGGCCTCGCGCAGCCACGGCTGAGGACGGCCGAAGCGGTCCACAGGCATGGGCGGCTCGGGGTAGAGCGTGTCCATGGCGCGGGCGACATCGGAGGCCTTGGCGACCTTGAGCGGGAAGATCTCGGTGACGCGATCGGCGGTGTCCTCGCTCGACCGGTTGAGTTCCTCGACGAAGGTTTCGATCTCGGGGAGGACATCCGAGGCGGCGCTGACGATCAGCGTGTTGGTGGCGGCATCGGCGCGGATATCGACCGGGGAGGTGCGCCGGATTTCCTGCGGACGGCGTGCATATTGGTCGGTGAGCATGCGCGCGATCGCCGAAGCATCGGCAGCGCGGACCTGGATGAGCTTCAGAGGTGGCAGATCGGTTGGTTCGAGCACATCGAGCCGGCGGATGAATTCGCTGATGACCTGATGCTGGAGCGCTTCGGCGGTGACGAGAATGGAATTCGTCGCTTCGACGGCCTGGAACGAAGGCTGCGGCGCGGTGCGACCGGGCTCATCGGGCAGGATCTTGGCGACCTCGGCCGGGAGCACCTCAAGGATGTCCGCGGCTTCCACAAACTGCAGATCTACCAAGCGGGTTGATCGCTCGGGAGGGCTGAGGCGCTGGGCCTGATCGAGCAGCGCGGTGAAGCGGTCCATGCCGACACGGTCGGCGGTGATCAGCAGATTGCCGGTCTGCTCATCGAAGGTGTACGACACGGTGCCGACCTGCTCCGGATCGAGGCCGGTGCCGAGTTCGTCGAACAGTTGCTGGGCGCGGTCGACGGTGGCGCGAGGATCGGCGGTGCGCATGCGCACAACACGGAACTGCAGGCGGGCGGGCTCGGCTTCATCGAGCACTTCAACGAGTTGGTCGAGCACACTGAACTGATCGGACCTGGCGCGAACGAGCAGCGTGTCGAGTTCGTCGATCGGGGTGATCTGCGGGGCCTCGAAGGTGGTGCCGTCCTCGGTGGCCAGCATCGGACGGGCCAGGCGGGACAGGGTGGAGGCGACCGCGGATGGGGTTGCGTGTTGCAGTTCGAAGCGACGGGTCTCCATCGGGGGCAGCGCGGCCTGGCGGACCTCGTTCAGGGTTCGATTGAACGCGTCGAATGCCTGACGGGTGCCGACAAGGGTGATGCGTTGACCGTCCTTGTCGCCTTCGGGGTCACCGGGCTGCTCGATGATCTGGACTCGGTCGGCCTGCTCGGGGGACGCCGCGTCGACGAGCGCGATCGCGTTGTCGATCTGCTGACGAGACAGGTCGCCGTCGAGGCGGAAGAAGCGGATCTCCCGCTGGACCTTCGTGGGGAGGTCGATGGATTGGGTCAGGGCTTCGACGAGTTGAACATCGGTGGGCTGGCCGCTGACGAGGAGTGCCCGCCGCCCGGCGATCGGTGCGAAGCGGATCATCCGCTGCTGGCGCTGGTCGAGCATCGGGCGGATCGCCCCGAGCGCGGCGTTCGCATCGGTGTGGTTGAGTTCGACGACCCGGACTACGGTCTCACCGAGTGATTCGGGATCGGGGTTCCCGTCCAGTTCAGTCAGCAGGGTCCTCGCCTGAGCGACGGCTCCCTGCGAACCGACGATCGCAATTTTGCCGACGGTGGCGAGGGGAACCAGCGTCGGTCGCTGGTCGCGCGGGGTTCTTTCGAAGAGTTGGTTCAACGAACGAACGGCCTCGTTCACATCGACCGACGAGAGCGAGAAGGTCGTCATGTCGCGGGCGTTATCGGCCTCGGGGACATCGATGATCTCGATGAGGCGTTCGATTGTGCTCAGGCGACCTTCCGGTCCGATGGCGATGATGGAATTCGTGCGCGGGTCGGCCTCGATGCGAACACCGGCAACCTTCTCGTCCTGAACAACCTGGCGGTTACCCTGGCGGTCGAAGACGACGGTGACCTGTCGCTCGGCGATGAGGACGCTCAGGCTTTCTTTGGCGGTTGGCGCGTCGAGGTGCTCGAGTTTGTAAACCTCGACGCTTTCTTCGAAGGCCGGGCGTGAATCGATTTCAGTGATGATCGAACCGAGCCTGCGGCACTGGGCGGCGGAGTCGGTGATGATCAGCGCATTCTGCTGCGGGAGCGGGACGACGGAGCCGAAGTCGCCGACCAGCGGCTTGATCTGTTCGGCGATTTGCCCGGCGGTGGCGTTGTTGAGCGGGAAGACGAGCGTGATGATCTGCTCGCCGGTGACCCCATCGGGGATTTCGCCATCCGGGAAAGTTGGGACCGGTGCGCCCGCCATGTCCTTGAGGGCACCGAGGTAGAGGAACTCTTCGTCACGGCGGATCTGCACGCCGCGGGTCTTGAGGATGACATTGAGGACGCGGAGCGCCTCGGCGAGGTCGTATTCCTCAGCGCTGATGAAGGTGACGGTGCCTCCGGGGGCATCGGTCTCGCGGATGACGGGCAGGCCGGTTTCCCGGGCCATGAAATCGACGATCTCGTCGATGGAGGTGTCCTTGAAGGTGAACCGAACCTTCGGAGCGTCGTCCAGGGTGGCGTGGAGGGTGTTGCCCGCGAGACGGAGCAGGTCCACACCGGAGTGGAACGGCCCGGGGCTCGTTTCGGGCTGGGCTGCGTGGGCTGGCGGCCCCGCAGTCACGGCGGTAGCGAACAACGAAAGCCCGACCATGCGTCCGAACATCAGGTCATCCTCCCTGAATGGATCCCCGAAGGGATCGTCAAAGCCACCGCTCCGTTGATGGCGTGGGGGTCAGTCTACTGGACGGCCTCCGGGTTGTCTCGGTTGGCCAGATTCTGGCCAACTCCGATCCGGTAAGTCGTTCCTTCAAACTCGAAGAGGGCATCGAGGCGGTCGAAGCCCGTGAATTTCATGCCATGGAATGTGTCGCCCACACCGAGCACACCGGTTTGGCCGGAGCGTTTGTGCTTGATCGTGAGTTGCGGCCCGGATGATCCATCTCGCAGGAACGCCACGACCCACTCCGCAAAGGGAGGAGGTGGCGGTGGATCGGGAGGGCGGTTCACGACCGGCTTCGGCTCCGGTTTGGTCGGCTTCCGCACGACCGGCTCGGGCGGGGGCGGGGGTGTAAAGATAGATCGCCCGGCGACCAGGCTGGCGAGCGTCTGGCGGGAGGGCTCGAGACCGACGAGGTCCGGACCGGACTCAGGAGACTGATCCGGGATGAACAGCGTCTGGATCTCGAAGGAGAAGGAGGCAAGCTTGCCCTCGGAACTCTGGACAGGCTCGATGGTGACTGCGGTCAGGCGCTGGAGCCACTGCTGGGATTCGAGCAGAGCCAGAGCGTTGAGCACGCGCTCGGTCGGGCCATCGCCGCGCAGCTTGGCGGCCATGACGATAAACGCGGGCTCTGGGGTAGAGCGGAGTCTGCCGCGCGAGTCCGGTCGACGGTAGGCGTTGAGGCGGACATTGCTGGCGGGGTTGATGGTGGCCCGCTGTTCGACTCGGGACTCGACGCGAGTGTTGGGAAGCTCGGCCTCGCGGAACAGCGAGTTGAGTCGCGAACGCAACGCCGCCTCAGCAGACTGAGCATTCGAACCGAGCGTACGCTGGACGAGCGGCTTGGTGTCTCGCCGTTTCTCCATCATGGCGGTGGTGCTGTTGCGGAGCGAGCGGATGCGTTTTTCGACCTGCTCAAGTTCGGCTTGCTTCTCAGCGATCGGAGCGGCGTACCACTTCGAGTACGCAAAGTAGTTCGCACCCAGGATCAGAGCGAGGCCGATCAGGAGCGGGGTCGAGGATGGCTTTTTCATGGTGCCTCCCCTGCTGTTGCGTCATCTCGGCTGGCATCGCTCACCGGGCGGGCAACCCGGGACTTCAGACTGAGCGCGAGTTTCTCGGGATAGCCCGGCTGGTTGGTCCCCGCGCCATCCGGACCGGAAGTGCTCGCGGTGTATTCAGGGATCTCGACGAACGATTGCCGGATGCGATCCGCCAGTTCGCGGTTCTTGGCCGCGATCTCGACGCCGAATGACACGAGCACCCCCTCCTGCCAATTGGAGGGGTCATAGTCGGTGCGTCCGCGTTGGCGGGGGTAATCGACGAAGGAATCGGCGGTCCATTTGATCGAGCGAAGCAGAACGGAATCGTTCCCGGGGAGAATGTCTACCACACGGTTGATATGTTCCAGCGGTGAAGCGCCGGCTTCCTGCCAGCGGTACAGGAACTCACCGGCGGCGTGCTCACGGATTACACGGTGAAAAGTCTGCTCGACTTCACGCCCAGAGTCTTTCATCGCCTCGATGTCGGAGTCAATAGCGGCGACCTTGAGGTTACCCATTGACTTGATGCCCCCGAGCGAAACGATCATCAACAGGATGGCGGCCATGACGATCTGTCGTTTCGCCGCCGAGCGGTCCGCGGCAACCACGGGGTGAGCGAGGTCGATCTGGCGAGCGCTCGCACCGTGCCCGGAGTTTTCCTTCGCATCGGCCGCGGCAAGACCGATGAGCCCAAGCAATCGTTCTGATTCGCACTCCCCGGAGATCTTGAGCCAAGGCTGGCTGCGAGGATCAATCGGCTCCGTGATGACACCGAGTACATCACCCACGGTGTTGGCGAGTGATTCCAGATCACCGAGCACACCGCCCTCTTCGGCGATGATGAGCGCGGAGTGGATCGGCTCGGAATCCGGTGCGAGTTGGTGGCTCATACGCGTGCGCCGGGCCTCGGACACGATCAGATCGTTCAGTCCGTCGGACACGGTGCGGTGCTGCGTTTCAATCCAACGCGAGGAGAGCACGCGCCCGCCTTGATGGATGGAGTAATCGATGCCGTCGAGCGTCGGAGCAATGACGAGCGTTGGACCGACTCGATCGGCCATTGCCGCCGCGGCGATCTCGCTGAGGCCGAGGGAGAATATGGCGATGCGCTGCACATCGAGTCCAGCAGCCTCGCAGACTGCGCGGAGGTGAGCGACGCGGGTTGCGGGCGCGGTTGCCGCGAGAACTTCGGCCTCACCGCTCACCTCTTTGAGGGACTTCACCTTGGGCTGGAGCAATTTGAAGTCAATCGGTGCATCGTCGGCATGGAACGCGACCTGGCGCATGAGTTGGTAGCGGACCATACCCGGCAGGTCGACATCCCCTCGCTCGATGCCCTCGAGAGTCAGTCGCTTGGCGACGACATCGCTGCGCTCGAGAACCAGAGTGACGGATTTGGATTTGCATCCCGCCTGCTCAATGCTCGCGGCGAGCCATGATCCCAGATCGCGAGCGTTTGACGCGTCAACATCGTGCGGTATGTGAAAAGTCTGAGCGACCCGGGTCTTGATGGTGGCCAACCCCGAGCGGTCGGCCTTCGCGGTTTGGACCTCAAGGACACCGACTGTCTGGAGACCGATGCAAACGAAAAGCTTCGGGCTACCTTTTCTCATGAACCACCTCCGCTTCCCGATCGGGGCGATCCATTCCAGCGTCCGATGC
This sequence comes from Phycisphaerales bacterium JB050, assembly GCA_043101125.1. Lineage (GTDB taxonomy): Bacteria > Planctomycetota > Phycisphaerae > Phycisphaerales > UBA1924 > JANSXG01. The sequence goes on along the minus strand of JBICHT010000002.1, from coordinate 17,002 downwards.
GCCGGTCCTGTCCCTGGGGTGGTTGTGCTGGCTGGGTCTCTGGCACCGTTCGCTCCGTCTGGGTGTCCTCCGATCGCGGTCGACTGTTGCGCAGCTCGCGGCGTTGGCGGTCGGCCCGATCACTCGGTCTCTCGAAGGTCGTTCCGTCGTCCTCCGGATCCTCCCCGCTCAGATCGAGAGGCGCGAATGGATCGGGGAAATCGTACCACTCCTCGGGATCCGCGGCCTTCTCGTTCACAGACGCCTTGTGAATCTTTAGCGCGTCGGGCAACCATGTGACATCCCGAATGTAGGCCAGACGGGGCGTTTCGCCGGCGATATCGATCACGGCTTCAGCAACAATACGGTGCTCGAGTTCGAGCGTGGCGAAATCCCCGGAACGCGGCCCCTCAGAGGGCTTCTCGAATCCGGCCTCGATGATGACGCGAAACTGCAACGATCGGGTTGAGATAAACGGCGCGATCTCAAGGAACTGTTCGGTGCTGAGCACACCTTCATCGATCGGCCAAGTCACGCTCGCGAGTTGAGTCTCGGTGAGTGCCGAGCGTCGCTCGATCAGATCGGCAGCGATTTCTTCGTCCATCCCCGGCAAGGCTTCGATGATCTGGGCAGAGGCATTCGTAAGGTCGACCCGGCCCAGCAGGAAAGGGTCTGGCTCCGTCGTCATCGCGTCCAGGACCATCGCTCGTCGCTCGGGGGCCAAGCCATTGATCACGCGCGTGAGGAATGACTTCTGGTTTGTGGCACCATCAAGCAGCCGGGCTTCCTCAGGGTGCAGTATGTCCCGGGCCTTGTCGCTTATGATGAGATTCTCGCCATCCTTGAGAACTACTTCGGTGGGAAAAATCAGACGCGGGTCGCCACAGGCATCCGCCGCCCCTTCGATTGCTGATCGGACGGAAGGCTCGGCGCTGAAGACCGTCAGGAGGTCGGCGAGGACCGGCTCGGATAACACCGCGTTGGCCTGTGCGGTTTGATCGGAGAGCATCTCATCGGCGGAACGATATCGTTCCGCATACACCTCGGTGTCGCCGTAGAGCGTGCCGAGATCGAGTTCCTCCAGAGCGAGGAGTTCCTCCACGGATTCGAAGGGACGCGAAGTGCGGCGTGCGATGATCGCATCGGCAATGCGATCGGTCATGCCGGGCAATGCGAGCAGGGACTCACGCGGTGCTCGGTTGATGTCCAATCGCACGGATTCCGATGAGTACAACGCCCCCGTTGGTTGCGCGAGAAGTCGGACGATGCCGCGGCGTCCGCCGATCTCGCTGATCACCAGACCGTCGCTGATCAGAAGCGGACTGATTCTTGCGGTGGCCGCATCGAGCGAGATGCCACCCCGGAGCAGGTCCCCCCTCGATTCCGCGAACTCGCTCAGGTATACCCGGAGCCCCGAACGCAGGAGAGCACGCGAGGAATCCTCACGGATGGAGGCGCGGACGATATCCGTGTTGTTGCGGACGCGATAGACCGCGGTTGTCGCGACAAGGGTTGCGAGCACCACGACCAGAAGGACACCGAAGAGGATGGAGCCACGCCGACGCGAACTCATGGCGCCCCCTCAATCAGAAGGTTCGTTTCTATGGCAGAGTCTCCTGCGGTCGGGCCATCGAGGACTGCGAAAATGCGAAACCGATCGGGGCGACGCTCCGGCAGGGCCTGTTCGGTTTCGAAATCACTTCTCATGGGTGCGCCCATACCGTCGAATTCGAATGCACCGGCGGGAACGGACTCGTCCTCCAGACCAAAGGGGATCTCGGACTCCGGAAGCGACGCGAACGGTTCCAGCGGAGTTGTGAACCAGACGGCCGCCTCGATCGCCACGGGCAAGCCGCCATTCGATCGGCTATCGAAGGAATCGACCCACTGCTGGCCGTCGTGGTAGCGAAACCGCATGTGCTCGATCCGACGCGTGATCGGCTGCAGCGATGCGCTCTCCGATGCGGCGGACCTACCGATGCTCAGTTGCAGGGCCTGCGGATCGAACTCGATGCGAAGACGAGTCAGACCAGCAAACGCGGAGATGTCGCCCTCCAGATCGGCGAGCACACCTCGCGACACAATCTCGATCGAGTCGGACTCTCCGCGGATGCCCGCGCCGCCTCGGGTCGGGTCAAGCGCGAGGCCGTTGGTCACAGCGCTGTCGAGGAGGTCGAAGACAGTCGTGCAGAGCGTGAGGTCATCTGACGCGCGCCGGAGGACCATCGTTTTCTCACGCATCTCGCGCACGGCCCAACCGATGCTGCTGGCAAGGACGACCAGTATCGCAAGCGAGAGGATCACCTCAACGAGTGTGAAGGCATGCCGACGATTCATCTCGCCCCCCCACTCGCGAGAGGCGAAGCACCCTGGAGCGGAACGAGCGATTCCCGCGTGGCAATTACCCCTTGTCGATCCTCACGGGACACGGTCACGATGACGGAGGTGAAGCCGGGCACTCCAGCGGGTGCGGTTTCGATTTCGATGATCCAGCTTTCGCCGGCAGTCTGAAAACCCATACCGCTTGCACTCGCGAGAGCACCGCCGAAGTAGCCCTCCTCCGGATCCCACTCGGGCAGCGGCCCATTGAGGTTCTCAGGAGTGTCCAATTCGGTTTCGACTAAGGCAATGATCGATGCCGCGAGATCCTGAGCCCGCACGATATCCTTGGCGTAACTCGTGGACATCAGGGCTTGCCGGATGTTCGAGAGGATCAGCGTGCCGACGGTGACAAAAATCGCCAAGGCGATGACCATCTCAAGCAACAGGAGGCCGTGGCGACGCGGGTTCATGATGTGCCCCCCCCTGTGTCCGGAACATCGGGCAGGGATGAAGGAACTGATTGCTCGGCTCCCGGGGCATCATCCTCTTCGAGGGCATTGGTTTCCGGAATGATCTGCATCGACGAGAGCACCGCGTTTCCCACGCCTCGCCCCACTTCCACGCGGAACATGCTGCGCTCGTCGTGCAGCCAGAGCGGGCGCGAGGCCAGGATCTGGCCTGAAGGCGTGCAGACCGCGATCCGGATGCGCTCGGGTAATCGCGCGAAGCCAGACTGGACCGTTTCGCCTGAGGCACCAAGGAGATCGGATGCCAAGCCTTTCACCGGCCGTTCGATCGTGAGCGTGAGCGGCGTACCGGCCTCGAAGACGGAGCGCGTGCGCGGAGACTGCTCATCCGACGGAGTCATCAGAACAGATGGCGAATCTTCCTCACCACCGGAAAAACCGATCGCATCATCAGAGGATTCGAGGGGACCAATGAACAGCTCGCCGCCGTGCTCCCCTTCGGCCGGTTCGAGGTAGAGCGCGAGTGTGACGCGTTGGCGGACGGCCTCAGCGCGGAGGCTCGCCATTGCCGCAGCCAGCCTTTCGGCCTCGGCCTCGATGCGACGATCGCCAAAAGAGGACACGATGGCCGGTGTGGCGATCGCGACCATGGCCACGACCACACCGATCGCGATCAGAACCTCGATCAGCGTGAACGCCGAGCGAGCCCGATTGCTCGGGCTCGACCATAGCGGATCACGATCACGGTAATGGCTGGGTGCTGCTCGCACCAGAACGATCACTCGGAGGGCGGGGCTGAGAAGCCGCCGGCCTCATCCTCTTCGGTCCAGTTGGTGATGTCGTCTTCCGTGCCTTCTTCACCATCGGGTCCGTTCGACCAGAGGTCGTAGCGCAGACCGAACTCAGACTCGGCGCGGTATCCCCACGCGTTTCGCCACGGGTCCACTGGCGCGGGCTTCTCAAGGAAGCGCTGCCACAGCGCCTCCTCTTCTTCAGTCTCGACGACGAGTGCCTGCTGGTTCCAGAGCACTTCGATGCCTTCGTCGTCCGTCGGGAAGCGGTTGAAGGCGAGGTAGAAGTTCTGGAGCCCATCCTCGATGTTGCTCATCTGGATCTTGGCCTGCCCCTTGTTCGCGGTGTCACGCTGTCCGATCACATTGATACCGACGATCGCGATCAGCGCCACCACAATCGCGATGGCAATCATGACCTCAATGAGGGTGAAGGCACGACGGCGGGTGATGGGTCGGGAGGGTGTGGGGCGTTGCATAAAAAATCTCACTCCGTTGATAAGGCGCATCCGGCACAGGAAATCGCGATGAAGGCGTGAATCCCCCACGCCTGTCGGTCATACAGCATGCTTCACATTTGGATGCCGCTGGTCAACTTGAGCATCGGCAAAAGCAGGCCCACGGCTACGAAAACAATAGCCGCGGCGATCGAAAGCAGAAGGACGGGCTCAATCAGCTTGACGGTGGCGGTCAGCACACGGTCGACCCGGCTCTCCAGGGTCTCAGCGATGCCGACGAGCACCTCATCCAGGTTGTTTGCAGATTCGGCAACGGAGATCATTTCGAGCACATCGTCGGGAAATAGGCCGGATTCCCCGAGGGGTTGGGCCAGCGTGTCGCCGCTGCGGACGGCTTCGGTAGCCTCCTCGATGGCGGTGGCCATGGCCTCGAACCCAGCGGCATCTTTGGCGATGCGGAGGGCGGCGAGCATCGGCACGCCGCTGGCGAGCAGGGTCCCAAGGATGCGTGTGAAGCGGGCGACCGCGAGATCCTTGAGCAGACCGCCCACTTTTGGGGTCTTCATCACCCCCCTCCCGAACGCAGCACGAGCATTCGGGTTGCGCGCGGCCCACCAGGTCGCACCCACCAGGGCACCGAGCACCACCAGCCCGATGTACCACCGGGAAGTGACGGCGGCTGAAATGGCCATGAGGATCTGCGTCACCGCCGGGATCTCCGGCAGGTCGTTGTACAGCTCTTTGAATTGCGGGATGAAAAACACGAACACCGCGAGCAGGATCAGTGCGCCGACGAAGGCGATCATGACCGGGTACACACTCGCCCCCACGATCTTGCGTCGCAACTCGACCTGGCCCTGCACGAACTCCGAGAGCCGCTCCAGCGATTGTTCGAGAAAGCCGCCCTTTTCTCCGGCACGGATCATCGCGACATGGATCGTGCGAAAAACCTCCGGACGCTGTTCCATCGCGGTCGCGAGTTCAACACCGTCCTCGACCTGGTCGGCGAGGTCCGTGAACGCCGCGGCGAGTTTCGGCGCGGTCCGCCGGCGCCCGATGAGCCGGATCGCCCTCAGCAGCGGAACACCGGCGCGGAGCAGGTCCCCCACCTGACGATACGCCAGGGCGAGTTGAGACGCCGGAACCCTGGTGCGACTCGGAGAAGCGGCTTTGGCTGGGGTGATGCTGATCGGAGCGAGGTTCTGGCGTGCCAACTCCGAGACAACGGCCTGCTCGGACGATGCCGTCAGCACCCCTGTCGTACGCCCTGAAGGACCGGTCGCGATGTAACGGTAGGTCGCCACGCGTACAGCATATCGGCATGCCGGCGATGCTCGTGCAAGGATCAGCCCGCGGCCGGGCGATCCAGGAGCTCACGGACCTTCGTGACCAATTCTTCCGAGGTCGGCTTCGTCCGGGGAGTGAAACGCGTGACGAAGTGGCCGTCCCGATCGATCAGATATTTGGTGAAATTCCAGGTGGGCTCTTGGCTGCGGGTATGGAGTTGGGCGAACAGCGGGTGAGGGTCTTCTCCCTTGACACGGACCTTGGCGAACATCGGAAAACTCACGCCGTACCGGGCATCGCAGAAATCGGCGATGTCGTCGTTGCTGCCAGTTTCTTGATGAAAGTCATTGGAGGGGAACCCAAGAACCACCAGCCCCTCACCCTTGTGCTGCTCGTAGAGTTCTTGGAGCTGTTCGTACTGAGGGGTGAGGCCGCACTTGCTGGCGGTATTCACCACGAGCACGACTTTGCCGCGATAGCGGTTGAGGTCCACGGGGTCGCCGGTGATGGATTCAGCGGTGAAATTCAGCAGATAGTCGGGATCGCCCACAGGCGGAGCCTCCTTCTCAAAGGAGTTCTTTGGCTGCGAATCCGCCGCGGAGGCGGAACCCGCATCAGGCCGAGCGGAATCCGTGCATCCGCTTACCGCCGCAAGAGCGAGCACAACGATGCTTGTGAGAGCGAGCTTCATGGGAATCCTCCTGATGATGCGGGCCAGCCGATTTGCCTCCGAACTGTACGCCGATCGCGCCCGGATTGAGCGGTGCTGCTATGAATATCCGACTCATGGTGAAACTCACACGGACAGTCCGGATCTGCATTAACCCGGGTAGCGGTCCGGACTCGCCTATTCAGCCATCGCCCGATGGGACCAACGGTTTCGGCGGAAAACCGGCGATGCGAGGGCTGGGGCGGTATTACGAACTCACCCTGATCGTGCGAGGGGAGCCGGACCCGATCACCGGCTACCTGATCAACATCAAGGAACTCGACCGGATCGCTCGCGAACACCTGATCCCACTGATCGAGGCGTGCTGTCATGATGCGCCTACGACCGAACCGGCGGTGCTGATGCCGGCGCTGCTCCGGCAGGGTCGCGCGGCCCTGCCGATCCTCACGGGCCTGCGCTGGGCACTGACGCCGACCTACAGTGTTGAAGGGAGAACCTCGGACATGTCCATCGCAATCATCCGACAGCAATTCGACTTCGCCGCGGCCCACCGGCTGCATTGCCCGGGCCTGAGCGACGAGGAGAACCGGAACACCTTCGGGCGTTGCAATAACCCGAGTGGACACGGCCATAACTACCGTGTCGAAGCGGCTTTCGGTGTTGAGACCCAGGCTGCCAACCCGGTGACTGTGGGCGAGATCGAACGCCTGGTGGACGAAGCGGTGATCAATCGGTTCGACCACAAGCACCTGAACGAAGACACGGAGGAGTTCGCTTCCGAAGGAGGCGTGAACCCCTCGGTCGAAAACATCGCCGAGGTGTTCTACCGACGCCTGACCGCGGCATCCGAGGCCGCGTTCAACGGTAAGTGCAAGGTGCATGAAGTCACCGTGTGGGAGACCGACCGAACCTCGGCGACCTATCCCGCGCACATTCGGGCCTAACTCAGCCCGATAACGCGAGTTTTTGGGCACTCAGGTCTTCCGCTGTTCTGGGCTGATCCCGCGGGGCGCGTTGATACGATAGGAAAACCATGGGAATCGCCACCATCCTGCTCGACCAAGGTCTGATCACGAGCGAACAACTCGAGATGGCCCTGTTGGAGCACCGCGAAACCGGCGAACGGCTGGAGCAGGTGCTGATCAAAAGAGGCATGGTGCGCGATGACGAGGTCACCCGTGCCATTGGAGAGCAGCTTGACCTGCCCGTCATCGACCTGACCGAGATCTCGGTGAGCGACGAAGTCCTCAAATCGATCCCACCTCAAATCGTGTTTCGGCAGAAGTGCGTGCCCATCGAGAGGCGCCCCGCTTCGAACGGCTCGCCGGGGGCACTGCGCGTCGCGACCGCCGACCCCTTCGACCTGAGCGTGTTCGACGAACTCCGCCTGATGGTGGGCTGCCCGATCGAACTGGTGCTCGCCGAGGAAGAGGAACTGCGGAACTTCATCCGCACGCATTACGGTGTCGGCGGAGACACGCTTGAAGCGATGTCGCGCGGGCGCGGCGACGACCTGCTCGACGATCAATTCGATGCCGAGGCGAGTGAAGCCGAGGCGGCCCAGGAAGCCTCGGTCATCAAGCTGGTCAACGAGTTGCTGTTCGAAGCCATCGACAGCCGCGCGACCGATGTCCACATCGAGCCATACGAGAACAAACTCGCGGTCCGCTATCGCGTCGACGGTGTGCTGCAGCGCGCGAATGTACCCCCGACGATTCACAGCTTCGGCTCGGCGATCGTCAGCCGCATCAAGATCATGGCGAGCATGAACATCGCCGAAAAGCGCAAGCCGCAGGACGGTCGCATCACGGTGCGCCGCAAGGGCGGCGAGTTCGACCTGCGCGTGAGCGTGATCCCGATGCTGTTCGGCGAAGGCATCGTGCTGCGTATCCTGAACAAGTCGGCGGTGCTCATGACCCTCGACGACCTCGGGATGCCCGAGCATGTCGTCAAGACCTGGGACCGCCTGATCAGCCGTCCGCACGGCATCCTGCTGGTCACCGGGCCGACCGGCTCGGGTAAATCGACCACGCTCTACGCCTCGCTCAACCGGATCGTGTCCGACGAAATCAAAGCGATTACCGTCGAAGATCCGGTGGAATACCATGTCGGTGGAGTCAACCAGATCCAGGTGAACCACAAAGTCGGCCTGGACTTTGCCGCGGGCCTCCGATCGATCCTGCGACACGACCCGGATGTCATCATGATCGGCGAAATCCGCGACAAGGAAACCGCCGAGGCCGCGGTGCAGGCCTCGCTGACCGGTCACCTCGTGTTCTCCACCCTCCACACCAACGACGCAGCGGGCGCGTTGCCTCGCATGCTGGACATGGGGATTGAGCCTTACCTCGCCGCGTCATCGGTCGAGGGTGTGCTGGCGCAGCGACTGGTCCGACGCGTCTGCGACCACTGTGCGAAGCAGTACACGCCCGATGCCTCGGACTTGCCAGAAGGCGTCACGCTCGAACCGGGCGAACAACTCACGCGCGGCACCGGCTGCAAGAATTGCTTCCAGACCGGGTATCGCGGACGAGTCGGCGTCTACGAATTGCTGCAGATCAACGAACCGATCCGCGAGATGGTCATGAACCGCGCGAACGCCGCAAAGATCGTCCGACAGGGAATGGCCGACGGGGTTCTGTCCCGGCTTCAGGATGATGGTCTCGTCAAGGCTCGTCGCGGCCTGACCACGGTCTCCGAAGTCATGCGTGTCACGACTGTCTGAGCGACTGCCTGAGGCGTGGTTGAAGCGTGTAAAGAGGGTGCAAAGGGGACGGTCGGACCTCAAGCGGAGTACCCTATTGTCGCATGAGTTTCGAGCGAATCCTCATTATCCGCCCCAGCGCGTTGGGCGATGTCTGCCGCAGCGTGCCGGTACTGACCAGCCTGCGGAGGGCGTTTCCCAATGCGCGGATCGACTGGCTCGTGCAGACCGAGTTCGCGGACGCGGTGCGAGCACACCCCGATCTCAGCAATGTGGTGCCGTTCGCACGGCGTGACCTCTCCTTGTCGCGACTGCATCAGCCTGGAATGCGCCGCCGGATGCTCGAGCTCGTCCGGTCCGTCCGCGAGCCGGGCTACGACCTCGTTGTGGACTGCCAGGGCCTCGCCCGCAGCGGTCTCCTCACCCGCCTGACTCGGGCGAAGGAACGGGTCGGTCACGCGGATGCCCGGGAGATGGCGTGGGCGGCCTATACCAAACGCGTGCCCCCGGGACCATCACAACACACCGTCGATCGGATGCTCGATCTGGTGCGTGCGGTTGGTGTCGAACCGGTGATGGATATGCGATTGTACGCCCCCAGTGATGCCGCCTCTGGCTTGCCCGAAGACCTGTTGGAATCCTCCCCCATCGTTATCGCCCCGACGAGCCGTTGGCCGGGCAAGCGCTGGCCGATCGAGCGGTTTGCAGAAATCGCCCGATGGCTGCTGGCGCATTCCGACCGCCCCATCGCCATCGTCGGTGCGGGCTCTGAACGAGAGCAGTGCGGACCGTTGCTCGAAGTCGCGGCAAACCACCCCCGCGGAATCGATCTCATTGGAGCCACCTCCATAGGTGGGCTGATGCAACTGATCTCGAAAAGCTCACTAGTGATCGCCAACGATTCTGCGGCCCTTCACATGGCCGTCGGCTACGACAAACCGATCGTCGCGCTCTTCGGGCCCACCGACACCGCCAAGGTCGGCCCCTACCGGCGTGACGAATGTGTGCTGCAGCACGCGGGCTCGCTCGACGGCATCTCGCACAAAGACGATGATGCAGGGCTTCAACTGATGCAGCGCATCACTCCTGAGGAAGTCATCGAGCGGCTTGAGTCTCTGCTTGGTTCCGCTGCTCCGGTTATCTCAGAGGAGCAGACATGAGCCGACTTATTCCGAGCCTGATCCTCGCGAGCACCTCGCCGAGGCGCCGCCAACTGCTCACACAGCACGGGTATGCGCACGATGCGGTGAAACCCCCGCTCGATGATGGACAGCTCGTGCGCGGTCGTGTTTCCGCGGTGGGTTGGGTGGCGTCGCTGGCGTGGCTGAAGGCCCGGGCGGTGTGGGACACCATGGACAAGACCGACCGGGAGAACCGCGTGGTCCTCGCCGCGGACACCGTTGTTCACAAGAACGACGAGATCCTCGGCCAGCCGATGGATCGGGACGATGCCAGGCGGATCGTCGGTGCCCTCATCAACGGTGAACATCGCGTGCTGACCGGGGTCTGCCTCATCGGTGAAGGCGAACGCGTCTGGTTCGTAGATCGTTCGCTGGTGCGCGTCGGCGAAGTGAGCGACGAGCAGATCGAGTCATACCTTGAGACCAACGGTTGGCGGGGCAAAGCGGGCGGCTACAACCTGCACGAACGCATCGACGACGGCTGGCCCATCGAGTATCAGGGCGAAGACACCTCGATCATGGGACTGCCCATGCACCGGTTGGCACAAGAACTCGCGCGGATCGGCATCGAACCGAAGCCGGAGGAAACGGCGTGAGCGGGGATCGGCGCAACCGCCCACCCGTGCCGCGTCTGATCGGTGCGCCGACCGAGCCGCTGTATCGCGCGGTGGTCGCCCGGCGCAACCGCGCCTTCGACCGGGGCGAGCGTGTGCAACGGGTCACGGCACCGGTGATCAGCGTCGGCAACCTCAGTGTCGGCGGAACCGGGAAGACCCCGGTGGTGGCGATGATCGTGTCGCGGCTGCGCGATGCAGGTCACACCCCCGGCATCGCGATGCGTGGCTACAAGGCCGCGCCTGGATCACAGTCCGACGAAGAGCGTGAGTACCGCTCCAGTTGCCCCGGCGTACCGGTGGTGGCGCAGCCGGACCGCGTCGCGGGAGCCACGACACTCATCGAGCGACACGCCTGCACCTGCATCGTGCTCGACGACGGCTTCCAACACCGATTCCTCGCCCGCGACCTTGATGTGGTGCTGCTCGATGCGACGCGCGATGTCTTCGCCGATCGCTGCCTCCCCGCGGGGTGGCTGCGCGAGCCGGTCGAGTCGCTCCATCGCGCCCAGGTCGCCATCCTCACCCACGCCGAGACCGCGAGTGATGAAGCGGTGGCGACGATGTCGGGCACACTCCGCACGCGGTTCCCGGAATTGACCGTCGTGGTCACCGAGCACCGCTGGAGCGCGTTCATTGATCTGCACGGCGAGCGACGCGAACCAGAATCACTCCAAAAACTAGAAGTCATCCTCGCGAGCGGCATCGGAAATCCGAGCGCGTTCGAAGCTATGGCCAGGCGCGAGGGCATCACCGTCACGAATCACATGATCATGCCCGACCACCACAACTGGAGCGTGGCCGACCTCGACCGCCTCAACCGTTTGAGCGGGGATCTCCCGGTGCTGACGACCCGAAAAGACTGGGTCAAGATCGAGCGGATCAACCATAAATTGCTCGACCGGATCCTCGTCGCCGAAGTCGCGATCCGAGTCCGCGAGGGCGATGCCGCACTCCGCGAGGCCATTCTGAATGCTGCGCGACCGGCGGCGAATGGCCCCTGATCGGGTACAATCCGCCCGTGGATGAACTGCTGACCAAACTTGCGCACTGGAAGCCGATCCGCGCCCTCGTGGTCGGCGATTTTATGCTCGACCAACTCGTGTACGGCGATGCAGAGCGGCTGACGAACGATGCCCCGGTCCCGGTCCTGACCGCCCGGCGCACGGTCGAAACCCCAGGCGGGGCGGCCAATGTCTGCATGGACCTCGTCGCGATGCACGCCCAGGTCCGCTGCTTCGGGGTGATGGGCGACGATCGCGAGGCCGATCTGCTTGTGAAGGTGCTCCAGGAGTCCAGCGTCGAGACCGATGGCCTCGTGCGCGACCCGCTCCGCCCCACCACCGTCAAACGCAACCTCATCGGCTTGGCCCAGCACCGCCACCCGCAGAAGATGTTCCGCGTGGACTTCGAGTCCCGCCAGCCCCTGCCTGATGAAGTCGTGGACCGGATCGTCGACGCGTTCAAAAAAGCGCTGCCCGCTGCGGATGTCGTCGCCATCGAAGACTACAACAAGGGCGTGTGCTGCCCGAACCTCTGCCGGCGCGTCATCGATGCCGCTCGCGAGGCAGGCGTGCCGATCCTGATCGACCCGGCTTCCATCGACGATTATGGCAAGTACGCCGGCTGCACCGCGATCACCCCCAACCGCACCGAGGCCGAGCGTGCGACCGGCCTGAGCACGCTGACCGAAGGCAACACCGACGACCGCGCCGCCCACAACGCCGCGCTCGCCAAACAACTTTCAGCCCAACTCGATTGCGAGGCCGTCGTCCTCACCCTCGATCGCGACGGCGCACTGCTGCTCGAGCAGGGCAACGAACCCTGTGCGGTGCCGACCATCGCCCGCCAGGTCTACGATGTCACCGGCGCGGGCGACATGGTGCTGGCCGCCCTCATGGCCGCCCGGGCCAACGGCATCGACTGGCCCGACGCAGTCCGCTTCGCCAACGCCGCGGCAGGGCTTGAAGTCGAGGTCTTTGGTGTCCAACCCATCCCCTTCGAGCGCATCTACCATCAGGTGCTCGTCCACGCGCGCGAATTGATCGGCAAGCGCCGCACCCTCGAAGAAGCCCGCATCGAGATCGAGGCAGCCCGACGCGAGGGCAAGAAGATCGTCTTCACCAACGGCTGCTTCGACATCATCCATGCCGGGCACATCGCCCTGCTCCGCAAGGCCCGCGAGCACGGCGACCTGCTGGTCATCGGCCTCAACTCCGATGATTCCGTCCGCCGCCTCAAGGGGCCCGAGCGACCGGTCCACCACGAGGACGACCGCGTCACTGTGATGAGCGAACTCGAATCCGTCGCCATCGTGATTGTTTTTGACGAAGACACGCCGCTTCGCCTCATTGAAGGGCTGAAGCCCGATGTGCTCGTCAAGGGCGCGGACTACACCAAGTCGCAGGTCGTCGGGGCTGACATCGTCGAGTCATATGGCGGCGAGGTCGCTCTGGTCGAATTGCTCGAAGGTCGCAGCACGACCGGTGCCATCCAGCGGATCCGCTCGGTGTGAACATGGTGCACCACCACAGCACGGTCACCGACTGGAACGCGCTGTCGCTCGACGACTACAGCGCGCGTGTGCTGGCATCGGGCCATGCGCAGCGCCTGATCGAACTCTGCTTCGAGGAAGACCTCGGCGCGGGCGGCACCCCCGGCGATGTCACCTCTGCCCTCTGCGTCTCGGACGATCAGGCTGGCTCCGAAGTGCGTACCAAGCTCCGGAGCCGCGAGCGAGCGAAGGTCGCTGGCCTCGCGTTCATCCCAACCATCTGCGCGGTGTTCGCCCCCGGGGCCTGCCGCTGGGAGCCCGCGGCCACGGACGGCGAATCGGTCGAGAAAGGTACCCTGCTCGGCGAACTCTCCGGGCCTCGCGGCGCGGTGCTGGCCATCGAGCGGACCATGCTCAACCTCGTCTCCCGCCTCTCGGGCATCGCCACGCTGACCGACCGCTATGTCCGGGCCATCCGCGATGCCGGAGCCGACCCGCAGCGCGTCCGCCTGCTCGACACCCGCAAGACCACCCCGGGTCACCGCCTCATCGAGAAATACGCCGTGCGCTGCGGCGGCGGGTACTCCCACCGCATCGGCCTCTACGACGCCGTGCTGGTCAAGGACAACCACATCGCCATGGCGGATCGCGGGCTTGAGGGCAACCTCGATGCCCTCGCTACCGCCCGCGAGCGCTTCGATCTGCAATTCGTGGAAGTCGAGGTGGACTCGCTGGAGCAGTTCGAAACGATCCTCAAAGCCGAGAAAAACACGCCCGGCCTCGTGGACATCGTCCTGCTGGACAACATGCCCCCCGACACCCTCCGCGAGGCGGTCACCCTGCGCCAGCATGCGGACAGCCGCATCCAACTCGAAGCCAGCGGCGGGATCACGCTCGAAACCATTGGGGCCATTGCTATGACCGGGGTGGACCGCATCAGCACCGGAGCGATCACCCACCAGGCCCGATCAGTGGACTTCGGACTGGACGCGGGGTGAATTGCTGGGTGCCATGGTCGAAGTCCGAAACGGGCGGAGGCAGGCCCTGCGAAGGACGGACCACCAGTCCGAACCTTGCCTAGGCCTGCCGTTCCGATCTCTGCTTCAGTACGCGCCTTGGGAGTACGTCAACTCGTAGCTGTGCGAGTAGATTTCAAAGATGAGCCCGAACGGATCTTCCACATACACCATCCGGTAGGGCTTCTTCCCGGGGTAGTACTCCCGGATCGGCATACGCTGCTTGCCGCCGTGCGCAACGATCTTCTTCACCAGCCCCTCGACATCCGGGTCCTGGACGCTGAAGTGGAAAGTGCCCGTCTTCCAATACTCGAATTCACGCGGGCGTTCGTTCTGACCGAATTCGAACATCTCGATCCCGATCCGGTCACCCGACGACATATGCGCGATTTTGAACGAGCCCCAACCAGTTCCAAAGACATCACTGCACATCTGTCCGATGGCGGTTTCGGACTCTTCCATGATCACGGTCGGCTTCATGATGAGGTACCAGCCCATCACCTCACGATAAAACTCGACGGCCTTCTCAACGTCGGGAACCGAAATCCCTATATGGGAGAATGTTCGCGGATAGGTCATGAAGCTCTCCAATATCCCTTACACCCGAATACGCGGCAGCGCTATGTTCGCACTCAGACAACCGCGTAAAGACCGAGCCCATGAAGGGTGGCCCGATCCTACGGGCTCCACCGACACGGCACCACAGATACCGTGGCTCCATTCAACCTTTTAGAGAGATGGACACGAGGACCAAGTCGGACGCCGTTCATGCAGACCAGAAGATAGCACTCGATTGTTCAGAATCGTTTTCGATGGCGATGAACCCATGCGGCACGAGCCAAAGAAGCGATCTTCGTTACCCCTCAACCGGTGAGTTTTCTTGCCCGGTGTCCTCCCGTCACCTGAGAATGTCGTGAGGGCAGGGAGCGCATCGGCTGCAGCGTGCTTCCATTTGCTTTCTAGCCAACGCCAAACCCTGGTATGGGACGAACCGGGAACGCGATTCGTACCGACGGTGCGGCCAGATGAGCGGCTTCCTGCCGTGCGCAGCCTGCGGGAGACTTACATAGACTCTGAGCGGCTGATCGCGGAAACATCCGGCTCTGTACCGGAGCCTAAGGATTATGCAATGTCCGACGACACGGAAACCTGGCCTGAGAATCACGAGAATCCTCACGATCCCGACCGGACACTACCGAACACCGCTGAACCTCAACCGGACAAGGCCGCGAGCGTCGAATACGCCGGGCAGATGATCAACCAGTACAAGCTGGTGAGCCCGCTGGGGGAGGGCGGGTTCGGCACGGTCTGGCTCGCCGAGCAATACGAACCTGTTCGCCGACAGGTCGCTCTGAAGATCATCAAGCTGGGAATGGACACGCGGCAGGTGATCGCACGGTTCGAAGCGGAGCGTCAAGCGCTCGCCGTGCTCGACCACCCCAACATCGCCAAGGTCTTCGACGCCGGCTAAATCGAGACGGGGCACCCCTACTTCGTGATGGAATACACGAAGGGCGAAACTTTCACCCGTTATTGCGACACGCACAACCTCAGCGTGCGCGAACGCCTCAAGCTGTTTCAGAAAGTCTGCCACGCGGTGCAGCACGCCCACCAAAAGGGGATCATCCACCGCGATATCAAGCCGAGCAATGTGCTCGTCGCCAATGTGGACGACGAGCCCGCCCCCAAGATCATCGACTTCGGCATCGCCAAACCGACCGCGGCGCGCCGGACCGAGCCCACGATTTTCACCGAGCAGGGGCAGATCCTCGGAACCCCCGCGTACCTGTCGCCCCAGCAGGCGGGGCGGACGACCGATGACATCGACACCCGATCGGATGTCTACGCCTTGGGTGTACTGCTCTATGAAGCGATGACCGGCGAGACACCGTTCAACTCAAAGACACTGTTCAGCGCGGGTATGGCGGAGATCCGGCGCATCATCTGCGAAGTTGACCCACCCAAACCGAGCACACGCCTGAGCAATGCTCGCGATGAACTCACGACCATCGCAGAACATCGTGACATCGATCCTCGTCGTCTCGGCACTGTACTGAGCGGTGATATCGACTGGATGGTGATGAAGGCGATCGAGAAGGATCGGAGCCGTCGCTACCAAACCGCGACCGGCTTCGCCGAAGACATCGACCGATATCTGAGGAACGAACCCGTACTCGCTTCGCCACCGAGTGCGCCATACCGCGTAAAGAAGTTTGTGCAGCGGAACAGGTTCGCCGTGACTGCCGGCGCGCTGGTTCTCGCCGCACTGCTCATGGGCACGGTCGGCACAACGATCGGCCTGGTAAGAGCGACGCGGGCTGAGGGTATTGCGGTTCTTGCAGCGAAGGACGCCGAGTCAGCCCGACATCTTGAGGCCGCTCAGCGCCTTCTTGCCGACGAGCGTGCCGCAGAAGCGCGTATCGAGCGTGACAAGGCTAAACAGGTCGCGGCGTTTTTGACCGACATGCTCGATGGCGTCGGCGCACAGGTCGCGCAGGGCGCGGACACGACGCTCCTCCGCGCCATTCTCGACAAGACCGCAACGCGCGTCGGCGAAGAACTCGTAGGTCAGCCTGAGATCGAGGCGGAGATCCGCAGTTCGCTCGGCAAAACTTTCTGGCAGATCCGAGACTTTGAACGCGCCGAGGAGAATTTCCTGCGGGCACTCGAGCTGTACCAATCAGTCCACGCGACGGATGCACCCGATGTCGCGACGAGTCTGGGCAACCTCGGACTGCTTCGTATCACACAGGGCCGGCCGGAAGAATCTGCAACTGTTCTCCGTGAAGCTCTCGAGATGTGGCGCCGACTGGACCCTGAGGACATCGCGGAGACTCCTCGTGCCATGGTTCGGCTAGCCAACACGCTGGTCAGGCTCGAGGAGTACTCCGAAGCCGTGAAACTTCTGGTTGGTGCTTCGGACTTGCTTCAGACGGATGAGGATGATTATGCCGAGGATATCGGCATCATCTACAACAGCCTCGCGAACCTCATGCAGCATCTCGGACAGTACGAGAGT
>JBICHT010000001.1:0-14832 GCA_043101125.1 Phycisphaerales bacterium JB050 | reverse complement strand
GGCGGCGATGAGGGGGACGATGATCTTGCGGACGGCGGTGAAGGTGGATGCGCCGAGGTTGACGGCGGCTTCTTCGAGTTCGCCGGAGGTCTGTTCGAGCCCGGCGACGGTGGCGCGGACGACATAGGGGAGGCGCCGGATCGAGTAGGCGATGACGAGGAGGATGATGGGGTTGGGCATGCTGCCGATGATGGAGATGTTGATGAGGGCATCTTCGCCGAAGAGTTTGACGCCGAAGATCGGGGGCATGCTTTCGAGTTCGATGGAGAGGGCGACGAAGCCGAAGGCCATGACGAGGCCGGGCACGGCGAGGGGGAGCATGGCGAGGGAATCGAGGAGCATGCGTCCCTTGATCTTGGTGCGGACGATGATGTAGCCGATGAGGATGCCCAGCACGATGTCGGCGATGACCGCGATCGAGGCGTATTTGAGGCTGTTGACGATGGAGCCGAAGGCCAGTGGGTGGCCGAGGGCTTGTTCGAAGTTGTGGGTGGTGAACTCGGTGGGGATGACCGAGCGGTACCACGCGCCCTCGGCGGAGAAACTGGCGAGGACGACGCCGATGTGGGGGACGAGTGCGGCGGCGGTGACGAGGGAGAACATGGCCGCGGCGAAGAGTCCTGCGCCGCCGGTGAGCTGGGTTTCTTCGCCGGCGCGGGAGGCCTTGGCGTACATGGCGTAGGCCTTGCCGCCGAAGACGAGTTTGCCGAGGACATACATGCCGATGGCGGCGACGAGCATGACGACGGTGAGGGCGTAGGGCTGGGCGGAGGTGGAGACCTCTTTGATGCCGCTGAAGATCTGCACCGGGGTGACGGTGTAGAAGTTGAGCATGAGGGGGGTGCCGAGTTCGGTGAAGGCCCAGATGAAGACGATGGTCGCGCCGGCGAAGAGTCCGGGGCGGATGAGCGGGAGGGTGATGCGGAAGAAGCGCTTCCAAGGGCCGATGCCGAGGTTCTCGGCGGCCTCGTCGAGGGCGGGGTCGAGGTTGGCGAGGGCGGCGGTGGCGTTGAGGTAGATGATGGGATAGAGGTGGAGGGCCTGGACGAGGACGACCATCCAGAACTTGGTGGCCTGGTTGCCGAGGAAGTCGATGTTGGTGCCGAGGAGGGTGTTGATGGTGCCCTCGCGTCCCATGATGGCCTGGAGGCCGATCGCGCCGACGAAGGGGGGCAGGATGAGGGGGACGAGGATGATGGAGTTCCAGAGTCCCTTGCCGGGGTAGCGGTATTTGGCGGAGAGGACGGCCAGCGGCAGGGCGATGACGAGGCTGAGGGTGGTGGTGCCGACGGCGATGAGGAAGGCGTTTTTGAGTCCGGCGAGCAGGACCGGGTCCATGAAGATGAGTTTGAGGTGGCGGAGGGTGAAGCCGACCTGGGCGTCGGGCTCCTGGAAGCCGCCTTTGACGGTGAGCCAGATGGGGTAGATGAGAAAGAGCCCGAACACCGCGAGGAGTGCGGCGAGCAGGGCGTATTGGAAGAACCGTCTGAGGGAGGCGTGGGAGGTCATCGCGGGCGGGAGTGTACCGGCATCGGTCGGTCTGGCGTGTGCTGAAGTCGGGTGGTTTGTGGGAAGGGTGGATTGTGGGGGATGCGGTAGGGATTGCGGGGAGTTCCGGAGCCGATAACGGGAAATGATGGGTTGGGCGGGTGATTCTGTGAAAAATGGCGTGCGTATGGAGACTTACCCCCGGTTTGGGTGTATCTGTTGTGGTGTTGGCCTCGCTTCCGGGGCGGTGATACGCAAGAGATGCCGCGTCGCGGCCCAATCAGGAGAGATAGAGATGACCAAGAGCATTCTGAGCGCGTTGGCTGGTTTGTCGATTGCGGGAGTTGCCGCGGCTGCCCCGACTGGTGAGTTCAATCTGCTCGATCCGAGCATGTACACGCTGACGGCGACTCCGCTGGATGGCAGCGGTTCGGCTCGTGGTGAGTTGGATCCGTCCTACTACAGCGCGATGGATGGTCCGTACAACGCGTTCGACGCGGCGACCGGCAATGTTGGTGTGGATGATTACGACTCGGTCGCCGAGGGCGACATCCTGCTGACCTCGTTCCGGTTTGTGGGCGGCATCGCTGAAGAGGGCGGGGGGACGATGTCCTTCCAGTTCTTCAACGCTGACCAGGAGTTCGTGGATAGTTTCGGGATCACGCTGACCGAGGCGGGCAACTTCATCTGGACGATCACCATGAACTCCGAGGTGATTATCCCCGCCGACGGCTTCGTGCAGGCGGTGGTGGGTGAAGATTTCACGGGCCAGTGGTTCCTCGGCGAGACGGCTCCGACCATCGGTACGAACGATGACACCTTCGGTGGCGCGAATGGCGGCCTGCTGTCGCACCGCTTCGAGTTGAACGGCACGCTTGTCCCGACCCCGGGTGCGATGGCCTTGTTCGGCCTGGCGGGTATCGCGGGCATCCGTCGTCGTCGCTGAGTCGACTGATTTGTGGCTTCTCTCGGGCGGGTCCATCGCGGGCCCGTTTTTCTTTTGTTTTGGCGCTTTGGGGCTACCATGAGAGGTATGAACCCTCGTCAGGCCCAGAACCAGCTCCAGCGTCGTCAGGACCAGATCGAGGCGCGGTCGCGCCGTGTGGAGGTGTCCGGGCTGTTCGCGACGACGCAGCGGGAGTTGCAGCGGACGGAGAAGCGGCTGGCGGGGTCGTCGGCGCTCTGGGAGCGGGTGTGTCCGCCGGAGTTGCTGGAGCGGACCTGCGTGGTGGGGTTGCAGCGGGGGACGCTGACCATCGGGGTGCGTGACCACTCCACCCGGTATGTGCTCGACCGGTTGCTGCGTTCGGGGTTGGAAGACGAAGTTCGGCGACGGTCGGCGGTGTCGGTCAGTACGGTGAAACTCGTGGCGCGCCCGGAGGCGTTTGTTGACCCGAAGATCGCCGCGATCCGTGATCGGCGAGCATCGCAATCGAGGAAGGGATCCTGAGTATGGGCTGCTGCGGCAACAACAAGTTTGGATGCGAGTTCAACGCGGACGATGAGGGGCCATCGGCGGCGGATGTTGCCCGGTTCGGGTCGGATGACTTCCCGTGTCCGGAGTGTGGCGAGATGGTGTACCACGATTCGGCGTTGTGCCAGTCGTGCGGTCACGCGATCACGGCGGACGAGGGCGCGGGCGTGAGCGTCGGCAAGCAGGTGGTCATCGGTGCGATCGGGCTGGTGACGGTGACGGCGTTTGTGCTGATCACGGTGCTGTGACAAGGACGGTGAGCGCGGGCACCGGGAAGGCGATCGACGGAATGTTTCGAGACTGCAGGGATTCGGTCCATCAGCAGATTCGTGCGGCGCGATCATAGAATTTTTTCAAATTTTTCTCTTGCCCCCCCCCGGGTTGCCGCTAAGTTGCTCTTGCCTGCCTAGAGGTATGGCGACATGCATCAGGAACATGCAGTCAATACCATCAATACCGTGAGGAGGACATGATGATACCGCGAGGTAATCGGATGATCTCGGTTCGGAGGGTACTGCGCCGTGCTCTTCCAATGGTTGGGGCGATCGTCTGCGGCAGTGCCGGGTTGCACCTGCAAGGATGCACAAGTTGCGAAAAAATCTATTGCCGGCACGCGGAAGTCGTTCACAACGCGCTTGTGAATGACATGCTGCGCTGCTGCGAGATCTACGACACCGGCAACCAGGAAGGGTTTTCAAGTTGCCAGTTGGACCATGTTGAGTATGCACAGGCCGTGGACACGCGGCTGTTGGAAGCGTACTCCGCGTGCGTCGCTGGCGATCGCGAAACGATGCGAGAGATACTCAAGAATCTGCTCAATCCGCTCAACCCGATCTTCGATCGACCGGTGAGCAGTGTGACAGCACTCGGGGGCGAACCGGGGAATCTCGTTTCGCTTCTCCCGGATGATATCCGGATTGAAATCATCGCTTCGATGGAAGCGCAGTCTCAGCATACGGCGAAAGAGGGTGTGGTTGTCGTGGGTGCGACGACATATCTGGACGATGCCGCCGGGCAGGCGGTGGTATGGCACGCGCTGAATACCCAGGGGCTCGGCCACTTGCCATTTCCGGACGCGAACCTTGTCGGGAACGACCACGGGGTTCAAGCGGTGCCCGGTGCGGTTGGCAGCACGAGCGCGCGTTTCACCGGGCAGTTCATTGTCACTGGTCAAAATGTACCCGGCGCGGTAAGTCTGAGCATCAATCAAATGGAACTCGGGTGCACCCTGCCCCAGGATGATGGTGAAGGCGGATTTACTGCGATCCCGACAGCGTTGACCATGAAGGGGAATGTGCAAGGTTCTTCGTTCAGCATTTTCCTCGATCGGACATACGCAAAGAACAGCATTGTCCTTGATGCGCAGCACACGGGATTCATTCGGGCCGCGGTGAATCTCACGGAAATGCCGGATATCGCCAACTATTTTATCTTGGAAGATCATGCGTGGATCGAATTGCCCGTCACCTGGGATCCTGTGAGTCGTGTGCTTTCGCCAGCGCAAACAGTCGTTTCCGGGTCAAATCTCTTTCCGGCGAACGCGCTTCTATCGAGCATGACGGATCTCGACAATGTGGCGACATACGACTCGCCCGGCATCGGCAATCATCCGTGTGGGGATGAAGATGGAGACGGGATACGGAACTTTGTCGAGTCCCGAAACTTGTTCTTTCGCACGAATCGCCCGAGTTTCTGCGACTAAATGCTCGCTGCATGGACGGGTGTTGCCCCGGCTGAACGGTCGGGGCCGTTTTTTGATTGCCGATTGGGTTCCGCTTCTCGGAGCTCTGCGGGCTGCCGAGTGATTGCGCGACTCTCAGTTCAGCCGGCGCAGCGACTGTGGTTGCGGCGGTGATGGCGGCGTTTCTTGTGAACGCTCTCTGATCGGTGAGAGTCGCTCGAATGGCGAGCCAATAAAACATCCTGAGTCCATGCTCCGGGTTCTACTTCATCAAAAGGTGTACTGGCTTACTCGGCGGTGGCGTTGGCCGGGCTTCTTGCCGGCGGGTTTGCCGCCACCATCGCGGCTGGCTTCGCGTCCGCCGACGCTTCCTTCGCGTTTTGGGATGCCGTTGCGTTCGGGGCGGCTCTGGCCCTGACCCCGTTTGGGGTGCTTGGGCCCGAAGTTTTTGCGTGCGAATGATTTGGGTTTCATTTCGGCATCACTATGGCTTTAGCTGTGAGATCAACACTCTTCGTGCTGTTTGATTGCGGTAGGACCCAAACGAAGGAGTGATTGAAATGAGTTTCAAGAATCTGGAAGATGTGCTGTACCACGGCATGAAGGATTTGCTGAGCGCTGAGAAGCAGTTCCGTGATGCGCTGCCGAAGCTTGCGGAATGTGCTGAGGATCCGGAGCTCAGCGACGCGTTTCGTGAGCATCGTGAAGAGACGCTGACGCAGATCGATCGTCTCGAGCGTGGGTTTGCCTTGCTGGGGCGAGCGGAACGATCCGAGAAGTGCAAAGCCGCGGACGGTCTGGTCGCGGAGGGTGACGGCATTGTTGAAGAAGACGGAGAAGCGCCCGCGAAGGATGTCATGCTGACCGCGGCGGGACGCAAGGTGGAGCATTATGAGATCGCGTCCTACGAGGATTGCGTCCGGTGGGCGCGGTTGCTCGGGCAGGATGAACTCGCCGCATTGCTGGAGGAAACGCTTCAGGAAGAGAAGGCGGCATCGAAGAAGCTTGCCGCGATTTCTGAACGGTTGGCTAAGAAAGCCCCGCAGCCTGTCTCTCACTGAATGGTCGTGTACCGATGAATGCATGGATACTGACGAATTGGACCGACGCGGCGATGGTGGTCGCGTCGGTGGGCGCGGTGTATGTGATCGTCATGGTCTGCGTGCAATTCACCGGGCTGCGGAGCCTGGCGAAGATGTCGCCGACGGACTTTGTCTGGACGATCGCGACCGGGTCGATTCTGGCGAGCACGGTTGTGTCTCCATCGCCGCCCGTGCTGTTGGCGATGGTGGCCCTGCTTTCGGTCTTCGGTCTTCAGTGGCTCGTGGCATCCATGCGGGTGCGATTCAAGGGTTTGATGAGCTTTGTGAGCAATGAACCAGTGCTTCTCATGGACGGTCCCGAAGTTCTTGAGGAGAACCTTCTTCGAGTCCATGTCTCGCATGACGAACTGCGGGCCAAACTCCGTGAGGCGAATGTGTTGCATTACGATCAGGTGCTGGCGGTCGTGATGGAGAAGACCGGGGATATCTCGGTGCTGCACAGTGGTCGCGATGCGGCAGATCTCGATCCGAGATTGCTGCAGGATGTTTCGCGTGGAGGGCATGCGAGCGCCGCCATCGAGGAACGCTCTGCAGGGTGATGCGTACGAGTTGTGATGGTCGCGCATCGGTTCGGTTATGACGGTTCATCGCCATCAACGCAGAAAGCCCCGGAGATGATCTCCGGGGCTTTGTTGGTACGGCTCGGAAGTACCTTCGTTCGCCTATTAGTTCGCCTGGGCGTTCGAGCGTTTGGGCTTGCCGGCTTTTCCGGCCCCTGCACCCGGTTTTCCGCTGGGGCGGCCTCCGGGGCGTCCGCCCGGCTTGCCCGCCGATCGTCCGCCGACGCGTCCTTCGCGTTTCGGGGCGCCGTTGCGTTTGGGGCGGTTTTGGCCCTGGCCGCGCTTGGGGTACTTGGGTCGGAAGTTTTTGCGTGCGGGGCGATCGGGCTTGGCTTCGATGGAGGAGGCGTAGGTGAGATCCTCGAAGTCGGCGCCGAATTCGATCTTCGCTTCGGTGCGGCGCATGATGGCGCGGAGCAGTCCGGTTTCGTCGCGGTCGCAGAGGGAGATCGCGATGCCCGAGGCGCCGGCGCGGGCGGTGCGTCCGATGCGGTGGACATAGGTCTCGGCGTCGGCGGGCATGTCGTAGTTGAAGACATGGGTGATTTCGTCGACATCGATGCCTCGTGAGGCGATGTCGGTGGCGACGAGCACGGTGGTGCGTCCGGAGCGGAAGGACTGCATGGCGCGGGTGCGGGCGTTCTGGCTCTTGTTGCCGTGGATGGCCACGGCGCGGATTTCGGCGCGACGAAGGGGTTTAACGAGTTTGTCTGCGCCCTAATTGGTCCGGGTGAAGACGAGCGAGCGTCCGGTCTGGTCCTGGGTCAGGATCTGCTCGAGGATCTGGGCCTTGTTGTTTTTCTCGACGAGGTAGACGCGCTGGGTGATGGCCTCGGCGGTGGTGGACTCACGGACGGTCTCGATGGAGACCGGGTTGGTGAGGATCGAGTCGGCGAGTTTGCGGATCTCGGAGGACATGGTCGCGGAGAAGAGCAGGGTTTGTCGGTCCTCGCGGATCATCTTGACGACCTTGCGGATGTCGGGGATGAAGCCCATGTCGAGCATGCGGTCGGCCTCGTCGAGGACGAGGGTTTCGACGGCGCTGAGGTCGATGTGGCCCTGGTTGATGAGGTCGAGCAGGCGTCCGGGGGTGGCGATGAGCACATCGACGCCGGAGCGCATGGCCTGGACCTGGCGGTGCTGACTCACGCCGCCGAAGACGACGGTGTGGCGGAGGGGAAGGAACTTCCCGTAGGTCATGAAGCTGTCGTAGATCTGCATCGCGAGTTCGCGGGTGGGGCAGAGGACGAGGGCGCGTGGCGGGCGGCCGTGGGCGCTCTTCTTGCGCTTGCCGTTGCCTGGGCCGTCCGCGAGTTGATCAAGGATGGGCAGTGCGAAGGCACAGGTTTTGCCGGTGCCGGTCTGTGCGCAGCCGAGGATGTCGTTGCCTTCGAGGGCGACGGGGATGGCCTGCTGCTGGATGGGGGTGGGGGTGGAGTAGCCAGCCGCGTCTACAGCGCGAACGATGGGCTCGATGAGCCCGAGGTCAGAAAAATGCATGCGTTCCTAAGGGTGAGAATCCGGATTGATCGGGGGTCCGGCTGTTTGGATACCGCCGCGGCTCCGGGTGCTGATGCGCCCTCAGAAAGCCGTTGGGAGGTTTGAATCGCTGTCGAGTGGTCCCGATCATCCACGGATCCGCAGGAAATATAGCCGAAGGGAGGGGAAAAGTCCAGTGGGGGTCACGATTTCGAGCGGAGCACTGCTCTGGTGCTCCGGATCGGTGTTGTTCCGATATTGGGTGGGACCGCGCCTCATCCGTCCGCTTCGCGGCCACCTTCTCCCGCGAGGGGAGCAGGAGGAGGGCATTGGTCGTTCGGTCATGCCGCGTTGCGGGCTTGTGGGGCGGTGCGGCAGAGGGAGATGAGTTGGTTGCGGTCGATGGGTTTGCTGGCGTAGCCGTTGCAGCCGCAGCGGATGCAGAGTTGCTCGTCGTTTTCCATGGCGTGTGCGGTGAGGGCGATGATGGGGAGGGGCCATCCGAGTGCTCGGAGTGAGCGTGTGAGGGAGTAGCCGTCCATCTCGGGCATTTGCATGTCGGTGAGCACGAGGTCGCAGGGGGGTGGTGAGCGGAGGGTGCAGCGTTGGTTGTCGGTGGTGGTCATGGCATCGAGGCATTCGCGTCCGTTGTCGAAGATGGTGACCTCGGCCCCGGCCTTGCGCAGGTAGTGGCTGACGAGGCGTTGGTTGTCGGGGCCGTCTTCGGCGTAGAAGATTCGAAGGCCCTTGAGCGGTTCGTCGCAGTTTGATTTGTGGTCATCGTCGTGCGCGGTCGCTTTGGTGCGGACTGCCTTGGAAGCATCTTGTGGTTGGATGAGTGATGCGGGGTCGACGGGATGGGTGGTCAGGTGCAGGGTGAAGGAGCTGCCGGTCCCGGGTGAGCTGTTCATGGTGATGTCGCCGCCGAGTTGGTGGGCGAGGGATCGGCTGATGCGGAGTCCGAGACCGGTGCCGCCGAATCGGCGGGTGGTGGATGAATCGGCTTGAGTGAAGGCTTCGAAGAGTGTTGTCTGCTGGCTGTCGGTCATGCCGATGCCGGTGTCGATGATTTCGAAGCGGAGTTGCGGCGTGTCGGGGTCGAAGGATGTGCGGATGGTGACCATGCCGGACTCGGTGAACTTGACGGCGTTGCCGACGAGGTTCATGAGGATCTGGCGGAGGCGGAGTGGGTCGCTGGTGATGGTCTGCGGGAGGGGGGTGAGGTGCTGGATGGTGAGGGTGATGCCCTTGGCGCGGGATTTGACCTGCATGAGGGAATCGACTTCGAAGAGGATCTGGAGCGGGTTGGTGGGGATGCGCTCCACAGTCATATGCCCGGCCTCGATTTTGGAGAGGTCGAGGATGTCGTTGATCAGGGCCAGGAGGTGCTGGCCGTTGCGTTGGATCGTGCGCAGGTATTCGCGGCGGGTTTCGGGGGAGCTGGTGTTGGCGTGCTCGTCGGCGAGCAGGTCGGTGTAGCCGAGGATGGCGGTCATGGGTGTACGGATTTCGTGGCTCATGTTGGCGAGGAAGTCGCTTTTGACCCGCGAGGATTCTTCGGCGTCGATTTTGGCGGCGTGGAGTTCGGCGGTGCGTTCGTTGACGCGCGCTTCGAAGCGTTGGCTGGTGAATTCGGATTCGGCCTGGCGTACGGCGATCTCGTTCATTTCCCGTGAGGTGCGGATGCAGGATCTGATGAGGAAGATGTCGATGAAGGCGACCCATCCGGTGTGTTCGAGCCAGCGCCATTGGGACACACTCGTGCTCCCGAAGACGGATTGTGGCCAGTAGAGGCCTCTGGCGATGTGGTCGATGGCCATGACGATCGATCCGGTGATGATCACCTTCCAGTCGCGGTAGAAGGCGAGCAGCGCGAGGGATCCGAAGATGTGGAAGTGTGTTTCGATGCGTCCGCCGGTGAGGTGGATGAGCAGGGCGCCGATGATCATTTGAGCGGCGGCGGCGGTGTGGCGGGTGAGCGGTTCGCCCCTGCGGAGGAAGACGAGAGTGACAGGCAGGCTGATGGCGATGCCGCCGATGGCGATGGCGGCGGCGACATGGGCGTGTGTGCTGCTTCGGTCACCGATCCAGGTCAGCGGTGAGACGAACAGAGCGATGCCGATGGCGATGATCCATTGGAGCACGAGGAGCCAGCCAAAGAGGATGTCGGTTCTTTGATAAATGGCGGCTTGGTGTTCGCGCAGCAGTTGCCTTGCGCGAGCGGGCTGGTAGGTCGCGGGTGCTGCGGTGACGAGATGTGGTCGCTTGTGGTGGGACATAGGTGCGGGCGTAGGGCATCCGGCGCGTTGCGTTGCGCGGGTCTCTCGCTCAGGACTCGGCGTTATCTGTGGGGATCTGGATCTCCATCGCGCGATTGCGCGGGGTCTGCGGATTATCAGGCGGCCATTTTCCGGTAGTCAGCGGGTCGATCGGTGGCGCAGATGCCGATGAGGTCGTCCTTCTCGATGGGTTTGGTGGCGTAGCCGTCGCAGCCGCACTGGAGGCATTTCTGGAAGTCGCTTTCCATGGCGTGCGCGGTGAGCGCGATTATCGGTCCGGTCCAGCCTTTGCTTCGGAGTGTGTTGGCGAGTGTGTAGCCGTCCATCTCGGGCATCTGCATATCGGTGAGGACGACATCGCACGGTGGATCGGCGAGGAGGTTGCCTTCGGTGGTGCCGTCGTTGGTCATGGCCTGGAGGCAGAGGAGTCCGTTTTCGAAGACGGTGACCTCGGCGCCGGCTTTGCGGAGGTGGTGGCCGATGAGGCGTTGGTTGTCGGGGCCGTCTTCGCAAAAGAAGATGCGCCGCCCGGCGAGGGGTTTGTCTGCGGTCGCGGGGTTGTGCGGTTGTTTCACAGGGGGGGTCGGGGTGTGCTTGCTGTGGCGGGGGATGATGAGTTCGATGCCTTCGAGGGGTCCGGTGTCGATGGTGAACTCGAAGGTGCTGCCTCGGCCTCGCTGGCTGGTGACGGTGACATCGCCGCCGAGCATCTGGGCGAGGGTTCGGCTGATGCGGAGGCCGAGTCCGGAGCCGCCGAATCTCCGGGTGGTGGTGGTGTCTGCCTGCTGGAAGGCCTGGAAGAGGTTGGCCTGTTGCTCCGGGGTCATGCCGATGCCGGTGTCGGTGACGGCGAAGCGGAGTTTGGGGGAGTTGGTTGCGGCGTGGTCGAGCCGGACGGAGACGGTGACTTTGCCGAGTTCGGTGAACTTGATGGCGTTGCCGACGAGGTTGACGAGGATCTGGCGCAGGCGGACGGGGTCGGTCTGGATGGTGGCGGGGATTTTGGATTCGTAGTGGAAGTCGAGTGAGATGGCTTTGGCTTTGGCCTTGACGGACATGAGTGCGGCGACTTCGTGCAGGATCTGTGCTGGATCGGCGGGGATGGACTCGACGGACATTTTGCCGGCTTCGATTTTGGAGAGGTCGAGGATGTCGTTGATGATCATGAGGAGGTGTTCGCCGTTGCGTCGGATGGTGTGGAGGTATTCGCGTCGACTGTCGGGAGTCGAGTTGGATGCGAGGTCGTCGAGGAGCAGGTCGGTGTAGCCAAGGATGGCGGTCATCGGTGTGCGGATCTCATGGCTCATGTTGGCGAGGAATTCGCTTTTGGCCTGGTTGGCTTGTGTGGCGCGGTTCTCGGCTTCGATGAGGCGGAGTTCGGTTTCTTTGGTGCGTGTGATGTCGAGGTGGATGCCAGCGGCTCGGATGGGATTTCCCTTGCGGTCGCGTTCGAGGACCTGTCCGGAGTTGAGGACCCAGGCCCATGTTCCGTCTTTGCGCTTGAGGCGGTGTTCGCAGATGTAGAGCGGGCTGCGACCTTCGAGGTGGTCGCTGAGGGTTTGTCGTACTCGGGGGAGGTCGTCGGGGTGGACGAGCGTTTCCCAGCCTCGGGCGTTGGGTTCGATCTCGTGGAGTTCGTAGCCGAGCATGTTCGCCCAGATCTGGTTGAAGTCGATTTCGTCGGTCTGGATGTTCCAGTCCCAGGTTCCGAGGGTGGCGCCCTGGATGATCATTTCGAGGCGACGGGTGTAGTTGCGCTGTTGGGTGATGTCGCTCAGGCTGATGACCGCGCCGGCGACTTTGCCGTCGATGTCGCGCATGGCTTGTGTGCTGACGGAGAGCCAACGGATTTTGCCGTCGGGCAGGCGCAGGCCGTGGATGAAGCCTTTGACGGGTTCGCCGGTCGCGAGCGTGTGGAGGATCGAGTGCTGCTCGATGGAGAGCGGGTCGCCGTCTTCCGAGATCATTTCCCATCGCTCGTCGTGGATGGTGCGTGTGCAGATGGACTCGCTTGGTATGCCGAGGATGCGTTCGGCGGCGGGGTTGCAGCGCACGATCTGGCCGTGTCGATCGGTTTCGATGAGGCCTTCGCTGAGTGTTTCGAACACGCTCGAGAGTCGTTCGGTGGTATCGATCTGTTGGGTGATGTCGTTCTGGACGGCGATGTAGCCGGTGATGTCGCCACGGTCGTTGAGTTCTGGCTGAATGTCGAGGTCGACCCAGTACTCGGAGCCGTCTTTCTTTCGGTTGCGGATGGTGCCGTGGAAGGGGTCGCCGTTGCGGAGTGCCTCACGGATTCTGAGGACGGTTTCGGGGTTGGTGTGGTCGCACTGGAGGAATGCGGCGGGTGATCGACCGATCACTTCGTCGGAGGTGTAGCCAGTGATTCGTGTGAAGCCTTCGTTGGCCCAGGTGATGCGTCGGTCGGCATCGGTGAGGACGGCGCCGTTGGAGGTTCGGTGTGCGATGCTGGCGAGTGGGCGGAGTGGAAGGTTTGCGTTCTCGATCTGGCGGGGTGGTCGGGCGAGGCGACGGACCGCTGGTTCGAAGATGAGCAGTGCCTCGGCGAGGATGATGAGGAGTGTGGCGACTCCGAGTGAGCGGTCGAGCGTGCTGAGGCGAGCCACATCGTGTTTGACGGTTTGCTCGTAGAGGCCGACGACGGTGTCCATTTGGGGGAGGAAGGTTTCGGTGGCTTGTGTGATGCTTGTGAGCCGTGCTTGGAGTTGCTCGGCGACGTCGGGTGTGGACGCGGCTTGGTTGGCGAGGTCGCGCATGTCCTGAGCCAGGGATGTGGTCTGGTTGAGGAGTTGGCCGAGTTCGTTGAGGTGCTCGGCGATGTGCTCAGGGTTTGTGCCTTTGAGGCCGAATTGCGGGTCGCGTTCGACGAGGGCGCGGTGGCTGGACTGCCAGAGATCGGCGGTTTGTCCGATCGCGTTGGAGGCTTCGGCGGCGTGGTCGTTGTCGTCGGAGAGCACGGCGCGGACGAGGGATTCACACTGTCCGGTGATGCGCTGGCTGAGCATCCGCTGGCGTCCGGCGACATTGACGAGGGTGGCGTCGTATGCCATTCGGTCGATCAGGGTGCCGAATACGAATTGTGCGGTGATGGTGAGGAGCGCGATGGCACCGAGGGCAAGCACACAGATTGCTCGGAAGTGGGACGCGGGATTGGGCTGTTGCTCCTGCTGCACAGTGCTTCCTCGACGGCGCTCAAGGGTCGTGGAGCACCCCAATCTTTTCGGATGGGAGGATGCTGAGATTTACGAGATGTCTGGCGGTGTGGGCTGAAACTCATGTTCTGTCCGAGACCGGGCGCGGTTATTCGCCTGTTCTGGGTGGGAAATTGGGGTTTGTGGCTACGGCTCGATGCGATGGGCGTGAGGTTGTTTGAAGGCGGGCGATTGTGCTGGAGAGAGTGGAATTGGATTGGTTCTCCGTCGGATTCGGTGTAGGGTGAAACGGGAGAACAGCGTTATTGCGACTCACCTGAGGAGAAGAGAGATGACAGGGATGTGGATGAGAGCCGGCGTGATGGCCGGGATGCTTTGGGCGTTCAGCGGCGGCGCGTTGGGTCAGACCTATTACCAGGCCTCGGATGGCACGATCGATTTCGTGAAGGGATCGTTCGTGGATTGGACCGATCCGGCGAATTGGGACACGATTACGGATCAGGTTGCGATCACGCGGGCGAACAGCCGGGGGATTTTCAACCCGATTCAAGAGTCTGCGTACGGCGGCGGCAGCCCGCTCGGGACGCGGTGGTACTTCGGCGGGACGGTGCAGGATGTGATCGACGGATCGCTGACGCTCGCGAGTTTCTCGAGCTGGCAGAGCGCGGCTGGCGGCAACCCCCCGGCGACGGTTGGTGTGAACGCGGTGCTGTATCTGGAGGCGGAGGATGCGTATGTGGATCTGGTGTTCACGGACTGGGGCATGACCCCGGGCGCGGGTGGAACATTCGCGTATACGCGGGCGACGATTCCGGCTCCGGCGACGGGCGTTGCGCTCGCGTTGGTCGGCGTGATGGGCCTGCGTCGGCGTCGCTGAGGCCATGCGGTTTCGAGCTTTGGTCGCGATGATCGGTGCGCTGCTGCTGAGCGGGGTGCCGATTTTTGCTGCGCCGGTTGATACTTCCGATGGGCGTGTACCGATGG
This sequence comes from Phycisphaerales bacterium JB050, assembly GCA_043101125.1. Taxonomy (GTDB): domain Bacteria; phylum Planctomycetota; class Phycisphaerae; order Phycisphaerales; family UBA1924; genus JANSXG01. The sequence continues at coordinate 611 of JBICHT010000001.1, read as the reverse complement.
GCATCAACCTGGCGAATGTCACGGACTGGAACAAGGCGTGGCCGTTTGTGGATGTGTTCAAGCATTCCCGGGGATGGATTGCGCAGCGGGCCGACGGGAGCGAGTGGGACACGGGGGAGCGGCTTGAGACCACGCCGGAGGGCTGGCCGCTGTTGAAGCCGGGTCAGGCGGCGGGGACGCTGATGCTCCGGGACATGAGTCCGCACTACCCCGAGGGGCGGTATGTGTGCACCTATGAGGGTGACGGAGAGATCGAGTTCCGTTTCGCGGCGCGTGTGGTGAAGCGGGAGCCGGGGCGGATTGAGCTCGATGTGCGTCACGCGGACGGCGGGATTTATCTGAAGATCGTGCGGTCTGCGCGGCACGACCCGGTGCGGAACATCAGGGTGTGGATGCCGGGGTTCGAGGGCGCGGAGAGCCCGTTTCACCCGCTGTGGTTGGAGCGTCTGCGTCCGTTTCGGGTGATCCGGTTCTTGGACTGGCAGCGGACGAACAGCGATCAGCCGGCGCGTTGGGCGGATCGGACGACGCCGGATTCGGTGCGTCAGTCGACGGATCGTGGTGTGGCGATCGAGTACATGGTGGCGTGTGTGAACGAGTTGGGTGCGGAC